>VXNO01000060.1:3218-28270 GCA_009840575.1 Chloroflexota bacterium | reverse complement strand
GTAGTATTAAAGCCCCTCCCTCATTTTGGGGGGAGGGGTTTGGGGCGGGGGCAAAGCAACGCATATCCAGCAGATTCGCCACTCCCCTTGGCAGTCTCTGTGTATTTATGCTGCATTCTATGCTATAATGCCTGCCGCGCTGGGATTGCCCAGCGAGCTTTAGCCGTTCTAATTTCACTCCAAGGAGACACACCATGAAGAAATGTTTTACTATCGTATTGCTCATCGCTTTTGCGCTTGTCGCCAACATGAGCCTGGTCTCGGCTGACGACATGTGGTGGGCAGACGCCGCCGCGCCCTATGCCGGCACGACCATCCGCGGCGTATCCGAAAGCACGCCACCCTCCAATTATGTCGCCGATGTGCTCGCCGCCCAGTTCACCGAGCTGACTGGTATCAATGTCGAGTTTGAGACGACATCCTGGGACCAGATGTATTCCAAAGCCATCAACGACATGGAAGCCAATACCGGCATCTATGACTTCGTCTACATCGAACAGGACATCATCTACAGCTACCTGGCGCAGGATTACCTGGTCAACCTGACGCAGTTCGCCGCCGACAACATGGACTTGGCCTCCGCCGACTATGACGAGATGGCTTTCACCAGCTTCGCCGATTACTTCAAGAATGCTGATGGCGACCTCTTCGGTGTGCCCATGGAAGCCTTCGTCAAGGTCTACCTGTATCGCAAAGACCTCTTCGAAGATGCCGACATCATGGCGGCTTTTGAAGCAGAATATGGCTATCCGCTTGCGCCTGCTGAAACCTTCGAGCAGTACGCCGACAATGCGATGTTCTTCACCAGCTATGGCGAGATGATGGACATGGACCTGTGGGGCACGACGGTGCAGGGCAGCACGGGCCACCCCGCCTCGACCTATGAGTTCCTCGAGTCGATCGGGCCTTCCTTTGGCTTGTACAACTGGGGCATCAACCTGGATGCCGGCAGCGCCCAGAGCGCCAATGGCGGCGCGCTGGATGGCGATACGGCTGTTGAGGCGCTGAGCTTCTGGCTGAGCATGCTGCCTTACGCCCCGCCCGAAGCCACCTCCAGCACCTGGGATGAGGTCGCTTCCAGCTTCGCCGCTGGCCGTGCCGCGCAGGGCTGGGTCTATGGTGAAAACGCGGCCTGGATCGCCACCGATGAGAACCGCTCGGCTGTCACCGGCAATGTCGGCGTTCGCCTGCCTGTTACCGCGCCCGGCGTGATCGAAGCCGCGCAGATGGGCGAGGGCTACATCGGCTACTACGATGGCGGCGCTTTTGGCATCCCGCACAGCTCGCGCAATAAAGAAGCCACCTTGCTTTGGCTGCAATTCATCGGTCAGCCGTCGGTGCAGGCGGAATGGGCTGCCGCTGGCGCGCGCATCACCCACACCGCCACCTTTGACGATCCGCTCATCGCCGAGCAGGACGCTAAGGTAGACGGCTACTACACGCTGCTGGAAGAACAGGGCCCGCTCTTTGCTGGCGCGCCGCCCTTCCCCTTCCACGCTCAAGTCCGCGAGATCATCGATCCCTTCATCCAACGCGCGATCCTGGGCGAGCTGACACCGGCTGACGCCCTTTCGCAAGCGGCCATGGCTGTGGACGAAGAACTGTCTCGTCTGGGCTACGGCATGTAGCTTCGGACTACCCCCTCAATCCCCACGTATCAACGGGGGAACACTCGAGTCGCCTCGCAGCGGCTTTACTTCCCCTGTCAAGATGGGGTCCGAGGGGGTTCTATCGGGCGGCTCACGGAGTCGCCCAGTCAAGCCTGCCTCCCCCTGATTTATCGGGGGGACTGGAGGGATTATGCGAAATCCGCGCGTTGGCTGGGCGCTACTCAGCCCGACATTGATTATTCTACTGATATTTGGCTTCGCGCCATTTATTTATGTGCTGGTTGTCGGATTTTTCGATTGGAATGTGTTTGCCGCCGAAGATGGCCTTCGTTTTAACGGCTTGGATAATTTTCGGCGTCTGGTGTTTGATGATTTATTCTTGAGTTCCGTTGGTTTGACGATACGGTTCGCCGTCTTCGCCATTGTCAGCGAGATCGTGCTGGGCTTCGTGCTGGCGCAGATGCTGACGCGCAGCTTCCCCGGCAAGTCGCTCTTCCGCATCATCCACACTTTCCCGCTGATGGTTGCGCCCATCGCTGTCGGCGCTATCTGGCGGCTGCTGGTCATCCCCGGCTTTGGTCCTGTGCCTTTCTTCCTGGATCGCTGGCTCGGACTGACTTACCAGATTGGCACCTACCCCGACCAGGCGCTGATGACCTCGGTGCTCATGGATATCTGGCATTGGACGCCTTTCGTCACGCTGACGATGCTGGCGGGCTTGTCGTCTATCCCGCGTGAGCCGGTCGAACAAGCCAAAGTCGATGGCGCGAACCGCCTGCAAGTCTTCTGGTATGTAACGTTGCCTTTCCTGCGCCCCGTGTTGCTGACGACGGTCTTCATCCGCATCATGGACGCCATTCGCACAGTTGACGAAGTGTGGATGCTGGCTGGCGGCGGACCTGGCACACGTTTCACGGGCATCTATATCTGGCGCGTAACCTCGCCAGCCGCCAGCGCGGACTGGGGTTATGGCTCTTCTGTCTCCCTCATCACGTTGTACCTGACCATCGTATTGTGCTGGCTGCTCTTCATCGCCATATCCGGGCGGCGCAAAGGAGAAGTCGAATGAACCAGAGCCGCCGGCGGCGCATCGGGTCTTATTTTGGCACCTACGCCTTTTGGATCTTTATGACCCTGCTGACCTTAATCCCCATCTGGTGGATGTTCGTCGTCTCCATGCGCACACGGGTGGAACTCTTCGGCAGGCCCAACCTGATGCTCAGCCGCCTCTACCTGGAGAATTACAGCAATGTGTTGACGGACAGCGCCTTCCAGCGCTATATGACCAACTCGCTGGTGGTTTCCACCGCCAACGCTTTGCTGGTGATGATCCTGGCGCTGCTGGCGACCTATGCGCTTTCGCGCTACAAGCTGGCTGGGCGCGACAATATCTTCTTCTGGCTCATCACCAACCGCATGGCGCCGCCAGCCGCTTTCCTGCTGCCGCTGTATATCATGTTCACGCGGACTTTCCGCCTGGGCGATTGGACGCTCTTTGATACGCAGTTGGGTTTGGTCCTGCTGTATTGCGTATTCAACCTGCCTTTCGCCATCTGGCTGCTAAAAGGCGTGATAGACGGCATCCCGATAGAGCTGGATGATGCCGCGATGATTGATGGCGCTGGTTTATGGGGCGTGCTGCGCCATGTCATCATTCCGCTCTCCGCGCCCGGCTTGGCGGTTACTGGCATCCTTAGTTGGATCTTCGCCTGGAACGAGTACCTCTTCGCCGCCAACTTGACCAGCGTGGTGGCGCGCACCATCACCACCGCGCTGGCGGAATTCGTGACGGTGACGGGCACGAACTGGGGCGAGCTGGCGGCGATGTCGATGGTGACGCTGGTACCCTCAGCCGTCATCGTGCTCTTCGCCCAGCGCTATATCGTCATGGGTTTAACCTTCGGCGCGGTCAAGGAGTAGGCGCGAATGGCTAATCTACCCCCCTCGGCCCCTCCGTATCAACGGGAGGAAGAAGTAGGGGCGAGGCAGCGACTCGCCCGTTCGGATAAAGAGCCTGGATTCCTGCCGATTTATACCAACGCCTTCGACCGCGTCTTCATTTCCCTGGTGATATTGATTGGCATTCACCTGTTGTGGCTGCGCTTTATGGAGCCGGCATTGCCCATCGAAGTCGCGACGGTCATTTCGCTGGCTATCGGCATCTATATCGTGCGGCGCGGCTGAGCGGACGAGTCAGCGCCTCTCCCTCATTCTGAGGCGTTAAAGCCCCTCCCTCATTTTTGGGGGAGGGGTTTGGGGTGGGGGCAAAATGGGTCACGCCCCCGCCACGCGCGGCATCCAAAGCGGCTCCAGCCCCCAGCGACTCTGCAGCAGCGCCCAAACCATGTCAGCCCGCATATCCGCGCTTGCTTCTTCATGCCAGAGGTTGCGCTGCTTGTGCGGGTCGGCTGTCAGGTCAAACAGCTCAAATATGTCTTGCGCGGGGTCAAAGTTGAGCTGGATGCCGCGCCAGTTGCAGCTTTTTATGTTCATGGCGGGCAAATATACCCTATCCCCCGGCCCCTTGCCCCAGCAAGCCGGGGAAGGGGAGCTAGCTCTGACGAGGGTAGACCTTCCCCCTGACTTGTTGGGGGTACCGAGGGGGGCAGACCTCGCCACTACTTCCTTTTGCAGCTCGGCGCGCAGCATAGCTTCGGTCAATTCTGCGCGCAGGCTCTCGTCAGCCCACAGATTGCGCAGCTCGCCCGGGTCATCGCGCAGGTCGAAGATCTCGCCATAATCCCGCCCGAAATAACGGGTGAGTTTGTAACGTTGTCCGACGAATGTTTTGAGGTGCAGGGTGGTCGGTTGGTGGCGATTCTCGATGATGACAGACGAGCGCGCCCTGGACTCATCGCCGCCCCAGACCGCGAATTGATCCAAGCCTGTCATTTCCTCCGGCACATCCAGCCCGCAAACCGCGAGAAAAGTCGGCGCGTAGTCGACCAGCGATTGCAAGCTGTCGCTGTTGGCATTGGCGGGTATGCGCCCTGGCAGCCGCGCGATCATCGGCACGCGCAGCCCGTCTTCATAATGAAACGCGCCTTTGGCGATCAAGCCGTGCTGCCCGAAATAATGCCCGTGGTCGCTGGTGAAGACGACCAGGGTATTTTCCGCCAAGCCTAGCGCGTCCAGCTTGTCGATAATCTGCCCGATGTACTTGTCCATGCAGCTGACCATGCCGTAATAGCAGGCGATGTCTTTCATCAACTCGCCGCGATCATGCAGGTGTGAATGGAAGCCGTGGCAGGCGCTGCCATTTGGCTCTTGCCAGGCAGAGAAATCGGGCTCGGGCTGCTGAGTCAGTTGGAAATGCGGCGGGTTCTGATTGTGCTCGCCGGGCGCGGCCGCGGGCACAGTGATGGACTCGGGGTCGTACATGGTATCCCAGGGCTCGGGCGCGAGGTATTTGGGATGCGGGTCGAAGAAACTCGCCCACAGGAAAAAAGGTTCATCGGCGGCTTGGTACTGTTCGATGAGGGCGCTGCTACGTTCGGCTATCCAGGCATTGTAATGAAAACGTTCCGGGATGAGCCACTTGCGCCGCTGCGCCTGCACATGCCCGGTCGGCTGCAAGAAGTAATCACGCCAATTACTCAAGCCGCGCTCTTCCATCCACAAGGCGTAATGCTGCCCGACATGCGCTTCATCGGTGTGGTTGCGCGCCAGCTCGACATGGTCAAAGCCGTAGAATGGGCCCTCAAAATCCGCCCAGAAGTCCAGGTCTTGCAGGGTCGGGTAGGCTTCCAGCGATGGGTATTCGGCAGTTGAATGCAGGGGCTGGAAGTGCGCCTTGCCCACCAGCGCCGTGCGATAACCCGCCTGGCTGAACAGTTCGCCGACGGTCGTCTCGCTCTCGGGCAGCTTGGTGCCGAGCGAATACGCGCCGTGCTGCGATGGATACTTGCCGGTAATCATGCTGCTGCGCGTGGGCGTGCAGGTGGGGTTGGGGCAATAGGCGCGCGTGAATGTCGTGCCTTGCGTCGCCAGCTTGTCCAGCGCCGGTGTATCAATCTGCGGGTTGCCCGCGCCCAACGTGTTCCAATGCTGCTGGTCGGATGTGATGAGCAGGATATTGAGCTTGGGCATGGGGATGATTCCTTTACGCGCAAGTCGCTTCAGCTGGTCGGTTCTCTAAGTTCTCTATTATGGCAGTGAATTTCCTGTGCATGGCGCTTTACCTCCCCCTGACGCGCCGGAGGGACAAGGGGGTAAACTCAGCTTTTCACCGCGCCGGCGATGCCCTCGATGAAGTAGCGCTGCATGGTCAAGAAGACGAGGATGATGGGGATGATGGCGATGGTGGCGGCGGCAGCCATCCCGCTCCAGTCGGTGAAGTATTCGCCGCGGAAGGCGAACATGCCCACGGAAAGCGTGCGCAGCTCGGGGCGCGGCAAGGTCAGCACCAGCGGCAGCAAGAAGTCGTTCCAACTGGCAATGAGCTGCATGATGACGACGGTGGCGATGACCGGCTTTGCCAGCGGCAGCAGGATTTGGAAGAAGACGCGCAAAAAACCCGCGCCATCCACAATCGCCGCTTCTTCCAGTTCTTTGGGCATCTGCCCGAAGTAGCCGGCGAATAGCAGAATGAAGATGACATGCGCGCCGCCGCTCTGCGCCAGGATGACGCCAAAGAGCGTGCCATCCAAACCCAAATTGCCTATCAACTCGAAGATAGGGATGATGGTATAGCCTTTGGGCAAGAAGACAGTCGCCACGAAGACGCCTATGACAATGCGCCGCCCCGGAAAGCGATATCGCCCCAGCACATAGCCCATCATCGAGGTGGTCGCCACCACGATGAACACCGAACCAGCCGCGATAGCCACAGTATTCAGGAAATACTGGCTCATATTCGCCTGCACCCAGGCGCGCTGGAAATTCTCGAAAGTTGGCTCGGCGGGCAGGAGGTTGGTGCCGGCGCGGAAGATCTCGTTATTGGTCTTCATCGCCGCGCTGACCATCCACAAAAAGGGGTAAACCCAGATCAAAGCCAGTGGCGTCAAGATGATGGTGGTTACGATTTCGCGCAGGCGCGTCGCGCGGATCTCCAGTCGCCGCTGGTGTTCTTCGGAACTGAGTCCTTTCGCTTTGACCGTCATCATTCACCGCCCGCTGTGGTTTCCGCTGCGGAAATTCCCGCCCGCTCTTTTTGCGCCCAGCGCGCCCCGACGAGCTGCAAGGTGGCCACCGCCATGACGGACAAGCCAAAATACACCGCCGCGGCGCAAGCATAGCCGATGCGTGGCAGGGTCATGCTGTTGGCAGCGCCGAATGCCGTTCGGTAGATGTAGACTTCCATGACTTCGCTGGCGAAATAGGGCCCGCCGCCCGTCAAGGTCATCGCCAGCGCGAAGACATTTAAGGTGCCCACCGCTGTGATGAGCACGATGATGACGGCGAAGGGTTTCAGCAGCGGCACGGTGATATATGCGAACTTGTGCCGCCAGTTCGCGCCATCGACCTCCGCCGCTTCATAGAGCGAGGCGGGGATGGTCTGTAACGCCGCCAGCCAATAAATCATCGGGATGCCCAGCCACTTCCAGATCTCCACGCCAACCACGGAATACAGCGCCAGCTTGGGGTCGCCGAAGAAGTCGATGGGTCGCCCCATGAGTCCCAGGTCAAGCAGGATCATATTTATGGGACCATTGAAGGGGCTCATGATGAAAGTCATGACGATGCCGACGATGGCGGTGGTGGTTACGACTGGCACAAAAAACATGGTGCGGAAGATCGGCGCGAGGCGCAGCGCCCGGTCATTGAGCACAATGGCGATGATCAGCGCCAGCGACAGCTTGATAGGCACGCTGCAAAACATGAAGATGAAAGAATTTCGGAAGGCGTTGTAAAACTGACTGTCGATGATCACTTCGCTGAAGTTCTGCATGCCGATGTAAAAGGGCTGGGAAGTGAAGCCCGACCATTGGAAAAGCGAATAATAAAATGAGGCGAAGATGGGATAAAGCGTGAACATTAAGGTCAATATCAGCGACGGCAGCATGAACAGGTAAACCCAGCGGTTATCGGCGATGCGCTGACGCAGGCTGCGACTATGCTGGACGGGCTTGGCTAGCGGAATCTGAATGGTGGTCAAGCGTGTCTACCCCTCAATCCCCCCGTATCAACGGGGGGAGGCTGGCTTTTATCTATCCGTTCGCGCTAAGCGATTCCCCCTTTCCCTTTATGGGATAAGGGGATGGTGGCACCGAATCGCTAGAGCTCGGCGTATTTGTCTTCGCCATAATCCTGGTAGGGATCCCAGTTGGGGAAGACATAATCATCGCGCGAGACTTCTGCGCCTTTCTCGACGGCGGCGGCGATAGCGCGGTCGAGCTCGGCATCGGCGCGTCCCTCCAGGTCAGCCAAGGCGGCGGCGGCATCGCCTATCTGCCCGGTGTAGATGCCTTGCACCGTCTCCGCCAGGTTGGGCGTGACCGGGCGCAGCTCCAGGTTGACGGCGGCGGTATCCGGGTTGCGCACGATCTGGCTGGGACCAACGCGCACCTGCTCGTTGAACATCAGCAGGGCGTTGCGCTCCAGCGGCTGCATATCAGCGGCGGCGATGGCTTCGGCGAAGATGGCCGGGTCAGCCGCACCCACCAGCGTCGCCCAGGCGACCTGACCCTCGTAAGTGCCGAGGTAGTGGAAGATGTCGCCGGCGATGGCTTTGGCTTCATCACTGGCGGCGGCGTTGACCTGGATTTCGTTCGAGCCGCCGGGGCCGACCGTGACTGGCACCAGTGTCGGCGGATCCAGCAGCGGCTGCCCAGCGATGTTAAAGTCAAAGTCGGGATTTTCACGCAGCCAGATGGGGATATTCCAAGGACCCTGCAGAATCATGCCAGCAGCGCCTTGCGGCATACGAGCGCGGGCTTCGGGCGCATTCATCGACAAGGTACCGGGGAAGACGCTGCCATCATCGCGCAGGCGCAGCAGCACAGCAATCGCCTCAAGATAGAGCGGGTTGGTATAAGGAATCTCGCCAGTGGACAGGTCGACATCAAAGTTGCCGACGCCCATGCTGATTGCGCCCGCCATACGCGCGAACTCACGCACGATCGCGCCCCAGCGGTTGACCTGGTTGCCGCCCATGATGAAGCCGAAATAACGCCCCGCGCCATTCTCCGTGACTTTCTTGGCGGTGGCAACGAAGTCATCAGCGGACATGGGACCAGCCTGCGGGTCGACGCCGGCTTCTTCGAGGTAGGCGACATTGTAGAGCAGGTGCGTGCCGTAGCGCTTGTTGGAGGTGGCGGGGAAGGCATAGGTCTTGCCATTGAAGCCGGTGATGCCCTCGACAAATACGCCGCCGGGGAAGCTGGCTTTCCAGTTCTCAAAGTCAGGGATGACATCGTCCAAAGCCGCTAGCCAGCCTTCGTTGACCGCTTGCGCCAACGTTACCGAAAGCGGGCGCTGGAAGACATCGTGCGCCGTGCCATTGCGGATGCCCAGCGGCACCACCTGCGCGATTTCGTTCCAGGGCAGCGCATCGTACTGAATGCTTACATTCGGGTGCGCTTCCATATATTCGGCGAAGAAGGCATTCCAAAAGACGGCTTTTTGGTCGCCGCTATCGACCCAGCGGAAGGTTACTGGATCGCTGGTGATATTCGCGCCCGAGCTGACGATATTGATGACCGCGTCTTGCGCCGCCAGCGACAATCCCTGCGCCGCCAGCAAAGCGCCAAGCCCGCCCATTGATGCCGTCTTTAAGAAGTCGCGTCGGGACAGCTTGTGTTTTGCAGACATATTCCGCTCCTGTATATTGATGGTTATTTGTTCACAGACGCAGGCAGTGTACCTATACAGCCGCGATTTAGCAAGTTGAGCGGCTGTCTGGCGCAGGGCAAGCGCGCTGCCTCAAGGCGTCAGTGTTACCTTGACCGACTCCGTGCCAGCCGCCACCAGCTCCATGCCGGCGTGGAAGTCGCTCAGCGGCAACTGATGCGTCATGATACGCTCCATCGGCAGCAGCCCCTTGCAGAGCATGTCGATGGCGATGGGGTAGGCATAGGGGCTAAGGTGCGAGCCATGAATGTTGAGCTCTTTGGTATCGCCGATGATCGTCCAGTCGACGGTGACTGGCTCACGCATGACGCTGAACTCAACAAAGGTGCCCAGCTTGCGGATCATCTGCAAGCCTTGCGTAACGGCAGCGGGGTAGCCGGTCGCTTCGATATACACATCGCAGCCATAACCATCGGTCAGCTTGAGCACTTCGTCCACCACATCGGTCTTTAGCGGGTTGAGGCTCATATCCGCGCCGCATAGTTCGGCGATTTCCAGCCGCTCGTCATTGAGGTCGATGGCGATGAGCAGGCGGGGATTTTTCAGGCGCGCCGCGGCAAACATGCCTAAGCCTAGCGGTCCACAGCCGGCGATGACCACGACATCATCCAGCTCGATCTCGCCACGTTGCACAGCATGGATAGAACAGCCCAGCGGCTCAATGAAGGCGGCATGATGCGCTGGCAGGGTCTCGGGCACCTTGTAATTCAATGCGCCGCGCGGGAAAAGCATGTATTCCGCCATCGCGCCGAAGGTCGCCTGTCGAAAACCATAGACATCGTGCTTGTCCTGGCACATCCAGTATTGTCCGCGTTTGCAGAATCGACAGCCCCAGCAAGGCACGATCTGCTCGCTGACGGCAATATCGCCCAGCGCCAGTCCATATTGCTCACCCGCGCCTTCGCCCAATGCCACGACTTCGCCGACGAATTCATGACCGGGGATGACGGGCGCCTGGCAATAACCCTCGCGCGCAGCATCGCCCCAGAACAGGGGCGCGCCTTGATAGCACTTGAGGTCGCTGGCGCAGATGCCGACCGACTGCACGCGGATGAGGACTTCACCAGCGGCGGGCGCTGGCACTTGCCATTCTTGCAGTCGGTAATCTTCGGGGCCATGGCAGACGATGGCGGGCATGGTCTTGGGCAGGCTGTCTCTGGCGCGGGTTGTCATGGCGGGCATCCTCTTGGGCATGGGCGGAGATTATGCAATTTACATAATGAGTTGACAGATAATAGCGCAAAATGGCATAGTATGTGTCAAGGTACGGAGGCAATATTATGTTGACACAGCAGCCGCTATTTGCAGTTGCCCCTATATCGTCTAAGGTTGCCTTGCTGGAAAACCTGCGCAGCGTCAATGGCAAATCCAAATACAAACGGTATATCGGCACGCCGATCCGTTATGCGGGCGGCAAGAGCCTGGCTGTGGGCCATATTATTGAACGCCTGCCCGACGGCATCACTCGCCTGGTCTCGCCTTTCTTGGGCGGCGGTTCTTTTGAGGTCGCTTGCGCGCGCGAGCTGGGCATTGAAGTTACTGCCTACGATATCTTCGATATCCTGGTCAACTTCTGGCAAGAACTTCTTTCTGACGCGCACGGGCTATATGAGAAATTGAAGCAGCTTTCGCCCACAAAAGAAACGTATGCCCAAGTCAAGGAAAGGCTTAAAGCGCATTGGGATGGCGAGATCCACTTGCCGCCGCTCGAATTAGCCACGCTGTATTATTTCAATCACAATTTGTCATACGGGCCGGGTTTTTTGGGCTGGATGTCCAAAATCTATGAGAATTCCGGGCGTTACGAATCAATGCTGCGTCGCCTGCGCGACTTTTCCGCGCCCAGCCTGCAAGCGCATTGCCTGTCATTTGAAGAATCTATCCCCCTGCACAATGGCGAATTTCTCTATTGCGACCCGCCCTATTACCTCGGCGGCGATAGTCTGATGTTTCGCGGCATTTATCCGCAGCGCAATTTTCCTATTCACCACAAAGGCTTTGACCACGAGTTGCTGCGCGACCTGCTGCGTGAACATTGTGGCGGCTTCATCCTGTCCTACAACGATTGCCCAACCATCCGCGAATGGTACGCTGATTTCAAAATCGTGGATGTGAGCTGGCAATACACCATGGGGCAAGGTGAAACGCGCATCGGACTTAATCGAATTGCCGATAACCGCGGGCATGTCAAGAAGTCGCACGAGATATTGATTGCGAGCATCTGATGGGACGTCGCCGTAGAAGGGCAATGACATCTGACCAAGCGCGACACGTCCGCCAAGCAGGTCACAATGATGAGCTACGATTTGCCCATCTCATTGGTCTTTCTGGGGTTTACACAGGTGATACAAAAGGCAAAACGGACGTAATTGATAGAAATGGCGACGCGCATTCTGTCAAGAGTGGCAATCTGAAATGGCAAATCTTCCTTTATAGACGCTCGCGTATTGAGGCTGACCCTGATTTCGGATACATGGATGGAATTGGCGAAATACTAATAAATTGCATTGACGCGTTTCCCGAAATACGTGACGACTATGTGGAAAATAAACCCTTCTACAAGTCTCGTTTGCAACCGCATATGCGAGCACTACGAAACAAGCTGGCAGACAGAGGAATACTGTCTGAATTCTTTGATAAAGCGATGTTCAATGCTGGCGAAGTTGAATATCTAACGGTGCTTCAGAACGATCAATTTCATGTCTTTTACCGCCAAGATGTGTTGCGTGTCCTGTCAGCGCAGATTTCTGTAGAAAACTCAAAAGCGCGCAACCCTAACCTAAGCAGACCTCTGACTTGAAAGTCTTGTTCAAAGTCGGAACAACATTGGGCGAAATCGAAATGCGAACTGATAGTCGCACTCATTTTCGAGAAGTGAAATTCTGGCTTTGGAAAGAAAAGACCCTCGATTTATTGATTCAGCACACCACTCCTAGTGAAGTATGGTTACCAGGCCAGCTTAGTGTGTATGGGAAGGCGATCCATCGTTTTGCCCCCAATCACCGTCCCAATTAGAGAATGACGATCCTTCATTCCTAGGCGAAGCGCTGCTGAAAATCCTCCTATGGGCTTGCAACGATGCCCATGCGCTGACACAATGGCGCGCGGCAATCGGTCTTCAGGAGCATGGCAAATATGACAACCAGCGACATCGCCCGGCGGCTCGTCCAGCCCGGCAAAGGCATCATGGCGGCTGACCGCCCCTCGCCCGCCTTCAAGGAATTACTGGCGGCTGGCGGCAGCACAGTCGACGAGCACAGCTACCGCAATTGGTCGCAGCTGCTCTTCCGCGCGCCGGGGCTGAACGACTATATCAGCGGCATCATCATGACCGACGAGCAAGTGCGCCTGCGCGATGAGGCTGGCAATTCGCTGCTGGAGCAGGTGATTGCGGATGGCATCATCCCCGGCATCTCGCCATTCACAGGCATGGTCAAGCTGGCGGGCAGCGCGGACGAAACAGTCGGTAGCGGGCTGGATGGCTTACGCGAGCGGCTGGCGGAATACGCGGGCATGGGCGTCGGCTTCACCAAATGGCGCGCAGCTTTCCAGATTGGCGCGGGCACGCCCAGCGACTATGCCATCGCCGCCAATGCCTATGTCATGGCGCAGGTCGCCGCCCTTTCACAAGAAGCGGGGCTTGTGCCCATCGTCGAGCCCGAAGTCATGCTCTGGGGCGAGCACACGATCGAAACTTGCTTCGAGATCACCGAGCGCGTGCTGGCGCGCACATTCGAAGCGCTGTATCTGCATCGCGTCGAGCTGGAAGGCATTTTGGTCAAAGCCAGCATGGTGCTTTCGGGCAATGAATGCCCCGTGCAAGCTGATGTGGATACTGTCGCCAAGCAGACGGTCAAGGTCTTCCGCCGGCAGATTCCCTCCGCTGTGCCGGGCATCGTCTTCTTGTCCGGCGGGCAAAGCGATTGCCATGCCACCGCGCGCCTCAACGCCATGAATGCGCAGTATGACTTGCCTTGGGCGCTGAGCTTCTCGTATGCGCGCGCTTTGCAACGGCTGCCGATGGCGCTATGGAGCAACCAAGCCGAGAATGTGCCGGCTGCCCAAGCAGCGCTGCAGCACCGCGCCAAGATGAATGCCCTGGCCGCGGTCGGTTTGTGGACGGATGCGCTGGAGGACGCAGCGGCGTAGTGTCTACCCCCTGGCCTGGCATTTGTAGGGGCGAGGCGTCGACTCGCACGTTTAGCCTTAGCCTCCCCCTGACCTGTCGGGGGGATTGAGGGGTCAACTCAGCCGAGCCAGCTTGCCGAAGAAATCCCGAAAAATGGCATCGCGATTGATATCCAGCGCCTCGCGGATGGGGTGGTGGGGCGCGCCATGCCGCAGCCAGCGACAATCAGCAGTCAGCCAGGGCGCATCGTGCAGGTAAGAAGGCAGCCAGCCCGGCTCCAGGAGCCAGGCGATATTGACCAGGTCCCAGATAATCCAACTGCGCGCGAAGTGCCCGCTCAACCCTTGAAATGGATAATGCGGATTGTGCGTGTAGAGCCAGTGCAGGTAATCGCCGATTGCGCCTTTGCCGCGCGCCCAAGCCTCCATCTCGGGCAGGGACAGGCTCAACTGCGCGCCGACATGAAAGCCGGGGATGTAGACCAGTGGCGCGCCACTATCAAATAGCAGCTGCGAAGCCAGAATGTCCTGCTCCATATTGAAAGACGGCTGTTCGACATCCATCACGGTGGTCGGATAGCCAGCCGTCCAGACGACCACGATGCGCTCGATGATCTCGGGTGCCAGCAGCAGCGCCGAGGCCACATTAGTAAGCGCGCCCACCGCCAGCACATACAGGGGCATTTCGGGCGTCGCCGTCCGCGCCTGCGCAATCAAGTGGGCAGTGGCGGCGCTCTCGACCGGCTCATCCAGCGATTCCAGATAACGATCCGCGCCACGAAAGACTTTATCGGCGCAATCCATACCCAGCTTCTCGCAGCAGAGCAGGATCTCTTGATAGCTAAGCTCCATGCCGCGCCCGGGCTCGACCATAATCAGGTTTTGCGGGTCGACCTGGGCAGGGTCATAGATATCCGTGCCGGCGGCGTCCAATCGCTGAAGTTGACTCTGATACTTGGGCAGCAGGGCGCGTTCTTCACTGGTGGCATCGGCGGGATTATTGCGGGCGCGGTCGGCAGCGCGCAGCTCATCCCAGCGGCGCAAAAACGAATAAGGCGCGGCGTAGACGCCATCAATCTGCAGGCGGTCCTGCGAGAGCAGCGCCCAGACAAGCGCGTATTGATCGTCGATTTCGTTGCGCGTATCGGTATCGATGACACAGCGGACGCGCCCACTCGGCAGCCGCAGCAGCGCCTCGTATTGCGCCGTCGATAGCGTCGGGAAGCGCCCGCTCATGCCAGCACCCCTTCGGCGCGCAGGCGGGCGATGGCTGGCTGGTCGTAGCCCATCTCGGCGGCGACTTCATCGCTGTGTTCGCCCAGGCGCGGCGGATGGCGATGATAGACCAGCGGACTATCGCTCAGGTGCACGGGCGTTGCCAGCGATTTGACCATGCCCAGGGCGGGGTGTTCCAGCTCGATAATCATGCCGCGCTCCAGCAGATGCGGGTCTTCGAGCGCTTCGGCAACTGTGTTGATGCGCCCGCAGGGGACGCCCGCCGCGCGCAATTCCGCCAGCCACTGGTCGCAGGGTTTGGCGCGGATGATCTCACGCACGATGGGCAAAAGCGCCTCGTAGTTGGCGATGCGCCCGGCATTGGTGGCGAAGCGAACATCGGCTGCCAGTTGCTCGCGCCCGACATAGCGGCAAAATGAGCGCCAGACATTGTCCGAGCCGACGCCCAGGATGAACCAGTCGCCATCGCTGCCTTGTACCGCTTCGTAAGGCACGACCTGCGGATGCCGGTTGCCGCGGCGGGGCGGGTCTTCTTCATTGACAAAGTATTCGCCGGCATAATTCTCCAGCCAGGTAATCTGCCCTTCTTGCAGGGACATATCAATGAATTGACCTTCGCCATTGTGGTCGCGGGCGCGCAGAGCCGCCAGCACGCCGATGACGGTGAACAAGCCGCAGGTCATATCGGCGATGGGCGTAGGGAAGCGCATGGGCGCTCCGTCGACCTCGCCAGTCAGGTACATGGTGCCGCTTTCGGCTTGTGATACCAGGTCATAACCCGGCTGCCCGGCGCGCGGTCCCCGCCGCCCGTAGCCGCTGATGCTGGCATAAATCAAGCGCGGATTGAGGGCGCGCAGTGTATCGTAGTCGATGCCCGAGCGCTGCAGCGAAGCGGTAGTCGCCAGGTTGGTCATGAAGACATCGGCTTCGGATGCCAACTGGTGCATGATGGCGCGGCCCGCCTCGGCGCGGATATTCAAGGCGATGCCGCGTTTGTTGCGGTTGACCGCCAGGTAATATGCCGATTGATCGCCGATGAAAGGCGGTGCCCACTGGCGGGAATTATCGCCGACGCCGGGACGCTCGATCTTGATGACATCCGCGCCCAGGTCGCCCAGGATCATCGCCGCATAGGGACCAGCCAGCGCTTGAGTCTGGTCAACAACCTTGATGCCAGCCAACGGCGCAGTCATGCGAATCTGTGCCCCCAACGCGCGGCACTATGCAGTCTTCGGATTAAGCGAAGCATACAAAATCCTCTCTGTGGCTGCGCTGAGTGTAGCGCAGATCGCCGGAATATACGAGATGCCGAGAGTGTGGTGAGTAGGAAAGATTCTTCGGTGCGGAGAATTTGTGTTTTGAAAGTAAGTAAGACACACGGCTCCTATGTAATTGATTCTATATGTCAAATCAGCAGGAGGGTTGTCGTGAGGGCGCTACTGATCTGTTTCGTGGTTCTACTGGCTCTGTTGCCTGCAACACTGTCCGAGGCGCAACTTGGGAATAGGCAAGACATAAGCACAACCATACCGATGGACGGCAAAATGACGATCCGTTGCTACGTCCAAGGCGCAGGCGGTATCGCGGTTTATGTCGCGGAATGGAATGCCATCTTCGGCATCGCAAGCATCTGGCTGGAGTATGAAACAGCGGGGTTTTATTCGACAACACAAGCGCGCTGGAACGGCTTATATCGCTGGTACATTCTTGACTTGTTCACGTCAGGAGTCGGACACGCTGCTAGTGGACAGTGTAGCGGCCGCTAGATTCGGCGAAAGGGTGCAAATATGAAAACGCTCGGAATGATCGTGCTCGCCTTGGCAGTTGGATTGAACCTGGCGGGACCGATGGTCGCGCAGGCAGCGGATGCCGTGCTGGCGCAATCAAGTTCGACAATAAGGCCAATGCATATTGAGCACGCCATACACTGCGCCGTCAGCGGTGCCGGCGGCTATGCACTGTACGAGGGCGAGCAAAGTGATATCATCGGGGTGCATAGCTTGAAGCTAATCTATGTGACAAGCGGCTTCTCCACGAGCAAGCGTCGGCATTGGAGAGGCTCGTATCGCTGGTACACGCTCGAGCTGTACACATCGGGGGTCGGGCACGTCGCCACTAGCCAATGTGGCTAAGCCCGTATCCGACCGTCTAGCAGTTGATGCTTGGCAACCCTTGTCAGCGCTAGCTCAAATGAAAAACCGTCCGATTCGTCGGGCAGTTTTCATTTGCCGATATTGGGGACAAACCGCATATTGTCTCTGCAACGCCCCTACCGATGCCGGCGCGCGCAAGGTAGACTCGCCTAGCTGGATAGCAAGCGGACGATACCGATGTCATCTCTTCCCGTCATCGCGGCGGTTGGCTGCACGAAGATCGCCAGCGAACACCGCGACTGCAACGCCCGCGACCTGCTGGCGGATGCCCTGCTGGATATGCTGGCGGACGCGGGTATGGCAGGGCTGGATGCGGTCGAACACGGCTTGGCGAGCTACGAGAGCGACCACTTCAACATGCAGATGACCATGGGCGCGATCCTGCATGACAGCATCGGCATGATGCCCAAGCCCGGCCTGCGGGTCGAAGGTGGCGGAGCGACTGGCGCGTTGGCGCTGCGCACGGCTTGGGCGCATATCCAAAGCGGCTTGTGCGATTCTATCCTGGTCTATGGCGTCGAGAAGAATGGTCGTGGCCTTTCATCACGCACCGCCAACCAGCTATTTGCCCTGTCCGCCGATGTCGATTGGGAGACAGCCATCGGCGGCACCTACACCGGCTTCTATGCGGCGATGATGCGCGCCCACATGGCGAAATATGGCACGCGCGAAGAGCAGTTTGCCCATGTGGCGGCGCGCAATCGTGGCAACGCGGCTTTCAACCCGATCGCCCAGAGACCTATGGACATCAGCATTGACGATGTGCTGCGCTCATGCCCGGTCGCCGAGCCCTACAAACTGCTGGATTGCAGCCTGCTCAGCGATGGCGCGGCTTGCATCTTGCTGGCTAGCGAAGCCTGGGCGCGCGCCCATGTGCCAGCTTACCAATCGCGCCCGGCGGTCTATTTTACTGGCACGGGCTGTGGCACCGATACCATGCGCCTGGGCGACCGCTACCCGCATATCACCAACTTCCGCGCCAAGCAGCAAGCCGCCCAAGCCGCCTATGCCATGGCTGGCATCCGCGATCCCTTGCGTGAGCTTGATGTGGCGGAAGTTTATGACAGCTATAGCGGCGTGGAGATCCAGGCGGTGGAAGACCTGGGCTGGGTGGCGCAGGGGGCAGGCGGGCAAGCCGTGGCTGCCGGCGCATTCGACTTGGACGGCGCTCTGCCCGTCAATCCTAGCGGCGGCTTGCTGGGGAGGGGCGCGCCAGTGGGGGCGACCGGCATCTTGCAGGCGCTGGAAATCGCCCAGCAGCTATGGGGTGTGGCCGACGCGCGGCGGCAGGTGAATAACGCGAAACGCGGCTTGACCGATACCCATGCCGGCATCGCCAGCATCAGCGTCGTTAATATCTTTGAACGGCGCGATTGAACGGAAAACAGCTATGTCCGACAAAGTCAGCAGCTTGATCGACATCACCGAGCGCGATGAGAGCGTCGATGATATGTGGGGCGGCTTTCGCCAGATTGAGCGCATAAGGCTGGAATTGAGCCAGCGCTATTACTACAGCCTGGGCCGGCAATCACGCTTCTTTATTGAATTGGCAAACCAGCGCTTTTTTGCGTCCGCTTGCGATGGCTGTGAGAAGGTCTACGCCCCGCCGCGTCCGCTCTGCCCGGCTTGCCTGCGACCATGCGACTGGCGCGAACTAAGCGGGGAAGGCAGCCTGGAAACCTGGTCGGCGCTGTATTTTTCGCCGGGCACAAATGCCGATGTCGCGGCGCTGGAGCCGCCTTATGTGCTGGCTTATGCGCTGCTGGACGGGGCGGACACGCTCTTCCCGCATCTGCTGCGCGCAGAAGCCGCCAGCCTGCAACGGGGTATGCGGCTGCGCGTCGCCTACAATGAGGGACCCGTCAGCCACCCGATTCATCTGATGTATTTTGCGCCTGCATGAGCCAACTCCTCCAGAACGAGGGAAGGGGTTTTCCAGCGATTTCGCAGATTTAAAGCCCCTCCCTCATTTTGGGGGAGGGGTTTGGGGTGGGGGCATAGAGGCTCAGCCGCCAGGGATGCGAATAGACGCGCAGGCTACTCTGTCGCGCATAGCCGACAATGCAGATGCGCCAGGCACGCGCCAGCGCCAGGCTGATGCTGGTGGGGGCTGTGCGGCTGACCACGATGGGCACGCCCATGCGCCGCGCCTTGCCCAGCATCTCGCTGCTGATGCGCCCGCTGCACAGCAAAATGCGCTCGCGTGTGTCAATTCCCGCCAGCAGCGCCGCGCCCGCCACTTTGTCGACGGCATTGTGCCTGCCCACATCTTCGGCGCTGACCAGGATGCCGCTGGCATCGCCCAATGCCGCCGTATGCACGCCGCGCACCGCCTGGTATAGCTTGGCAGCGCCCTGCAAGCCGCGCATCAAGCGCAGTATCAGCTCGGGACAGGCAGCAAAGTCGCTTGGCAGAGCGGGCTGGCTGGCGGAGAGTTCTTGCCCGGTCATGCCGCCGCCACAGCCACTGGTCAATATCATGCGCCGCGGCAAAGGCGCTTCGCCACGGCGCAGGATGACATCAGCGACGCTGCTCGCCTGGTTGAGCTGAAGATGCCCAATGTCGGAAGCGCTTGCGATGATGCCCTCGTTATACAAGTAGCCGATCGCCAGCGCCTCCAGTTGCAGCGGGCTGCACATCATGGTCGCCAGCGACTGTCCATTGACATAGATGGAAAGCAGCGCCTCGTCTATCACGCCGCCAGGGACGACCTGCGCTTTGCCCGCTTCGACCAGCGTATAGTCGCATGGAACTGCGCCGGGCACTTCCACCCGCTCAGGCATTCTCACGGGCTCGCTTGCGGCGGCGGCGGGTGAGCGCGCGCAATTCGTCTTCGCCCAGCCCCCGTTCCATGCCCCATTCGATCTTTGGCTTGAGCGCGCCAGTCGGGCAGACGCCGATGCACTGCCCGCAAAAGACACAGGGCGACTCAGTCAGACCGATATCGAAGGCGGTGGCGACAGTTGTATCATGCCCGCGAGCGTCCAGAGTCAGCGCAAAGGTGAATTGGGCGTCTTCGGCGCAGACCTGCACACAGCGCCAACAGAGCAGGCACTGGGCATAATCGCGCACATAGAAGGGGTTGTCGTCAATCAACTCGGCATCGCGTTGCTGCGCCCCTGGGAAGCGCTCGCGGTCGGCTTGGCAAGCGCGCATCATCTGCTGGATTTCGGGCGCTTCGTCCAGGTCGACCGAGGCGTTCAGCATCTCAAGGATGGTGCGGCGGCTGCGCAGCACGCGCTCGTTGTCGGTTTCGATATGCGTATCGGGCTGGCAGGCGGCGACGCAAGCCGGCTGCAAGACGCGCCCGCCATCGACATCAACAACGCAGACGCGGCAGAGTCCATTGGGACTGGTGGCTTCGTGATAACAGATGACGGGGATGTCGATGCCCTGCTCGGCGGCGGCTTCGAGGATGGTCGCGCCGCGTTCAACAGAGACTTCGCGCCCGTCGATGCTGAGGGTGATTTTGTCAGTTGTCATTTGTCGCCCCCGTTGAATAGCTCTCTTAGAAATCTTAATACTTTCTGCTTAACCTCGTCGGATGCTCGTTGGACAGGTCCAATGCCAGCAATCGCCCAAGCGCGCCCTTTCTCATCAAAGACAAAATCACCTCGATAGGCGCGATTGCAGAATTGGCATTGCGGGATGATGTTCAGTTTATCGGTAGCAGCTTTGGCCGGGTCGCGATGTCCGCGTTGCAATTTTACTTTGTCTTCTCCATAACGCGGGTCGGGTCGCCCTTCGCGAGCGCCACAAGTCGCGCAGCTATAGCCGAAAGCCCTTTTGACTTCTTCAAAGGATTTAGCAGAAAGCAAACCATCTCTGCGGGTTTTGTCGTTCAGCAGCTCTAAGGATGGTTGATACGGGTCAAGATTATGATTGCCTTGCCCGTCACTAATCAATCGCCATCCGTCTCGCTTTAAGTGGCGAACCTGTTGGTCAGGAGCAAGGTTGGAGTTATCTCTTTGGCATACCGCGCTAATTGTGTTCTTGTGGACATCCTGCCCTTCCCAATGGAATAGTACTGCCAGCCAGATTGACTTGGCTCTTTCATTATATTGGATAGCGCGAGGTAGTTTGACGTCGTGCCTGGCAAGATACTGTGCATGAATATCTTGTAGCTCCTCCCAAGCCTTTTGCAGTTCGGTGCTATTCGGCAACTTGGACACAAAGCTCTCCTATTCGTTCGTTGGCTATTTTCGCCATATCTTCTTCAATCTCAAAACCCAGAAATTCGCGCCCTTCCAGCAGCGCGGCGACGCCAGTCGACCCCGAGCCGGCAAATGGATCCAAGACCAGCGCTTCGGGGGCGGAAAATATGCGAATCAGGTGGCGCAGCAAATCGACTGGTTTTGCTGTGATATGCCCATAACGTTTCTTTGGCTTGGGCACGGAAATCACAGTGCCAGGGAAGCGCCCTTTGTCTAAAAATGGATCCGCCACATCAATCAAGCCGGTTTCCCACTTGTCCCAATTTTGCACAAATGTGCCTTCGCGCGGGGCTTGCGCCAGCACGATCATCTCGCCTTGCGGTTTTAGTTGTGGTGTTTTGCGTCCGCCCAACTTCTTGATGAGCCGTTCTTTTTCAACCTCGTCCAGCTTGCTTTTGCGCACAAAGTGATCTTGCGTGAAGGCTTTGGCTTGCCCTTCATATTTCCAAAGCAGCACATCCCGTATCTCGAAACCCGCATCTTCCAACGCGATTGCACTGCGATGAACCAGCCGGTTCTGGCTGAAGACCAAAGCAAACCCGCCAGGCCGCAATATGCGCAGCCATTCTTTTGCGATTGGATACAAGAACTTTTGCAAGCTGCGCCCTTGCTCGGTTGAAAACTTCATGCCCGCCGGCAGCGAGCCAATCACGCCCGGTTTCACGCGCCGTTTGAGCCGTTGCGAATCCCAGTTGTTATCCATGCCGTCAATAAAATAGGGCGGGTCTGTCAAAATAAGCGATGCCTGGTTATCCAAGAGCCGCGCCATGCCCAAACGACAATCGATAGGCTCGATTGTCGCCGAAGTCGCTAGCCGTGTTTCTGCAAATTGCCACAGTGATTTTGCAACCGCCATAGCTCTTACTCCGCCTCAAACAGCCCCGGAAACTTCTCCATAGCGCTCATGACCGCCATGCCCGCTGTGTGCCCCAAGCCGCAGATGCTGGCTTCTGTCATCGTCATGCCGATATCGCGCAGGCGCTCGCGGTCGCCGGGCAGCGGCGCATCCAGGCGCTTCAATATCTCGACCTGGCGCTGGGTGCCTAGTTGGCAAGGGAAGCATTTGCCACAGCTTTCGTGTTGGAAAAAACGCCCCAGCCGCAGCAGCATATCGCGCAGATCGACTGTGTCGTTGAAGACCATGATCGCGCCTGAACCGAAGGTGCTGCCCGCCTCGCGCAGGTCTTCGAAGGTCAGCGGCACATCAATCTCGCCGGGGCGCAGGAAAGTCCCCGCCGCGCCACCCATCAAGACTGCTTGCAACTGCCCGGTCACGCCGCCACACTGCCCTTCCAGAAAATCACGCAGGCTGAGCCCTGGCGCAATCTCGTAGACACCCGGCCGCGCCACATGCCCGCTCACCGATACCAGCTTGGGTCCCGCGCTGCCAGCGGTGCCGATGCTGCGGAACCAGTCCGCGCCGCGCGTGATGATGGGCGGCACAGCGCAGAGCGTCTCGACATTGTTGACGGCGGTGGGCTTGCCAAACAAGCCAAAGGTGGTCGGGTATGGCGGTTTCATCCGCGGGAAGCCGCGCTTGCCTTCGATGGCTTCGAAGAGCGCCGTCTCTTCGCCACAGATGTACGCGCCCGCCCCGCGCCGTACCTCGATCGTCAAGCCACCCAGCAAGCCCGCCGCTTCTGCTTCGGCGATGGCATCTTGCAATATCTGTGTGGCATGGGGGTATTCGCCGCGGATGAAGATGATGGCTTGGTCTGTGCCGACAGCATACGCCGCCAGCGCGATGCCTTCCAGCAGCAGGTGCGGGCGATGCTCCATCAGCACGCGGTCTTTGAAGGTGCCGGGTTCGCTTTCGTCGGCGTTGCAGACGATATATTTGGGCGCGCCGGACGCGGCACGGGTGAACTTCCACTTCAGCCCGGTGGGGAAAGCCGCGCCCCCACGACCGATCAAGCCCGACGCCTCAATCTCGGCGATGACCCGGTCGCCCGTCATGGCGCGCGCCTTGCGCAGAGCAGCATAATCGCCATAGTCGGCCAGGCTTTGTGGCGCGCTCGTCAAGCCGCCCGCCAGCAAGGCGGAGTTCGCGTCGCCAGCGGGAGTGAAATAGTCGCTTGCCCCGCCCGCCAGCAGCGAATCGGCGTTTGCCTGTGGGATGGCGCGGTCGGGTTCACCACGCGCGCTGAGCAAGGCGGCCGGCGCAAGGTCGCACAAGCCCAGGCAGAGTGAATGCTCAATGGTGAATTCGCCATCGGCGGTCGTCTCGCCCGGCGCGATATGCAGCCGCGCGCAAAGTTCATGCAGCACAGAATCGGCATCCGCCAGGGCGCAAGCGGGGTCGGCGCAGACGCGGATGATGCGCCGGCCGGTCGGCTGGGCATGAAAAAGTGTATAAAAGCCGATGACGCCGAAGATGTCGGCTTCGGGGATGCGCAACGTGTGCGAAATCTGCTGTACCTGCGCGGGGCCGATGCTGCCCTGCGCCATCTGCACATCCCACAGCAGCGGCAGCAGCGCCTCGCGTCTCCGCCCTTGATAGCGCGCGCAGATTTCACTGATATCGCCATTCATAAGATAGCGCCTTTCTCCATCTGCAACCGCGCCTGTTCCAGCTCGGCGGGGGTATTTAGGTTGGTGAAGGATTTGCCCAACGGGTCGATTGCGGCGTAATCGGCTTCGTCCAGATAAGTAACGCGCACAGCCGGGTAGAAGCCGATATTTTTGAGGCGGTCGCGCAGCAGGCGCTCGCGTATGGGCGGCAGGCAGGTCTGGCGATAGATGGCGTGCAGGCTCTGTGGATAGCCATCCACGCGCGGCACGACAACATCGGTCTGCGCGTCCAGCTGCCTCAGCATAAACCGCAGCAGCCGCGCATTAACAAAGGGCATATCACAAGCCAGCGCCAGCACGACCGGGCAAGTTGCGCGCAGCAATGCCGTGTAGATGCCGCCGAGCGCGCCCTTGCCGGGCAGCGCATCGCCGTGCATGGGCAGCTGCAAGTGGGCATAGGCGGCGGGATTGTTGGTGATGAGCAGGGTCTCGGCTTGCCCCAAATTGGCTGTGCGCTCGAGCAGGCGCTGGATGATGGTTTTGCCGCCCAGGCGCAGAAATGCCTTGTCACGTCCCATGCGCCGGCTCTGCCCACCGGCGATGATGGCGAGGGAGAAGGGGTCGTGGTGGATGTAAATCACAAGCTCTTCGGCCGCTTTATCTAATGCACATAACGCAGCGGGTCTTTGATTGCGCCTTGCTCCTCCAGCGCTTCGCCAGTCCGCGCCAGCTTCTCCAGCTTGACCGCCGCCATCTTGAAATCGGGGATTTTGGCGCGCGGGTCGACCTTGTCCAAAGTCAGCAGGTTGGCGGCTGCCTCGACGAAGTGGAAGGGCAAGAAGACCGTGCCGACTGGCGAGCGCCCGGTGACCATCACCTGGCATTCGACACTGCCGCGCCGCGATGTGATGCGCAGCCAATCGCCCGATACCACTTGCAACGCGCCGGCATCCTGCGGGTGCATCTCCACGATAGGCACGGGGAAGGCTTCTTCCAGCCGCGAGCTGCGCGTCATCGTGCCGCCATGCCAATGGAATAGCACGCGCCCGGTCGTCAAATGCCAGGGATACTCGTCATCGGGGGTTTCACTGTCCGTCCCGTATGCCAATTCCCAGAATTTACCTTTGCCGCGCGGGAAGTCGTCTTCAAAGAGATAAGGCGTGCCGGGATGCTCGGGGCTGGGGCAGGGCCAATGCACGCCACCCTCTTCATCCAGCCGGGCGTAGCTGATGCCAGCGAAATCGGGCGTCAACGCGCGCATCTCTTCCCAGATGGCTTCGGCATCCACATAGTCGAAGCCCGCGCGGGCTTCGACGCCCCGGTGGTTTTCCAAGCGCGTTGGCAGCCCGCCGCAGATCGGCCACGCGGGCAGGGGTTAGCCCACCCCGGGCCCTGGCGGGCGCCCCCGC
>VXNO01000060.1:0-3208 GCA_009840575.1 Chloroflexota bacterium | reverse complement strand
AATCCTCAATACTGTTATTTTGTCTGTTGTGTTGTTTTGTTTTTTTTTTTTTTTTTGGGGGGTGGGGGCCCCCCCCCCCCCCACGCCCAGTTGCTTTTCCATGCGCGTTGCCAGCGCGCAGATGATCTGCCAGTCGGGCAGCGATTCGCCCACCGCGGGCAATGCCTGGCGCACCCGCTGCACGCGCCGGTCGCTGTTGGTGAAGGTGCCGTCTTTCTCGGCAAAGCTGGCGGAAGGCAGGATGACATCCGCCATCTCGCCGGTTTCATTCATAAAGATATCGATGCAGACCAGCAGGTCCAGCGCTTCCAGGGCGTGCTGCGCATGCGAGAGGTTGGGCTCGCTCATCATGGGGTTTTCGCCCATGACGACCATAGCTTTGATCTTCCCCAAGAGCGCGGCATCGACCATTTCGGTCACGGTCAAGCCGGGCGCGGGGTTGAGGCTGGCGCGCCATTCGGCTTCAAACTTGCCGCGAATGACGGGGTCGGCGACCGATTGATAGGCGGTGAAGACATTGGGCAAGCCGCCACTATCGCTGCAGCCTTGTACATTATTCTGCCCGCGCAGGGGGTTCAGCCCGGTGCCTGGTTTCCCGGCATGACCGCACATCAAGGCCAGGTTGGTCAGCGACAGGGCGTTGTCTGTGCCATGCGTGCTCTGGCTGATGCCCATGCCCCAATAGAAGGCGGCGCGCTCGGCGGTAGCGTACATACGCGCGGCGCGGCGAATATCATCGGCGGGCACGCCACTGATCTGCTCCGCCCATTCCGGGCTGCAATGCTCCAGCGACTCAATGTAGTCTTCGAAGCCCTCGGTGCGCGCTTCGATGAAATTGGGATTGAAGAGCTTCTCGCTGACGATGACATGCGCCATCGCCTGGAAAACCGCCACATCGGTGCCTGGCTTTTGTCGCAGCCACAAGGCAGCGAAGTCGGTCAACTCAATCTGACGCGGGTCAATGACGATAAGCTTGGCGCCGTTTTTGCGCACAGCCTTCTTCAAGAACAGGCTGATGACCGGGTGCGTTTCGGTGGTGTTGCTGCCGGTGACGATGAAGGTATCCAGGTTTTCCATCTCGGCGATGCTGTTGCTCATGGCGCTGGAGCCGATGGCCAGCTGCAAGCCTGTAACGCTGCCGGCATGGCAGAGGCGCGCGCAATGATCGATATTGTTGGTGCCCAAGACCGCCCGCACCCATTTTTGAAAGACAAAATTGTCTTCGTTGGTGGCTTTGGCGCAGGCGTAGGTGGCGATGCTGTCGCCGCCATGCTCCGTAACGAGGCGCGAAAGTCGCTGGCTGGTGAAATCCAGCGCTTCGTCCCAACTGGCTTCGCGGAAGTTGCCCGGCTCGCCAGCGCGGATGAGCGGCGTGCGCAGGCGGCGCGGGTGGGTAGCGAAATCCAGCCCGAAGCGGCCTTTCACGCAGAGATTGCCATAATTCGGCGCGGCGTCAAAAGGCGCTTCAACGCGATAAATCTGCCCTTGCGCGATTTGCAACTGCATCTGGCAGCCAACGCCGCAATAAGGGCAAGTCGTGCGAACGGTGGAATCAGCTTGAAGTGATGGCATAAGACACCTCCTGTAGAAAGTATACTATATCTGTCGGGGCATACCGTTGGGCTGGTTTCACCCTCGGCACGCTCAGTGGTTAAAGGTTTGATGCGATTGCCCTGCCCTGGTTTTCGCTCTCGCTTGCAGCCAATAGCCAACGTGCTATACTCCAAA
This sequence comes from Chloroflexota bacterium, assembly GCA_009840575.1. Lineage (GTDB taxonomy): Bacteria > Chloroflexota > Anaerolineae > Aggregatilineales > Phototrophicaceae > UBA6055. The sequence goes on along the minus strand of VXNO01000060.1, from coordinate 1,480 downwards.
TTGCCTATCCTGTGAAAGGTCGCCCCATGTCGGTTGATGCGCTGTTGAGAGGTGCGCCCGCCCCTGCCTCCGTCCGCGAGCATGACTTCGTGTCGCTTGAAGAATACTTCGAAATCGCCGCCGCTAGCGAGACGCGCGTTGAATACCTGGACGGAGAGATTTTCTATATGAGTGGAGTGAGGCATAACCATGGCGCAATTCAAATGCTCATTGGCGGCATTCTGTATACGCAGCTAGCGCATCCTGACTATGTTATTCTCAGCAGCAATGTTCTCATCCGCGCCCGGCAGTCCGCCTACTTCTTCCCGGACTTGACCGTGGTGCGCGGCAAAGCCCGCTTCGCGCCCGGTCGCAATGACCTGCTCAACCCCGTTCTGGTGGTCGAAGTCCTCTCTCCATCCACGCGCCGACACGACCTGGTCAACAAGCTGCCCTTATACCAAGCCATGCCCAGCCTGGAGCATATCCTCATCATCGAGCAAACTCGCCCGCATGTCGCCCATCACAGCCGCGCTGGCGATACCTGGGCATTGCGGCAATACAGCGAGCTTCACGAAATGGTGGCGTTGGACAGCCTGGGCGCGTCTTTGTCGCTGGCGCAGGTCTATCGCGGCATCGACTTTCCCGCATAATTGACAGCCTTCCGTGCCGTCTCTGCTTGGGTTGTGCGCCCAGCCTGTGATTTCGCTCTCGCTTGCAGCCAATAGCCAACGTGCTATACTCCAAATTGCCTATCCTGTGAAAGGTCGCCCCATGTCGGTTGATGCGCTGTTGAGAGGTGCGCCCGCCCCTGCCTCCGTCCGCGAGCATGACTTCGTGTCGCTTGAAGAATACTTCGAAATCGCCGCCGCTAGCGAGACGCGCGTTGAATACCTGGACGGAGAGATTTTCTATATGAGTGGAGTGAGGCATAACCATGGCGCAATTCAAATGCTCATTGGCGGCATTCTGTATACGCAGCTAGCGCATCCTGACTATGTTATTCTCAGCAGCAATGTTCTCATCCGCGCCCGGCAGTCCGCCTACTTCTTCCCGGACTTGACCGTGGTGCGCGGCAAAGCCCGCTTCGCGCCCGGTCGCAATGACCTGCTCAACCCCGTTCTGGTGGTCGAAGTCCTCTCTCCATCCACGCGCCGACACGACCTGGTCAACAAGCTGCCCTTATACCAAGCCATGCCCAGCCTGGAGCATATCCTCATCATCGAGCAAACTCGCCCGCATGTCGCCCATCACAGCCGCGCTGGCGATACCTGGGCATTGCGGCAATACAGCGAGCTTCACGAAATCCTGACGTTGGACAGCCTGGGCGCGTCTTTGTCGCTGGCGCATGTCTATTGCGGCATCGACTTTCCCGCATAGCCAAGAACCTTGCCCGCTGTTTCTGGTCAGGTTATGACGTTAATCCCGGTAGAACCAAGTAAATAATGAGACTTTGAATGCCCGCTTACCCCCACCCCAAGCCCGCACCGACCGACAGGGT
>VXNO01000106.1 GCA_009840575.1 Chloroflexota bacterium | reverse complement strand
TCGTCGGCAGGTTCATATGTGTATAAGATCAAGCCCCAAACCCCTCCCCGACGGGTCAGTGTCTACGCGACCCCAAAATGAAAGAGGGGCTTTTTATCTACAAATCGCCGGGAGATAGTCGCCCGCAAGCAACAAACGAAAGGCTCTATCACATGACAAATGTGCCCAAACGACTGGCGGTGAAGTTCAACCTGGCGCGCCCGTCGCAACTGCAGCCAGCCGATATCATGCCTATCTTCCAGCGCTGGATCCAACAGCGGACTGTGCCGGGCATGCTGATAGATGTGATCGACTACAAGCATGTGCCAGACGGTCCCGGCATCGTGCTGGTCGCTGATGAAGCCGACTATGCCTGGGACTTGGGCGGAGGACGGGTCGGCCTGCGCTATATCCGCAAGCGCGCGCTGCCGGATGATCTGTCGGCTGCCCTGCGGCTCTGCTTTGCCTGCGCGTGGACTGCGGCGCAAGCGCTGGAAGCTGAAGCGCCCGGCACAATCGCCTTTGATTATCACAGTGCGGAAATCAGCTATCTCGACCGGCTGCAGTATGCCAATGAACCCGCGCTAGCCGCGCAAACACAAGCCGCGCTAGCCACGAGCCTGCCAAGGATTTTCGGCTTCGAGTTGCAACTGCAAAGGCTGCATGACGACCCGCGCTTCCTGCTGGCTTTTCGCTGTGAATCCCCGCTGCCGCTGACTGCCTCCCTACATGCAAGTAAGCCCTAAATCTTAATTCGTCACAGAGACAAAGAAGCAGAACCAAGTAAGTCGTGAGAACGGAATCTGTAGGGGCGAGCCTTGGTCCCGCACGCCTTTTCCTATGCTATTTCTGAGCGAGTCACCGCCTCGCGCCTACATGAAGCCTTCTGCGCCCTCTGTGGTGAAATCAATTTGCGAATGCCAAGCCACAGCCGAAACCACCCCTGCGCTGGCGGGGCGAATCAGGTATAGTCTGCCATGAAACCGCCCATGCGAAAGCCAGCCTATGACCGAATACAATTTTGACGAAATCATCGACCGCCGCCATCACAGCAGCGCCAAGTGGTGCATGGTCGAAGGCGACTGCCTGCCCATGTGGGTCGCCGATATGGACTTCCGCTCGCCACCCAGCGCCATAGAAGCCATGCAGGCGCGCGCCCGGCACGGCGTATTTGGCTATACGCTTGATCCGCCACAGCTGAAAGAAGCGGTCGTCGAGCGCATGAGCCGCCTCTATGATTGGGAAATCACCCCCGAAGATGTGTTGTTTTCACCGGGCATGGTGCTGGCATTGTGCGCTGTCTGCCGTGGCTTCGGCGCGCCGGGCGATGGCGTTTTGATGCAGACCCCCGTGTACGGCTCCTTCTTCAAAGCCGCCCGCGCCAATCAAAAATACGCCCTCAGCATTGACATGAATTATATCGCCGACGATGCGCATAGCTTCCACTATGAAAATGACTATGACGCCTTTGAGAAAGTAGCCAGCGAGCCGCAGACATCCATCCACCTGCAATGCAGCCCGCAGAACCCAGCCGGCTTCCTCACATCGCGCGCCGAGCTGGAGACGATCGCCGAAATCTGCCTGCGACACAATGTGCTCATCATCGCCGACGAGATTCACTCCGACCTCATCCTGGAAGGGCAGCACATCCCCATCGCCACGCTCTCCGAAGAAATCGCCCAGAACACCATCACCATGATCGCGCCCAGCAAGACCTACAACCTGGCGGGCTTGGGCTGCTCGGTGCTCATCGCGCAAAATCCACAACTGCGCGAAAAGCTGGCGGCGGCGCTGGGGAATATCAGCGCGCATGTCAACATCATGGGTTATGCGGCGGCCTATGGCGCGTATACTGGCGGCGATGACTGGCTGGCGCAGTTGCTTGTCTATCTAAAAGACAATCGCGACTTCGCCATAAACTACATCCGCCAGCATCTGCCGAGCGTGAAAACGACTGTGCCTGAAGCTACCTATCTGCTCTGGCTGGATATGCGCGACCTGCCCATCAAAGGCGATTTGATGGACTTCTGCCGTGAGACGGCGGGCGTCGCGCCATCGCCAGGCACTTTTTTCGGGGCGGCTTATGGCGGCTTTGCGCGCTTGAACTTCGGCTGTCCACGCGCTGTTCTGGCTGAAGGGCTGGAACGGCTGCGGGCGGCGGTGGAGCAGTTATGCGCCCCTTCTTGATCGATACTGACGCTGGCTCGGACGATGCCGTGGCGGTGGTCATGGCGCTGCGGCAGCCCGATATCGATGTGCGCGCAATCACGACTGTGGCGGGCAATGTGCCGCTCCGGCAGGCGCTGCAAAATGCTTGTTATTTCGTCGAATTATGCGCCGCCGATGTGCCCGTCTACGCCGGGGCGGACCGCCCGCTGCTGCGCGATTATGTCAGCGCCGACTGGTTCCATGGCGCGGATGGCTTGGGTGATTGGGGCGACCGCTATGCGCCGCAACGCATTCAAGCCGCAGCCGACCACGCGGTCGACGCCATCATCAACCTGGCGCGCGCCACCCCGGACCTGACTCTGGTTACCCTGGGGCCTTTGACCAACCTGGCCTTGGCGCTGCGCAAAGCCCCGGATATCGTCGAGCGCATCCATCGCTGCGTCGTCATGGGCGGTGCCGCCTGCACCAATGGCAATGTTACGCCAGCCGCCGAATACAACATCTGGTGCGACCCGGAAGCGGCGCAGATTGTCTTTCGCTCTGGCTTGGCGATAGACATGGTCGGCTGGGAATTCAGCCAAGGCGCATTTGTCCTCTCGCTGGACGATATCGAGGCGCTGCGCGGGCTGGGCAGTCCCTATGCGGATTTCGCCATCGATTGCAATCGAGACGGCATGATCGGCTACGAAACGCAGACGGGCGAAGTCGGCATCTCCCTGCCCGATGGCGTGGCTATGGCAGTGGCGGTCGATCCGTCCATCTGCGTCCGCTCAAGCCAACATGCGGTCGATATCGAATGCGCCAGCGAATTGACGCGCGGCATGACCGTCGTCGACAAGCTGGATATAACAGCGGATGAGCGCAATCGCTCGGTATGGCGCGCCGCCCTGCAAAGCCCGCGCAAGCCAAGCATCTGCTGGGAGTTAGACGCCGCGCGCTGGAAAGCCATGCTGTTTCGGCTGCTCGGCTGAAACCTTGCCTATGCACCAAATCCCTGTGCCTCGGTAGAACCAAGTAAATAATGAGACTTTGAATGCCCATTTATACCCCACCCCAAACCATGTCTCATATGCACATAACCGATCACACGATCCGTAGAGGCAGGAGCGAGTAAGGAATGA
>VXNO01000042.1 GCA_009840575.1 Chloroflexota bacterium | reverse complement strand
ATCTTCCCCAGAACGAGGGAAGGGGAGTTTTTCCAGCGATTCCGTAGTATTAAAGCCCCTCCCTCATTTTGCGCCGCGTAGACACTGGCGGTCGAGGAGGAGTTTGGGGTGGGAGTAAAATGGGCATTCTAGAGTCTCATTACTTACCTGTACTTACTTCTGTGAACGCTGTGTTAGCCTTTCCTATGTGCCACTTAATTCCGCAGCGGTTTGTTCGTCTGTAGCATGTGCAGGATGCGCGCTTGCGTTTTCTCTTGCATGACAAGGTCCAAAAACGCCTCGCGTTCCAGGTCAAGCAGGTATTGCTGGCTCACCCATTGCGCTTCCGCCAGGCCCGCGCCGGTCAAGATGCGCGCCAGTTTGCGGGCGATGAAGGCATCATATTCGCTGGCATAACCCGCTTCTTGGTAGTCCGCCACCGCCAGCAGCAGCGCCGCATAAGCATCGCGCCCAGCCGCATAGACAGGCTCAGGTTTGCGCTGCTCGTAGGCCTCGCTCAATGCCAGCGCCAGCGCTTTCGCCTCGCCCAGCAGTTGCGCGCGGTTCATCACAATTTTGTCATGTTCGGTCAAGAAACCCAGCGCCATGGCTTCTTTGGCGCTGCCGCTGACTTTGGCTGTGGCGATGGTCTCAAACGCTTTCTGCAAGCCAGCCAGCACGCCTTCCGTGCCATTGCGCGCCAGCGGATTGACCAGCCGCCGCAGCAACTCTTTGCAGCCGCCGCCCGCCGGCACAAGCCCGACGCCCGCTTCCACCAAGCCCATATACAGCTCAGCATGGGCGACCACAGCTGTACCAGCCATGACTATCTCTGCCCCGCCACCGAGCGCCATGTTGTGCGCAGCCACCACCACCGGCTTGGGGGCATAACGCAAGGCTTGAGTCAATTCCTGCAGGTTGGCCAGCGCTTTTTCTACCCCCGCCAGCCCGTCCATGAGCGCGCTGGGGTCGAGGTTGGCGCCGATAGAAAATCGCTCGCCGTCATTGCCGATGACCAGCGCTTTGTATTGGTCATGCTCCAGTAGTTCCAGCGCCCGCCAGCCACTTTCGACCAAACCCGGCGTGATGCTGTTGTGCTTGGTTTGGAATGCCCACAAAAGCGCGCCATCGCCCAGGTCGTATAAGCTGCCGTGGCCGTTGCTATAGACTTGCGCGTTGCCCAACCCCGCGACCGTGATTTCGCGCCGATCTTTCTGCAGCGGCACATAGCCTGCGCGCTGCGGGCAGTAGTAGCTGGTGATGGCTCCATTGGCATCACGGGCATAAAATGTAGCGTTGCCCTCCGCCAGCATGGTCTTGACCCAAGCGGCGACCGGATAGCCGTCGGCTTCGAAGCGGACGATGCTCTCCGCCACACCGATGGCATCCCATATTTCAAATGGACCCAACTGATGATTGAAGCCCCACTTATGCGCGTTATCGACATTGACAATGCTGTCGGTGATTTCGGGCACGCGCTGGGAAGCATAAGCCAGCAGGAAGGCGTGCAAGTGATACAGGTAGCGCCCGCCGCGGTCTGACGATTCGATGAGCAGGCGGATGCGCTCGCCCAGCGGCTTAACCTTGTGGTATGTATCTACGCTCTCGAAGCGCGGTGTGCTGGGTGGGTCGTATTCCAGGGTCTGCAAATTAAGCGCCCACAATTCTTTCCTGCCGCCCTCGCGCCGCATGTGGTAGAAGCCGCGCCCCGTCTTGCGACCCAGCCAGCCACGCTCCAGCAGCGCATAAGAAAGCGCCGCGTTGCCAGGGTGCATCAGCAGCTCGCGGGCAGGGTCCTCGGGGATGGCGGGGTACAGGTTGCGCGCCACATCCACGGCGATATCAAAGCCGACCAGGTCATTGAGGTTGAAGGTGGCGGTCTTGGGGCGGCCGATGAGCGGACCCGTCAGCAGGTCGACTTCTTCGACAGTATAGCCATGGTCCAGCGCATAATTGGTCGCTTGCATGCCCGACATGGACATGAAGCGGTTGCCGATGAAGTTGGGCTTGTCCTTGCATAGCACCGTGCCCTTGCCCAGGATTTCTCGTCCAAAACGCAGCATAAAGTCAGTGATGGCTGAGTCGGTCGCGGCATGGGGGATGATCTCCAGCAGGCGCAGGTAACGCGGCGGGTTGAAGAAATGCGTGCCTAAGAAACGGCGGGAAAAGTCGGCGGGCAGCCCCGTGACCAGGCTGCTGATTGGCAAGCCGGAAGTGTTGCTGCTGATGATGGCTTCCGGGCTGACGACATCAGCCAGCCGCGCGAACAAAGCTCTTTTTACCTCCAGCTTCTCGACCACCGCTTCGATCACCCAATCAGCATGGGCGACTTTTTCGAAATCATCTTCGGTGTTGCCGATGCGGATGTTGTCGAGGTCGGCCGGGCTGTAAAGCTGGGGCGGGCGCGCCCTGCCTAGCGCCTTGAGGTTGGCGGCGACGATGGCATTGCGCGTCGAAGCGCCGTCACCAGGCGAACTATCGCGCGGCGGGATGTCCAACAGCAGGGTCTCGATGCCGCAGCCAGCCAGCAGCGCCGCGATGCCGCCGCCCATGGTGCCGCTGCCGATGACCGCTGCCGACTTGATTGTATGCGCCATCTGTCGCTTCGCCTTTCGCCAGTTGCCTGGAGTAGGTCTACCCCTCCCCGAAGCATCGGAGTAGAACCAAGCAAGTCGTGAGAATGGAATCTGTAGGGGCGAGGTTCGCCCAGAATCATCACAGAAAACGGCGGGCGCCCCAAGGCTCGTCCCTACACTCATTCCTGGATTTTCGCATTACTTTCTTGATTCTACTAGGGAGGGGTGGACCAGCCCCTCACCAAGGCAATTCACTGCCGTCATAGTTGAAGAACCTGCCTTTGTCGGCAAGCGTCAAGCCACTGATCATCGCGCGCAATTGGCTGCCTGATTCCTCTGGCTCCAGCACGGCATTTTCGCCGCCCATATCGGTGCGCACCCAGCCGGGATTGGCGGTGACAGTCGTGATGCCCGCCATCGCCTCATCAAATGCCAGCACGCGCGCCGCCATATTCATCGCCGCCTTGCTCATGCGATAGGCATAAGAATCGCCCCGCGTCCGCTGCATCGAGCCCATGCCTGAAGAAATCATGACGACGCGCGGATTATCGCCCGCGCCCAGCAGCGCCCGAAAGGCTTGCGTCACAACCAGCGAACCGACGGCATTGGTGCTGATGACCTCGCTGACATCGGCAGCTGATAAACTGCCCATGCGGCTGGATTGATGATCGCCTCTGGGGTTGATGCCGGCGTTGTTGATGAGCAGGTCGAGCGCGCCGGCGCTGTGGGTGATTTGCGCGGCCGCGGCGGCGATAGAACCCGCATCGTTCACATCCAACTGCACGATGACGAGCCGGTCAGCCGCTTGCCCCGCCAGCTCATGCAATGCCTCCGCGCTAGCGGGCTTGCGACAGCCCGCGAAGACCAGCGCATCGCCAGCAGCGACATATTGCCTTGCCAACTCAAAGCCGATGCCACGATTTGCGCCGGTGATCAGGATTCTCTGCATGGTCGCGTTCCTCCGTCTCTGCCAAATTGACGCGCATGATACTGGACGAGAGCCTTGTATTCCAGCCCAAGCGCGCAATACCATTTCGCGCGGCTAGCACTATACTAGCGATGTGCGACTGGCGGGGGGACACGACAAGATGCGCGAGGCATGGCGCGGCTGCGATTTGATCTTCTTCGATTGCGACAGCACGCTATCCAAGGTCGAAGGCATAGACGAGCTGGCGCGGCTCAAAGGCAAGGCAGCGCGAGTCGGCTTGCTGACCAACAAAGCGATGGCTGGCGAGCTTGACCTGGCTGAGGTCTATGGCAAGCGCCTGCAAGCCATCCGCCCAACCCGCGCGCAGCTCAAAGCCATCGAAGAGCGCTATTGGGAGACGGCTGTGGATGACGCTCCCGCCGTCATCGCGGCGCTGCATAAACTGGGCAAGCAGGTCTACATTATCAGCGGCGGGCTGATTGACGCTGTGCATGGTTTTGGAAGGCGGCTGGGCATTGCGCCTGACCGTATCCGCGCCGTCGAACTGGAATACAACGAGCTTTCTGGTGATTGGTGGCGCTATCATGAGCCGGGCGCGCAGCAAGCCCAGACCTACCTGGCTTATGACCATGGCCCCTTGACCATTTCCGATGGCAAGGCGCGCATCATCGAGGAATTGGCGGCGGGCAGTCTCGGGCGACGCATGATGGTCGGCGACGGCGCATCCGACCTGGCTGCCAGCGGCGCGGTGGATGTTTTTGTCGGTTTTGGCGGCGTGGTGGCGCGCGAACGGGTGCAAACCGAGTCGGCGCTCTTCTTGCGTTCAGAATCGCTGGCGGCGCTGTTGCCCTTGGCGGGTGGCGGGCGTAGCTGGCGCAAGCTGCAAGGTGGCCCCTACGCAGCTGTGTATAGAAAAGGCATAAGCCAAGCGCGGGATGCGGACATGCTGCGCTTCCGTGATGCGAGCCTGCGCGAGGCATTCATGCGCGAATTCGAGGATTTCACTTGATGATGAACTTTGACGCGATTCTCTTTGATATGGACGGCTTGCTGGTCGACTCGGAGCCGGTCTGGCATGAAGTCGAGGTCGAGCTGATTGAGTCGCATGGCTATCGCTATGCGGACGAAGTGCGCGACATGGGCGTGGGCATGCGCGTGGACGAGTTCGCCGCCATCTTGCAGGCGCATTATCCCAAACTGGGTGATTCGCCCGCGGCAATCGAGCGCGCCATCACCGAGCGGATGTTGCGGTTGCCCGCCGAGCGCGTCCAGTCGCGCCCCGGCGCAGAAGCTATCATCCGCTATGCTGTCGAAAAGGACATCCCGCGCGCCATCGCCTCCAGCTCATCGCAGGTCATCATCGAGCATTTTGTGCGCCTGCTGGGCTGGGGCGACTGGCTCCCGCAGCGTTATTCGGCAGAGTTTGTGCCGCGCGGCAAACCAGCGCCCGATATCTACTTGCACGCGGCGACGCAACTGGGAGTCCTGCCACAGCGCTGCCTGGCGTTGGAAGACAGCCGGGCGGGCACAATCGCGGCGATCGCAGCCGGCATGACCTGCTTCACTGTGCCCGACCTGTCGCATTCGACACTTGCTGACTTCGCGCAGATCAACCCGCATGTGTTCCCTAGCCTGGACGAAGCGATGGCTGAAGTCATTAACAAGCGACTCTTCGCATGACTCCCAAACGAGTCGTGGTCGCCACTGACTTGACAGCGGACAGCCTGGCGGAGCTGGAAGCGGCTGAGGGCATCGCGGTATCCGTCCTGTCGCCAAAAACCGCCCCTGTGCGCGCGGCATTGGCGGAGGCAAGCGCCATCATCACCCGATCGGACTTTCGGCTGGATGCGCCGCTGCTGGAATACGCGCCCAAACTACAGCTGATTGCGCGTATGTCGGCTGGTTTGACAGGCGTCGATATTGACGCCGCCACCGCCCGCGGCATCCTGGTTATGACTGCGCCAGGCGGTAGCGCCATCGCCGCCGCCGAGCACACTTTGACCCTGATGCTGGCTTTGGCGCGCAACCTGCCGGCATTGCATGAGAGCCTGCGCGAGGGCTGGTGGCTCTTCGACCGCAGCCAACAAATTGGCTCGCAGCTGCACGGCAAGACCTGCGGCATCGTCGGCTTGGGGCGCGTCGGCGGGCGGGTGGCGCAGTTGTGCCTGGCGCTGGGCATGACTGTGCTGGCTTGCGACCCCTACATCCGTGAAGAGCAGGTGCGGGATGCGCGCATCCAACTCGTCAGCCTGGGCGAGCTGCTAGGCGAATCCGACTATATCAGCTTGCACCTGCCCGCCACGCGCGAAACGCAGAATCTTCTTAATGCCGAGTCCCTGGCGCAGGTCAAGCCGGGCGCTTGCCTCATCAATACAGCGCATGGCGGCATCGTCAGCGAGGCGCTCTTGGCGGACGCGCTCAAAGCTGGCGCGCTGGGCGGGGTCGCCCTGGATGTCTGGAACGAAGAACCTCCTTTCAACAGCCCGCTAATTGGCATGGACGGCGTCATCCACACCCCGCATATCGGCGACAACACCGCCGAGGCGCGCCAGGACTTGTCTCTGCAAATCGTGCGCCAGGTCATTGACGCCCTCGCCGACCGCGACTACCGCAATGTGGTCAATATGCCGCTGCTGCCCGGGCTGAGCTACGACGAAATCCGCCCCTATATGCAGCTGGCGGAGGGCATCGGCGCTTTGCAGCATGCCTTGGCGCGCAGCCCCATCCGCCGCATCGCCATTGAGATCATCGGCGAAGACATGAATGGCATGATCAAAGCCATGACCGTAGGCATCCTCAAGGGCTTGCTTAGTCCTTTCTTGGGCGACCAGGTCAGTTATGTCAACGCGCCTCTGCTGGCGGCTGAACGTGGCTGGCAAATCACCCAAGCCAAAGGCATCCAAATCAGCGAATACCGCAATGTCATCACCTGCCAGGTCACGACCGAGGCTGGCGAAGACATCAGCATCGCCGGCGCTTTATTGGATAGGCAGCAGCCGATGATCCTGCAGATTAATAGCTATCGCCTGCACTTTGAGCCGCGCGGGCATCTGCTCATCATGGGCAGCTACGACAAACCAGGCGTGATTGGCCGCGTAGGCACCTTGATGGCACAGCACGGCGTGAATATCGCCAGTTGGCACACGGGCCGCGCCGAACCCGGCGGCAACACCTTGACTGTGCTCAGCTTTGATGACGAACTGCCCGAAGATGTCATGGACAACCTGCGCCGCCAAGACTTCGTCCGCCATGTGCATCAACTGCGGATATAGGCGTGGCTTGTGCTATGCTTGGGGCAGCAATTGCTAGAGACTTAGGTTCCGGGCCTACATTACTCTCCGGAATCACCTTCGCGGTTGCGGCTGTTGCCCAAGCTCTTCATGTATGCGACGCCGATGCCAGTCCGACGACAAGAAGCATACCCAGACGCACATTCCAGATAAGTCCCTGAATAGTTGAAATCTCGGCGCTTGCGCTATCTTTCTGGAGTTGCCGTTCGATGCTTATGTCAGCAGCTTGTCGTTGTTCTGCCATTGATAGAATGCAATCGGCGCTGCCTGGCAAGGTTTGTTCATATCGTTCAACAATACTCGGATGTGGAATCAGTCTCGAATATCGCTCAACTTGCTGGATTAAACTCGCCAGGATAGGACTTTTGCTAACAAAGTCTGCTTCGCCTGTTGATTGATCCTGCCTGTCCGATTCCGCGCTCACTTCCCGTCTATCTCATCAATTTCCTTCTCAAATTCGCCTATCGCCCAGCGCACGCTGTCGCCAACCGATTGCCATGTAGCGCGTAGCGATTCTTCCGTAGACGGCATGGGTGCACGATTGCGACGGATGTCGCGGATCTTCTCGATCATCCCTCTTTCCATTGAGCCGTGAAAATCAAACAGGCTCACGATGCCATGCAATACAGGACGCTTCGACAGGGTCTCTGAATATGCCATGTCACGCTTAGCCATTTCAATCTCCCACAGATTTTTTCGACCTGATTATATGGCTGCAACTGCAAGGTTGTCAAGCAGACCGCGCGCGCTCAATCCAAATGACTCTTTATCGCCAGCGCTACTTCTTTGTTGATACCATTGACCTGCGCCAGCTCGCCGACTGATGCCGATCGGATGGCGTCTATCGAGTTCTCAAAATGCTTCAGCAGCAGCTTGCGCCGTTTGGGTCCGATGCCGGGGATGGTCTCCAGGCGGCTGGCCAGGCTCAGTTTGCGACGGCGGCTGCGGTGGCTGGTGATGGCGAAGCGATGGGCTTCATCGCGCGCCCGCTGCAGCAGGTAGAGCGCCTCGTCGCGTCTGTCCAGCAGGATGGACTGCGCCTGACCCGGCACGAAGACTTCTTCTATGCGCTTGGCCAATGAAGCGACTGGCACGCGCTGGCTCAAGCCGAATTCCTCCAGCACAGTGATGGCTACATTGAGCTGCCCTTTGCCGCCATCGATTAGCAGCAAGTCAGGCAGCAAGCGCCAGGTTTCATCTTTGTCTACCCCGTCGGGCGTGAGCTCGTCTGCCGATTCGACCGCAGCTTTCCAACGGCTGAAACGGCGAGTCAGCGCTTCCCCCATGGATTGATAATCATCGGAGCCGCTGTGGTCGACGCTGCGGATGTTGAAGCGGCGGTATTCGCTCTTGCGCGGCGCGCCCCGCACAAAGACGATGCGGCTGGCCACGATGGCGGTGCCCTGCGTCGTGCTGATATCGAAGCATTCAATGCGGTTGGGGATGCGCGGCAGGCTCAGCGCCGCTTGCAGCTCAGCCATGGCTTGTTCGTGGCGCGTGGTATCGGCTTCGTATTGCGCGCGCATCATCTGCAAGCTCTCCAGGGCATTCTCTTGCGCCAGGCGCACCAGCTTGACTTTGTCGCCGCGCTGGGGCACATGGATGGTCACTTTGGAGCTGGCTCGTTTGTCGCTCAGCCAGCGCTCCAGGATGCGCGCTTCGCCCACTTGGTCGGGCAGGATCAATTCGCGCGGGATGTTGCCGCTGCCGGCGTAGAACTGGCTGATGAACTGCTCGAGCACGACGGCGTCCGATTCGCCTTCGGTATTGTTCATCATGCGTGAGTCGCTGCCGATGAGCTTGCCATTGCGGATGAACATGATCTGCACCGTCGCATCACGGTCTTCACGAGCCAGGGCGATGACATCGTGGTCGGCGAGGTTCTTGCCCACGGCTTTGTGCTTGTTGGTAATGAAGTCAATGGCTTGCAGTTGGTCGCGGATGGCGGCGGCTTTTTCAAAGTTGAGCTCGCTGGCGGCGGCGTTCATCTCTTTTACCAGGCGTCGTTGCACGGCTTTGGCGCGCCCGCCCAGCACATCCATCAATTCCTGGATCATGAAGCGGTATTGCTCGCGGCTGACAGCGCCGATGCAAGGCGCGTTGCACAATTTGATATCGTGGAAGAGGCAGGCGCGCTCATCCTGCCCATCGATGACGCGGTCGCAGGTCAAATAGGGGAAGGCGCGGCGCAAGTCGCTCAAAGTCTTTTGCACCACCCACATGGCGGAATACGGTCCAAAATAGCGCGAACCATCGTTGATGATGCGGCGCGTCGTCTCGACCTTGGGGAAGGCATCGCTCCAACTGACGCGGATGTAAGGGTAGCGCTTGTCATCCTTCAGCTCGATGTTGTAGCGGGGTTTGTGCTTCTTGATTAATGTCTCTTCCAGGATGAGCGCCTTGACTTCGTTCTCGGTGATGATGAAGTCAATGTCATCGACCTCGGAGCGCATACGCAGGGTTTTGCTATTGCCATCAGCGTGGGTGGTGAAATAACTGCGCACGCGGTTGCGCAGGCGCTTGGCTTTGCCTACATAGATAATTTTGCCGCGGCGGTTTTTCATCAAGTAACAGCCGGGCTTGTTGGGCAGATTTTTGAGGATGGTCTCAATATGCGCGGGTTTTTGATAGGACATGGGCGGGGGCAACTTCGCGGACAATTATCCCGTATAGTGTAGCATGATGCGGACTCTGCGTTGATATATTGCAAGATGTTCTTGGGATACTTTTAGATGACCCATATCCCCGTCTTGCTGGATGAGACAATCGTGGCGCTGATGCCCGACGGGGTAGCGCCGGCGCGCCTTGTTGATGGCACAGTCGGCGCGGGCGGGCACAGCCAGGCGCTGCTGGAGGCTGGGGCAGGGCGGTTGCTGGGCTGCGACCTGGATGCCCAGGCACTGCGGATTGCCAGGCAGGTCTTAGGCGGGCATAGCGAGCGGACGAATCTCTTCCACGGCAGCTACCTGCAAATGGCTGACTATGCGCGAGAACTGGGCTGGCCTGCTGTGGATGCCATCCTGCTCGACCTGGGCTTGTCGTCGCTGCAGTTGGACGATCCCGTCCGCGGCTTTTCCTTTCGCTACGCGGCGCGGCTGGATATGCGCTTTGATACAACTTCGGACAGCAGCGCGCAAGACCTCGTCAACACCCTCCCGGCAGGGGAGTTGGCGCGGCTGTTGTTTCACTATGGCGAAGAGCGCCATGCCCGCCGCATCGCCCGCGCCATCGTGGCGGCAAGACCTGTCTGCACAACGCGCGAGCTGGCTGACCTGATTGCCGCCGCGCTGCCGGCAGCCAGTCGCCGCGCCTCGCGCATTCATCCCGCCACGCGCAGTTTCCAGGCGCTGCGCATTGCCGTCAACGCCGAGCTGGTGGCTATCGAGCGGGTTATCCCCATCGCGGTTGACCTGTTGCGCGCGGGCGGAAGACTGGCTATCATCAGCTTTCACAGCCTCGAAGACCGCATTGTAAAGAAGGCATTCCGCGAGCTGGCGGAGAATAGAATCGCGCCGCCAGGCATGGCTTCGCTGGGAGAACGACGCGCGCGCATCCGCCTCGTCAACCGCAAGCCCATCATCCCCAGCCAAGCCGAAATCCAGCGCAACCCGCGCAGCCGCAGCGCCAAACTGCGCATCGCCGAAAAGCTGTAAAAACCGCGCTGGCAAGTTGCGCAAGCCAACTATTCTGATACATTGTGAAGAAGCAGACGGCGCGGCGAGCGGGCGCGCCAGGGCGAGCCATGTCACAAGCCTGGATCCAACATACATTCAGCCGGCGGCGCTTCCAGACGCAGAGCCGGGCGACAGCCATCGCCATCCTGAGTGTGGCGATCCTCCTAATCTTGGGCAGCTTGTATCTGTCGCAGGTGGCTGCCTTTGCCATTACGAATCGTGAAATCGAAGACCTCATCGGCCGCCGCGACGAAATCAAACAGCAGAACGAACAGCTCATTGGCGAGATAGCCAGCTACCGCATCGTGCCACGTTTGTATGCCCGCGCGGTGGAGATCGGCTTCCGCCCCGCCACCAATGAGGATATCGACTACCTTGTCTTCGTCGACTACAACCCAAATCGACAGGCGAGCCCCTATGTCGCGGCGACGCAGCGCTACGCCGAACCAACAGCCCCCGTTTATGACGAGACTTTTGGCGGTTGGCTACGAGCGCAATTTGACCACTTCCGCCGTCAATTTCAGACTTTCGGCGGGTGAGCCATGCCGGAACGATCCTCACAGCAAGCCATCATCCATGCGCGCTTGCCCATTGTGGCGCTCTTTTTGATCATCCTGGCTGCCATGCTGATCGTGCATCTAGCGAACTTCCAGTTCTTCCCGCGCTCGGTACGGCAGGAACTGGAACGTATCGGCAGCTCCATCACCAATACGACCCTGCGCATCCCCGCTGAGCGCGGCATGATCTATGACCGGGATGGCGAGCCGCTGACCTTCAACATCCTGCAATATCGGCTCGGCGTCAGCCCCAACCTGGTCTTTGACGCCGAGACCTTGATGAAGCAGCTCTCCGTTATCCTGGATATGGATGAGGTCGAGCTGTATTTCAAGCTGACCAGCGACAATGTATGGGAGTTTGTCGCGGGCCCCATCTCGGCAGAGCAGGGGCAGGCGGTCGCGGCGCTGGGCGATATCTCGCTGGGCTTGGAAGAGATACCCAAACGCTTTTATCCGCAGGGTAGCCTGGCGGCGCATGCCATCGGCATCGTCCTGGATGATGGGCTCATCGGCACCTTGGGCGTGGAAGGCGCTTACAACAGCACCTTGGCCGGACGGGTGATGGATTTGTCGGTGAGCAATGTGCCTTTCAGCCTGCCCGAAGACCGTCCCGCCGAGCAGCGCGGGCAGGATATTGTGCTGACGCTCGACCGCGATGTGCAATTCTGGATGGAAGCCGAGCTGGAGCAGGCGGTCAAGGAGAATGGCGCTTTCCGCGGCAGCATAATCGTCATGGACCCGCGCAATGGCGAAGTGCTGGCGCTGGCGAATTACCCCTCCTTCGACCCCAACCGCTTCCTGGAGATCACCGACCCCAACCTGCTGGTCAACCCGGCTGTGCAGGAAACTTTTGAACCCGGCTCGCTGGTCCAGGCGCTGACGGCGGCGGCAGCCTTGGAAAGCGGCGCTATCACAGAGCAATGGAGCTACAATGATATCGGCGTGATCGAGATCGGCGGGCGCGAGTTTCGCAACCGCTACTTTCGGTCGCATGGCGCTGTCGATATCGCCGGCGTGCTGTCAAAATCGCTGCATGTGGGCAGCGCAACCATGGCGCTGGAGATGGGTGAAGAAGCTTTTTATAACGGCTTGCGGTCTTTTGGGCTCGGGCAGGCAACGGGCGTGGGCTTGTTCAATGAAGAGTTGGGCGAATTGCGCCTGCGTGGCGATACCGGCTGGAGCGAAAGCGTCTTTGGGCTGAACACCTACGGGCAAGGCATGGAAGTCACTCCGATGCAGATCATCACCGCCTTCGCCACCATCGCCAACGACGGCGTCATGCGCCAGCCACATATCGTGCGCCAGGTCATCGGCGAAGACGGCGCAATTGACGCCCGGCTCAGCACAGTCCGCCGCGTGCTTTCGACAGAAACCGCCCGATTTGTCAAAGACTTGCTGGTGCGGACTGTGCGCGAAGGCGCTCCCGAAGCCTATATGCCCAATTACACCGTGGCTGGCAAACCGGGCACCGCCCAGATCAACACCGCTATCGGCTTTGAGGCGGGACCGAACTCTTCAATCGTTTCCTTCATCGGCTTCTTGCCAGCCGACGAGCCGGAAGTGGTGGCGATGGTCAAGCTGGATAGACCCGATGACTTCTTCGGGTTCGAAGTGGCTGCGCCCGTCTTTCGGCGCATTGCCGACCGGCTGGTTATCTTGCTGGAGATCCCCGATGACGCGGCGCAGCGCGCGCTGCATGCGGTGGAAGCCAGCTTGCGCGCCACCCCGGCGGGGCAAGAGTAGCCATGGGCGGCCAACTGCCACTGGCGCTCAGCATCGGCGGCGCGACTTTCCTGCTCGGCATGATCTGGGGCGGACCCTTCATCGAGGTTCTGCGCCGCTTTAAGATCGGCAAGCAGATCCGCCCCGAGCTGCAGGACAGCAGCCATATCAACAAAGTCGGCACGCCGACCATGGGCGGCATCATGATCCTGGTGCCGGCGATCTTGTTTTCACTGGCGCTGAACCTCTCGCGCATCACCGAAGAAGGCAGCGGGCGCAGCATTTTTCTGCCGCTATTCGTCATGATCGGCTTCGCGATTTTAGGCTTGATCGACGATTGGGAAGGCATCCAGACCTCGCGCGGCAACCTGGGCGAGGGGCTTTCGGGGCGGGTCAAGTTCGCATTTCAGATCATCCTGGCGCTTTTCGCCTCGATCGTGCTGTCGCATTTTGAATTCTCATTTGCCAACTCCTTGTCCCTGCCTTTGGTCAATGCGGCTGTTGCGATGAATCCGGTCATCTTTGTTTTGGTCAGCACATTTATCATCGTGGCCAGCTCCAACGCGACCAACCTGACCGACGGGCTGGATGGCTTGGCGGGCATCATCACCGCCAGCGCCTATAGCGCCTATGGCGTCATCGCCGTGCTGCAAAACCAGCTATTCATCGCCGAGCTGTGCTTCGTTGTGGTGGGCGCGTGCTTTGCTTTTTTGTGGTACAACGCGCATCCCGCCCAGTTGTTCATGGGCGATACCGGCTCGCTCTCGCTGGGGGCGACCTTGGGCTTGGTCGCCGTCATGTCCGGGCAATGGCTGTTGCTGCCCATCATTGCCATCGTGCCCGTGGCGGAGATCCTCAGCGTGATCATCCAGGTGGCTTCCGCCAAGTTGACGCGGCGCTTTTATGGCGTGGATTGGCGTCCCTTTTTGCGCACGCCCATCCATCATCATTACGAGCTGCGCGGCTGGAGCGAAATGCGCATCGTGCAGCGCTTTTGGTTGATCGCGATCTTGAGCGCCTTCGTCGGCGTGGCGCTGGCGCTGCTCTGATGCCTGAGCGAAGCCCATGAGCAGGCGCGACAGGCTGGCGGGCAAGCGAGTCGTCGTCTTTGGTTTTGGACGCCAGGGACGGGCTTTGGCCCGCTGGCTGCCGAGCATCGGCGCGGATGTGGTGGTTACCGATAGTCGCAGCGCCCTGGAGTTGGCGGTGCGCCGCCGTGATTGGCCCGGCGTTCGTTTTTACCTTGGCGGGCACCCAAGTGATGCGCTGATCGGCGCGCGGCTGATTTGCGTTTCCGCTGGCGTGCCGCTGGATTTGCCCCTGCTGGACGAGGCGCGCGAGCAAGGCATCCCCTTCAGCAACGATGCCCAGCTCTTCCTTGAGCGCTGCCCGGTGCCGGTCATCGGCATCACCGGCAGCGCCGGCAAGACGACCACCACCGCCCTCGTCGCTGCCATCCTGCGGCAAGCCGGCTACACAACCTGGCTGGGCGGCAATATCGGCAACCCGCTGTTAGAAGACCTGGCGAAGATCAACCCGCGGGACATCGTCGTCATGGAGCTTTCCAGCTTTCAGTTGGAATTGATGCAGCGCTCGCCACAGGTCGCGGCTATCTTGAACCTGACGCCGAATCACCTTGACCGCCACGGCAGCCTGGAGAATTATGCCGCCGCCAAAGCCAACATCTTGCGCTATCAAAACCGGAGCGATGTGGCGGTGCTCTGCCAGGATGACAAAGGCAGCCAGCCTTTTGTCCCGCTGGTGGCTGGCGAAGACCTGCGCTTCAGCCGCTACGAAATAGTTGCGGATGGCGCGTTCACATTGGGCAGCCGGCTGCTGGTTTTGGGCGCGGCAAGCTATGACGGCGCGGCGCATGTGGTTTGTCAACGGGGTGAAATCGCCCTGCGCGGCGAGCACAATGTGGCGAATGTGCTGGCTGCCTGCGCCATCACCGGCGGCATGGGTTTGGCGACTGGTCGTCCTGGCATCGCGCCGGCGGTGATGCGCGCCGCCATCCGCGACTTTCGCCCGGTCGCGCATCGGCTGGAAGTTTTGCGCGTGCAGCATGGCGTGAGCTGGGTCAACGACAGCATCGCCACCGCGCCCGAACGACTGCTGGCGGCGCTAAACAGCTTCCAGGAGCCCCTGGTGCTGCTCATCGGCGGGGCGGACAAAGACCTGCCTTGGGCGGTGGCGCTGCAAGTCGCCACCAAGAAGGCAAAGCATATTATCGTCTTTGGCGCTGAGGGGGGCAAGCAGGTCGCCACCAAGGTGATGCCCTTGCTCCAACGGATGAGCCTGCGCCCGGGGCAGGTGCTGCGCGCCGAGGGGCTGGCGGAGGCGGTGGAATGCGCGGCTGGCGTGGCGCTGGCGGGCGATGTCGTGCTGCTTTCGCCCGGCGGTACCAGTTACGACGCCTATGCCGACTTCGCTGAGCGTGGAAATCACTTTCGCCAGTTGGTAAGTCAACTATAATGGTACGCGCAACAAGCGGCGAGAAAAAAGGAAAGCCATGAGCGAGCAAGCCAGCCCCGATGCGCGCTATCGGCGATTGCGGCGTCGGCTGCGACAACGCCGGGGCTTGCCACTGGAGAGCGGCGCGACCCGCCCCCGCCGGCTGAGCCTGCCTGGCAACTCTATCCTGAGCACTTTTGACCGTCCCATGCTGGCGATCGTGCTGCTCATGCTTACCATCGGCTCGCTGATGGTCTTCAGCGCGACCTTCGATTGGAGTCGCGAGACCCACGGAACAGCCAGCGGCTTCTTCGTCGAAGAGCACCTGCGCAACCTCGGCGGGGCGGTGTTTTTGATGCTGTTCTTCGCGGTGGTGGATTATCGTTTTTGGAAACGTTTCGCCGTCTGGTTACTGCTGGTGACGATTGTATTGCTGGTGGCGGTGCTGTTTTTTGGCGAAGAAGTCTTTGGCGCGCGGCGTTCATTCACAGCTGGGCGCTTCCAGCCGGGCGAATTAGCCGAATTCGCCATTGTGCTTTATTTGTCAGCTTGGCTGGGCTCCAGACGCAGCCAGCCAGCCAGTTTGCTGTATGGCTTGCTGCCATTTTTGATCGTCATCGGCGTGATTGGCTATCTCATCGTTCGGCAGCCGGATCTAAGCTCCGCCGCCATCGTCGTGATGACCGCCGGCGTAATTTATTTTGTGGCTGGCGCGAATATCCTGCACCTGCTGGGCATTGCTATTATGTCGGGCAGCGTGGGCTTTTTCCTGCTGCAAGTCTGGCCCTATGCCCAGCGGCGCGTCGATAACTTCCTGGCTGGCTGGAGCGATGTAACCTTGTCAGAATACCATACCTTGCAAGCCATCACGGCATTTTTGCGCGGCGGCTGGTTCGGTGTCGGCGTCGGGCAATCCCAGCAGAAGTTTGGCGCTTTGCCCGCCCCCCACACCGACAGCATCTTCGCGGTGATCGGCGAGGAGCTGGGCGTATTGGGCGCGGCGGTTGTGGTTGCGCTGTATATCTGTTTTGCCATCCGCGGCTTCCAACTGGCGCGCCGGGCAAAAGACGATTTTGGCGCGCTGCTGTGCGTCGGCTTCACCTCCTGGGTGATCATCCAGGCGCTGCTGAATATCGCCGTGATGACAGGCGCGATTCCCTCGACGGGCGTCCCGCTGCCTTTCATCAGCTTCGGTGGCTCATCGCTGTCTGTGGTGATGGTCGGCGTCGGCTTGATGCTCAGCGTGCAGCGGGTGGCGACGCGCTGCGCAGCCACCTCGGAACGGAGTAACGAGCTTGCGAATACTAATCGGGGCGGGCGGCACCGGGGGTCATATTTATCCCGCGCTGGCGACAGCCCAGACCTTGCTGCGCGCGGAGGCTGAGCGGCACGAGCTGCATTTTGTCGGCGCGGTCGGCGGCATGGAAAGGGAGCTGGTGGCGGCGGCGGGGCTGGCATTTGCCGACTACCATGAGGCGCTGGCGGGGCCCATACACGGCGTCAAGCCCCTGCGCATGGCCAGTAGCCTGCTGAAGCTGGCGGCAGGCACAGTCCAATCGCTGGGCATCCTGCGGCGAATCCAACCCCAGGTCATCCTCTTGACAGGCGGCTGGGCGAACTTCCCCGTGGCGCTGGCGGCCAATCTGCTGCGCATCCCGATTGTGATTTACCTGCCCGATATCGAGCCCGGGCTGACCATCAAGGTCTTGCAGCGATTCGCGCGCAAGGTCGCCCTTAGCGCCGCGCCCTCTCTGCGTTTCTTCCCCGAGGGCAAGGCGGTAATAACTGGTTATCCATTGCAAGCAGACCGGCTCTGCGCTGACCGGGCAGCGGCGCTCTCCTATTTTGAACTCGACCCAACCCGCAAGACCTTGCTGGTCTTCGGTGGCAGCCGTGGCGCGCGCAGCATCAATATGGCGCTGGCTGACAGCCTGGAGCGTCTGCTGGCGGCGGGCTTGCAAATCATTCATATCACGGGCGAACTGGACTGGGCGCGCGCCCAGCAGCAGCTAGGCGACCTGGC
Source organism: Chloroflexota bacterium (assembly GCA_009840575.1). Taxonomy (GTDB): domain Bacteria; phylum Chloroflexota; class Anaerolineae; order Aggregatilineales; family Phototrophicaceae; genus UBA6055. The sequence continues at coordinate 11,547 of VXNO01000042.1, read as the reverse complement.
TGGGCATGCGCAGTATCGCGCCTATGCTTATTTGCATGCGGAGATGGGCTTGGCATTCGCGGCGGCTGACCTGGCGATCTGTCGGGCTGGCGCCAGCACACTCGCCGAGCTGCCGGCTTTTGCCTTGCCAGCCATCCTGGTGCCCTACCCTTATGCCTGGCGCTACCAGAAAGTGAATGCCGATTACCTCAGCCAGCGGGGCGCTGCGCTGCGACTCGATGATGAAGATATGCCCGCCGAGCTGGGCGACCTGGTCTTGGCGCTATTTGCTGACGAGGCGCGCCTGGAGCAACTGCGGGAGAGCTCGCGCGCTTTGGCAAATCGGGATGGCGCGCGCAATTTGGCAAGGCTGCTGCTAGAGACGGGCAGAGGCTGATATGTTGCTCGCGGCTGGACGGCACATACACTTCGTTGGCATTGGCGGCGCGGGCTTGTCGGCGATAGCGCGCATCTTGCTGGGGCGTGGCATGATTGTCAGCGGCTCGGATAGTCGTCCCAGCGATATCATGGTGGCGCTGGCGAAAGAAGGCGCGCGAGTTGAGATTGGGCACGCAGCCGAGTTTGTCTACGGCGCGGACGCTGTCTTGGCGAGCTCGGCTGTGCCCGATGACCACATCGAGGTGGTGGCGGCGCGGGCATTGGGCATCCCTGTCTATCGGCGGCGGCAATTCATGCGTGCCTTGCTGGCGGGCTTTGATACCCTGGCGGTGGCTGGCGCGCATGGCAAGACCACCACCACCGCCATGCTCACGCACATTCTGCAGTGCGCCGGGCAAGACCCCAGTTACATCGTCGGCGGGATTATGGGCAACACGAGCCTCAATGCCGCTGTCGGCGCTGGCGATTGCTTCGTCATCGAGGCGGATGAATATGACAATATGTTCCTCGGTTTGTCGCCGGACTTGGCCATCGTTACCAATATCGAGCATGACCATCCGGATTTCTTCGCCACGGCCGCCGACGTCCGCGCTGCTTTCAGCCGCTTTGCCGCGCAGATAAAGCCCGATGGGCTGTTGATCGCCTGCGCCGACAACCCGCCTGCGCTCGAGTTGGCCGCCTCGCGGCGGGCACAGGGTGGGCGCGCGCTCAGCTATGGCATCAGCAGCGCCTCAGCCGACTGGCGAGCGGTTGACCTGCGCAGCGAAGGCTTTGGCAGCCAATTCACTGTGCGGGCGGGCGGCAAGGTCTATGCGCGGGCGCGTTTGGGATTGCCGGGCGCGCACAATGCGTTGAATGCGCTGGCGGCGCTGGTGGCGGCGCAGCAACGCGGCGTCAGCATCAAGCAAGGGGCAGCGGCATTGGCGGGCTTTATCAGCGCGGGGCGGCGCTTCGAGCTGCGTGGCGAGCGCGACGGCATCGCTGTCATCGATGACTACGCGCATCATCCGACTGCCATTCGCGCCAACCTGGCAACGGCGCGGCGCAGCTTCCCCCAGCGGCAGCTTTGGGCAATCTGGCAGCCGCATACCTATACGCGCGTACAGCGATTCCACGCTGATTTCATCGCCGCATTCGACGCCGCCGACCGCGTACTGGTAACGCCAATCTACGCGGCGCGGGAAGAGCCGATCGCCGGCTTCAGCAGCTCACGGCTGGCGCGGGCGATCTCCGCGCGTTGCCCCGCCATGTATACGCCCACCTTTGCAGATGCCGCCACAACCATCCGCGCCGAGGCGCGCCGACCCGCCACTGTGCTGATATGCAGCGCGGGCGACGCCAACCAAATCGCCGAGTTGCTCTTGGGCGACGACGCATGAGCGACACCTTGCTACAGGCATTTCCCTGCCTCCGGCGCGATCAATCCTTGGCCCGTTACACAGCGGCGCGCCTGGGCGGTCCTGCCGATTATCTGTATATCGCCAAAGACCCTGCCTACACCGAAGCCAAGCGCTTGCTCAGCGCAGCCTGGGCGCTGGAGCTGCCGGTCACGGTCATCGGCGGCGGCGCGAACATCCTGGTCGCGGACGCTGGCATCCGCGGGCTGGTGATTGTGAATCGGGCGGCGCGCATTGAACCGGTCGGGACGCGCGTACTGACGGCGGCTGGGACCAGCTTGATCCACCTGGCGCGCGCTTGCCACGAATATGCCTTGACCGGGATGGAGTGGGCCATCGCTGTGCCGGGCACAGTCGGCGGCGCTGTCGTCAACAATGCCGGCGCGCACGGTGGCGATATCGCCAGCAACTTGCTGCGAGCGCGCATTTTTGCGCCCGGTGGCACAAACTGGCTGGCGGCGGAGGAGTTGGACTATGCCTATCGACATTCGCTGCTGAAAGCGCGGGTGGATAGGCGTTTCTTCGTGCTGGCAGCGGAACTCGCCTTGCAGTCAGCCGATGGTGATGAAGTCGGCGCGAAGATGGCGCGCAACAATGCCTATCGTCGCCGCACACAGCCGCCCGGCGCAAGCCTGGGCAGCATCTTCAAAAATCCGCCCGGTGACTTCGCGGGCAGGTTGATCGAAGCGGCAGGACTAAAGGGACAGCGCATTGGCGGCGTTCAGGTATCGCCGCGCCATGCCAACTTCTTCGTGAACCTGGGTGGAGCCGCGCAAGCCCGCGACTACCGACGGCTGATCCTGCTGGTTCAAGAGCGCGTTAAGCGAGCGACAGGCATAACACTGGAGCTGGAGGTGCAGTTGTTGGGCGATTGGCAAGAAAAAGACGCGCTTGACAATTTGCGCTATTGCAATGAAAAGTGTAAACTCTAATCTGAATTGAACTGCAGTTGTTGACGGCAACGACTGAAAGACGCGCAGTGGCTAGTCATGTTCAAATGCAGCAGCGCCAGCCTGAGCGCGCGCCTGGTGTCTTGCATAGGGCGCGGCCTGGAAACGTCCCCAGCCGCAGGTCCTCAGCTGCCGGCGCTGTCGGCAAGGGCTACCGGCAGTGGCGGGCTGCCAGCGCGGTGATTTTCTTGCTCCTGGGCGCTTTGTTGGTGATGTTCTTCGTCAGCGATGTGTTTTTTGTCCGTTCCATAGTCGTGCGCGGTAACGACCTGATGCCACGCGAAGAGATATTTGCCTATGCGGATATCGCCAATTTTCACATGTTCTGGCTCGATCCCGCGCAGATACGCAATAATATCCTGCGTTCGCCATCGGTGGCGGACGTCGTTGTGCAGTTGGGCTGGCCCCCCGACTTGATTACCCTTTTGGTCGAAGAGCGGCAGCCGGCTTTGATTTGGTCGGACGCGGGCAGCGAAAGCTGGGTAGATTTGCAGGGGCGCGCCATGCCTGCGCGAGCCGAGATGCCGCATGTGCCGCGGGTAAACCTGGTGAAAGACGGCTACGCTGGTCCTATGCCCAGCGCGGAGGATTTTAACGGCGAGATGGTGCTGGGCGCGCTGCTGTTGATGGAGCGCTTGCCAGATGGCACCAGCCTGGACTTCCACCCGGTGCATGGGCTGGGCTGGACGAATGAACAGGGCTGGCAAGTATGGATGGGCAGGGGTTCCGCGGCGGAAACGAGCGAGAAGCTAGCGATGTACGATGTGCTGGTGGCAGATCTGAACAACCGGGCGATTGATATCGCCGAGCTGAATATCGCCAATCCAGATGCGCCATTCTATAGGGTTTTGTGGGAGCGATAGAAGCTGATGGGCGATTTGGTCGTAGGCCTCGATGTAGGCACACACAAGATTTGCACGATAGTCGGCGAAGTCCGCCCGGAAGATATCTATGTCGTCGGCTTGGGCATCGAAACCAGCGACGGCATGAAGAAAGGGGTCGTCAGCGATGTCGGCGCGCTTTCGGTAGCGATCGCCCAGTCCATCCGCAAGGCGGAAAAATCCAGCGGCTATGATATCAACCGCGCCTTTGTGAGCGTGGCTGGCAGCCATATCTCATCATTAACCAGCCGCGGCATGGCGACAGTCGTAGGCTCGCGCAGCGTGCAGACAGTCGACCTGGAAAAAGCCATGAGCGTGGCGCGCAATATCGCTATCCCCCACAACCGCGAGATTTTGCATGTCGTGCCGCGCAGCTACACCTTGGACGGGCAAGAGGGCATCCGCAGCCCGCTGGGCATGCACTGCTTCCGCCTGGAGGTGGACGCGCACATCATCACGGCGTCGACGACCAGCCTGGCCAACCTGGAAGACGCGGTGGAATCGGCGGGGCTGCTGGTCGACCGATTTATCCTCAACCCCTTGGCGGCTGGCGAAGCTGTCTTGACGCCACACGAGCGCGAAATGGGCGCGGTGGTCATCGACATCGGCGGCGGCACCACCGATATCGCCATCTTCATCGACAACACAGTCTGGCATACCGCCATCATCCCCGTCGGCGGCAACCATGTAACGCAAGATATCACTTATTGGATGCGTGTGCCTTTTGGTTTGGCGGAGCAAGTCAAGATTCAACGCGGGCACGCCGATATGCAGGCTGTCAGCGAATCCGAAGTCTTCCCCGTCGAGCCCTTTGGCGGCGAGATTTTGCCGGTATCGCGGCGCGACCTGGCTATGGTGATCGAAGCGCGCTTTGAAGAAATCTTCGAAATGGTGGAAAAAGAGATTAAACGCTCAGGTTATGCCGGCTTGCTGCGCGCTGGCTCTGTCATCACTGGCGGGAGTTCGCTGCTGCCGGGCTATCGTGATTTGGCATCGCGTATCCTTAATCTGCCGGTGCGGCTGGCGCAGCCGGAGCGCGTAACCGGCATCGCCGATACATTGAAGAATCCTTCGTATAGTACCAGTGTCGGTCTGCTGCGGCTGGGCTTGGAGATGGACGCCATGCTGGAGCCTGACCAGGATGTCAATGTCGGTGTGCCGGTGAATCAGTGGACACGGCGTATGAACAATTTCTTAAAGCGCTTTTTGCCGCAGGACGAATGAGTGGCGCATTTTGCGCTATAATTCCCGCAAAATGCTGATTGTGGTGTTTGCGCTCAAGTAAATTGGGCGTACAATATAGACGGGAGCTTGAACAGCGGTCCGCCACTGTGGAAGGACAAGGGACATCATTATGGTCAATGATTTGATAACCGAGGATAATTTCGCCCAAATTAAGGTGGTGGGCGTCGGCGGTGGCGGCGGCAATGCTGTCAATCGCATGATTAGCGAAGGCTTGGGCGGCGTCGAGTTTATCGCGGTCAACACCGATAACCAGGCGCTAATGCTTTCCAAAGCCAAGACGCGCGTGCGCATCGGCGATAAGCTGACGCGAGGCTTGGGCGCTGGCGGCAACCCGGAGATTGGCCGCAAAGCTGCCGAAGAAAGCTCGGAAGACCTGCTGGAAGTCCTGCGCGGCTCGGACATGGTATTCGTGGCTTGTGGCATGGGCGGCGGCACCGGCACGGGCGCATCGCCAATCATCGCGCAAATCGCCAAAGAACTGGGCGCGCTCACCATCGGCGTGGTCACCCGTCCCTTCACTTTTGAAGGCACGCGCCGCTCGCAGCTGGCGAAAACCGGCATTGAAGCGCTAAAGAGCCAGGTCGATACGCTCATCGTGATTCCCAACGACCGCCTGCTGCAAATGGTGAGCAAGAGCACGCCGCTGCAGCAAGCCTTCTCGATCGCCGACGATGTGCTGCGCCAAGGTATCCAGGGCATCTCGGAGTTGATCACCAAGCCGGGCTTGATTAACCTGGACTTCGCCGATGTGCGCTCGGTCATGAGCGAAGGCGGCGCGGCATTGATGGCGGTTGGTCGGGCTACTGGCGATGAACGGGCGCGCGCAGCAGCGGAAATGGCCATCACCAGCGGCTTGCTGGATGTAACGATTGATGGCGCGCGTGGCATTTTGTTCGCGGTCTCGGGCCCGCCGGATATGACGCTCTTCGAGATCAACGAAGCGGCGGACATCATCCGAGATTCGGCGCATTCAGAAAGCAACATCTTCTTCGGCGCGCACTTTGATGAAAGCCTGGACGACGAGGTGCATGTCACCGTCATCGCCACTGGCTTTGAGCGCGGCCGCCTGGAAACCAGCATGAAAGAAGCGGGGCAACTGCCTATCCGCCAGTCGGCACCACCGCCGCAGTCCCCGCCTGTGCAACGCCCGGTCTATGAAGATGTCGAGGTGCAGCCGCCCGGCCAAGGCGCTTCGGCAGGCAGCGGCTCGCCCTTCCAACGTCCGAGCCAGAATCCGCCCTCACCCAGCCCGGACGACCCGCGCACCTATGACAATATCGACCCCAAGAACACTGAGTTGCCTGCCTTCCTGCGCAAGCGAAATCGCCGCCGCTAGGCAAACAGCTTCCGCACCCTCATGCTTGTTTGGGGCGATCCGCCGGGTCGCTCTTTTTTTATGCGAGGCGGGGCAGGGCGATCGCTCAGCAATAGCGCTTATTTCCCGTTCAAGCCCACCAGCTCCAGACTGAGGCCATAGAGCTTCCTGGCGACCTCCGCATCATGCGCTTGCGGGTTGGGCGATGCCATGGGCCAACCGCCCGGTCGGTGTTCTTTATTGGGATAGAGGACACTGTTTTGACTGAAGTAAGCGCCATTATGCTGCGGCGCATCCGCATCCAGCAGGCAATGGAGCGAGGTTTGCGCGCCTTCGTATGGGTTCATTATGCCGAGCATGCCACTGAAAGGCCGCAGCCCCAGGTTCATCAGCCCGCGCAAGAAACCGGGCAATACATCCGCGCCAAAATTGGAACGCACCCAGCCGGGATGCACGGAATAGGCGCTTACACCGCTGCCCTCCAGCCGCCGGGCGAGCTCTTTTGCAGCAGCTTGGGAGCGCGCATCAATGTCTTTGACATGGCTCGCTAGCTCCTCGGCGACAGACAGAGTTGGAGTGAGCGTGGCGTAGTTGATTTGCCCGCGAGATGCAGTTGCCAAGCGCGGTCGGTAGCGCATAAGCAGCAAGCGCTACATGAGAGATTGAGGAAAATTTGACATGGTCGCATATAACAAGTAAATTGGTAACACCACTGACCAATTGACATGCGCCCGCCGCGAGGACTGCTGTGAAAGTTTTATCGCCGAGGTTGTCTGGATTGAAGACAATCGAAAAAGTCAGCGTCAAAGACCAGACCCTGGAGCAACTGAAAAAATATATTTTGTCTGGCGTCGTGCAGTTGGGCGAGCGCCTGCCATCGGAGCGGGCGCTGGCGGATACGCTGGGCGTGGGCCGCTACAGCGTGCGTGAAGCGCTGAAGGTTCTGGAGGCGGTGGGCTTGGTGCAATCCCGCGTCGGGGAGGGCACCTTCCTGACGACGAAAACTGGTGCCAGCTTCGGCCAGATCCTGGGGCTGAGCCTGGCGACATGGGGCGGAACCATCATCGAGATTCTCGACGCCCGCGAGATGATTGAGGCGGAGTCGGCTCGCGCAGCTGCGGAACGGGCGACGCCAGCCCAGCTTGCACAGATAGAGCGCGAATTGCAAACCATGCGCGCTACCAGCCAGGTTCGCGAATACCTGAAAGCGGATATGAACTTTCACCGGCGCATTGGCGAAGCCAGTCACAACGCAATTATCAGCTACTTCGTCAACAACCTCATTGACCTGCTGGAGGAAGTACTGCAGGAGACCCAATCCGATTCCTTGCCGACGCAGGCGGAGGGCGGCGGCAGTCATCAGGACATTTATGCGGCGCTGCTTGCAAAAGAGGTTGAAGCAGCTGGAGAATTGATGCGCAGTCATATTCGCTTTTCCAGCGAAGTCTGGCAGACGGTGATTTCTCTGACTACTGAAGCCGACCAGAGTTAATTGAAAAGCGATGCGGGGGATCAGGAGGTGATTATCGATGTGTCGAAGGTTGAAATCGACGGGAATGAGTAGATTTCATAAGGAGTTGTGATGATTCGGAAACACCACCTACAGTCGTCGAAGCGGAAGCCCTCGCGCAGGGACTTCTTGAAGATGAGCGGCATCGGCATGGCTGCCGCGATGATGGCTCGTTATGGGCTGGCGCCAGCTTTCGGGCAAGGCATGGCGGATATCCCGGCTGAGCTGCTGCCCGGCAGCCCCAATAATCCGCGCGGCTGGACGACCACGTTGCCGCCAATCCCCGCGGGCATGCCGGTCAACCCGCCGGTGACCATCACGGGCAGCCGCCGCGGACCTTGGGAATTTGCCGATGGCGACAACATCGAGAATAGCCCCTTCACCCGCTTGAACGCCGCCGTTACCGGCATCCACTGGAAGCTGGCTTTCAGCTGGACGGATAATGAAGAAGAGGTCTTGCAAAAGTACAACCTGGCTGTAGCCAGCAACGATTTGCCGGACTTCATGGAGACGGTGCCGCTGCAAGTCTACGCCGAGATGCTGGAGAACGACTTGCTTGAAGACATCACTGAGGTCTGGGCGGCGGCAGCGCACCCCGTCTGGCTGAAGGAAGCGCTGAGCTTCGGCGATGGAGCGGCTTGGCAGTATGCCGAGGTCGACGGGCGCAAGATGGGCTTGCCGTATACCGAGCAGGCGGCGCAAAACGACAAGCTGGTCTGGATACGCCAGGACTGGCTGGATGCAGTCGGCATGAGCGCGCCGACGACGATTGAAGAATTGCACGCGGTGGCAAAAGCCTTTGTGGAAGCCGACCTGGGGCAAGGCCCCGCCGGCAGCACCATCGGCTTGGCGGCAGCCAACAACCTCGTTACCTGGTTCAGCTCGCTCGACCCGATCTTCGGCGCCTGGGGTGTCATGCCCGGCTATTGGACGCCGAACGACAGCGGCGACCTGCAATACAACAGCGCCCTGCCGGAGATTAAAGAAGTGCTCGGCTTGCTGCGGCAATGGTACGCGGAGGGTATCTTCGCTCAGGATTTCTTCACCCTGCGCCCGCCACAGACCGCCTTCAGGCAGATTGGCGGCAACACCTGCGGCATCACCATGTCGCCAGCCTTCGCCGCGCTCTTCGGCATACCCGATAGCGTTACTAACGACCCGACTGCCCGCTGGACCTGGACGGACATCCCGACCGGACCGACCGGCATCAAGAAAAAAGCCTGGAGCAACCCGGTCGGCGATGTCGTCTTCTGCTTCCGCAAAGGCTTTGAGCATGTCGACCTGGTACTGAAGCAAATTGGCTGGTGGGCAGAGCTATTGCAGAACCCCGAAAATCGCTTCCACGGCTTCGAAGGCACGGATTACTACTGGCGCGACGAAGCTGGCGATGTCGACTCCATGGGCAGCGAGCTGGACCTGGCTTCAGGCTACGACGGCACCAAGCATATTTGGGGTCCGCCCGGCACCAATGGCGGCGCTCGCACCGACCCGCGCCATGAAACCAACTGGATCAAGCATCGCCGCGAAGTCTGGGCGAATGTGCCAGCAGGCGAACGCGACGCCATGATGGACGCCTTCCTGGGTGGCGACGAGCTATCGGTCATGTGGGACGACGCCAATGTCTTCGCGGTGGAGCGCTGGGAAGAGGACGGCATCCGCAACCATTTCACCACCTTCCCGACGCCGACGATGGAAATGGTCAGCGCGTCGCTGGACAGCCTGGAAGCGGAAACCTTTATCAACATCATCACCGGGCAGGCGGAGCTGGATGACTTTGACAGCTTCGTTGCCGACTGGCGCGCCGGCGGCGGCGATACCATCACCGGCGAGGTCAACGACTGGTGGCATGGGCAAATGTAAGCGCCCGTTAAATCCTCTCCCCCTTTGTGGGGGAAGGGGCTGGCTGGGGAGCAATCCGCATGAAAGTCCGCGCCTATCGCAAGCGCGTCTGGGCAAATTGGCAACCCGCCCGCGACTACCTCAAGCGCGCTTGGCCCCTGTATGTGATGATCATACCCGGCATCATCGTCGTGCTGCTCTTCCGTTATTACCCCATGTACGGCGTTGTCATCGCCTTTCAAGACTTCAGTCCAGCCAAAGGCTTCGCCAACTCGCCTTGGGTGGGCTGGAGGAACTTCGAGATTTTCTTCGCCTTGCCGGATTTTGGGCGCATCTTCGGCAATACCTTGATCATCGCCATAGCCAAGATCGTGGCGGACCAAATCGGCGCGATTATCCTGGCGCTGCTGCTGAACGAGGCGCGCATCCTGCTCTTCCGCCGCACCATCCAGACACTGATATACCTGCCCTATTTCCTGTCCTGGATTGTCCTGGGCGGGATTCTGCTGGATGTGCTGGCGCCCTTCGGCATACTCAACCAGGCAATCGGCAATTTTGGCATCGATCGGCAGCTCTTTCTGGGCAGCAACGACTGGTTCCGCGGCACGATCATCACTTCAGGATTCTGGAAGAATGTCGGCTTCTCGACTATCGTCTATCTGGCGGCGCTGACTGCTATCAACCCTGTCTTGCACGAGGCGGCGGCCATCGACGGGGCGGGGCGTTTCCGCCGCATCTGGCATATCACCTTGCCGGGCATCCTGCCGACGATTGTGCTGCTGGCGGCGCTGAGCCTGGGTGATGTGCTGGAAGCTGGCTTTGAACAGATACTGACGCTCTACAGTCCAGCCGTCTACCGCACTGGCGACATCATCGATACCTATGTGTATCGTATTGGCTTGATCTCCGCTCAATTCAGCCTGGCGGGCGCGGTGGGTTTGTTCAAGTCCTTCATCGGCTTCTTCTTGATTGTGCTGTCCTATTATCTGGCTGACCGCTACGCCGGCTATCGCATCTTGTAGGGGGCTTGATGATCCGCGAGAACAATTGGTTCAACCGCTTGTTTGATGGTTTCAATTACCTCTTTCTGACCGTGTTCGCGCTGCTCTGCCTCGCGCCGATGGTGCATATATTCGCAGTATCGCTGAGCGGACGAGCGCCAGCCACGGGTGGATTCGTCTCGTTTTTTCCTATCGACTTCACTTTGGAAAATTACCAGGAGGTAATGGGCTCGCAGACCTTTCTGCGCTCCTTGATGATATCGGTCGTCCGTGTCATCACCGGCACCAGCCTCAGCATGACCCTGATTATCCTGACGGCCTATCCGCTGTCGAAGCCGCCGCGGGTCTTCAAAGGCAGGATTATTTTCATCTGGTTCTTTGTCTTCGCTATGCTCTTTAATGGCGGCTTGATACCAACCTTCTTTGTCGTGCGCGACCTGGGTTTGCTGAACACTTTGGGCGCGCTGATTTTGCCCAATGCCCTGCCCATCTTCCTCATGATACTGATGATGAACTTCTTCCGCGCGGTGCCCAAAGAGCTGGAAGAATCGGCGGTGATTGATGGCGCTTCGCATTGGCGGGTACTCTGGCATATCTACATTCCGCTCTCGCTGCCAGCCATCGCCACTTTGACGTTGCTCTCGGCGGTGGGACATTGGAACGCCTGGTTTGATGGCTTGATTTACATGACCGACGCCGCCAACTACCCCATGCAGACCTTCCTGCGCACGATTGTCATCGAGTTGGATTTGACCAATATCGGCATTGATCCGCGGGATTTGCAGCGCTTGTCGGACCGGGCGATCCGCGGCGCGCAGATTATCGTGGCGACGGTGCCCATCCTGATAGTCTATCCTTTTTTGCAGCGCTATTTCATCTCTGGCATCAAGCTGGGCGCGATTAAGGAATGATGACCCTGCAGAGGCTTTGGGGGCCCCGCCCGGGGGGGGGTGCGCGGGGGCGGGCCCGCGGGCCGGGGGGGGGGGGGGGAGGGGGGCGGGGGGGGGCGAAAGAAAGGGGGGGGGGGGGGG
>VXNO01000006.1 GCA_009840575.1 Chloroflexota bacterium | reverse complement strand
CCTTGCCCCCAGAACGAGGGAAGGGGAGATATTGCAGCGATTCCACAGCAAAATAGCCCCTCCCTCATCTTGGGGGAGGGGTTTGGGGTAGGGGCATTTTCCCCATGACCATCTCACTGCGCAGACCAAGGCTCAGCAAGCAGCAGCGCCGTTCGCTACTGGTCGGCTTGCTCTTCATTTCACCCGCCATCATCGGCTTCTTCTTATTCAACATCGGACCCATAGTACAGTCGCTGCAATACAGCTTCACGCGCTATAACATCTTGCAGCCGCCGCGCTATATCGGCATGAACAACTATTTGTATTTGCTCGAGGACCGCGTCTTCAAAATCGGCATTCAAAATACCCTTTATATGGTGCTGATTGGCTTGCCCATTCACCTCGTCTTCAACATGCTGATGGCGCTGCTGCTCAATACCAAGATAAGAGGCTTGTCCATTTATCGCAGCATCTTCTATGTGCCGTCCATCACGCCGGTGGTCGCCTCCACCATCGTCTGGCTGTGGATCTTCAATGGACAGTTTGGCATTCTCAACGAGTTCCTGCGCTTCATCGGCTTGCAGCCCATTGGCTGGCTGACCGACCCCAATTGGGTCAAGCCGTCTTTGATCTTCATGGGCGCGTGGTTCGGCGGCAACACGATTTTGATTTACCTGGCTGGCTTGCAGGATGTGCCGCATGACCTGCTGGAATCGGCTGAGCTAGACGGGGCGAACGCGCTGCAGAAAACTTTCCGCATCACCCTGCCGATGATCAGCCCGGTCATCTTTTATACCATCATCGTCAATGTGATCGGCTACTTCCAATACTTCACCGAAGCCTGGGTGATGACGGCGACCCGTGATGGCGCGGCGGGCGGCGTCGCCAACTCGGCGATGTTCTACTCAATGTACCTCTACCAGACGGCTTTCCAGCAATTCAAAATGGGTTATGCCAGCGCCCAAGCCTGGATTCTCTTCATCATCGTCTTGGTCGCTACACTGATTTTATTCAAGACATCGCGCTGGGTTTATTATCACGCGGAGGCATAAGTGGCCGCAGCCATTAGCTGGCGGGAAAATCGCCTCGCCCAAGACCGCATCAAACGGGCAATCGCCTACACTATCGTGATGATCATGGCGGTCGCTTATATCTTCCCGCTGTATTGGCTGGTCGTAACGGCATTGAAGACCGATGTCGAGATCTTTCAGCAGCCGCCGCCGATCTTCCCGCCCGACCCGCAATGGCAGAACTTCGGCGCTTCGACCACCTATATCCCCTTCTGGCGCTATATGTGGAATACCATCGCCATCAGCGGCTTGACCGTGTTGGGGACTGTGCTCTCCTGCACCTTCATCGCCTATGGCTTCGCGCGCATCCAGTGGCCCGGCCGCAACCTTTTCTTTTTGATTTACCTCAGCACCATCATGCTGCCCTCACAAGTTACCCTGATACCGCTGTATCTTATATTCCGCGATTTGGGCTGGGTGGGCACATTTTTGCCGCTGGTCGTGCCACATTTTTTTGGCAGCGCCCTGTATGTATTTTTGCTGCGGCAATTTTTATTGACCATCCCGCAAGAGCTGAGCGACGCCGCGCGCATTGACGGCGCCAGCGAGCTAGGCATCTTGTGGCATGTCATGATCCCGCTGATGCGGCCCGCGATGGCGGTGGTGGCGCTCTTCACCTTTGTGCAGACCTATCGCGACTTCCTGGGACCCTTGATTTATTTGCAAAATCAGCAGGACTGGACGATCTCTTTGGGCTTGAAACTCTTCCAAAATATGTACGGGGCGCAGTGGCAACTGATGATGGCAGCTTCGACTTTGGCGATGCTGCCCACCATCGTGCTCTTCTTCTTCACGCAGAAGACTTTTGTGCGCGGCATCGCCCTGACAGGGTTGAAGGGGTGATTCACCATCCCTTTGGTCTACCCCTCGGTCCTTCCATATCAATGGGGGGAAGGTTTCGCCGAGTTTTCGCATTTTACGTAGATTCGCAATGAAGTCAGCCCCCTGACTTGTCGGGGGGAGGGGACGAGGGGAGTTGAATTGCGGAAAGGACAGGCTATGCTTGACCCCATCACCCTGGAAGTCATCTGGCGGCGGCTCATCTCGGTCGTTGATGAGCAGGCGGCTGCGCTCATCCACAGTTCCTTCACGACTGTCGTGCGCGAGGCGGGCGATTTATCGGCGGGGCTATTCGACCGGGCGGGCAACATGGTGGCGCAGTCGGTAACTGGCACGCCCGGGCACATCAACACCATGGCGAATTGCGTGCGCAAGTTCATCGTGCCGCAGCACTCCATCGACTCGCTGCAGCCCGGCGATACGCTCATCACCAATGACCCTTGGGAAGCCAGCGGACACCTCTTCGACCTGACCATCGTCTCGCCGGTCTTTTATCGTGGACGGGGCGTGGCCTTCTTCGCCAGCACCTGCCACGCGGTTGATATCGGTGGCGCAACTATGGGCGGCGATGCGCGCTCTGTGCACGAAGAAGGGCTGGCTATCCCGCTGATGAAACTCTTCAAAGCCGGGCAAGCCAATCAGGAGCTTTTCGACATCATCCGCGCCAATGTGCGTGTGCCCGACCAGGTCATCGGCGATATCCATGCGCAGGAAGTCGGCAACCAGGTCGGCGCGCGCAAGTTGATCGAGCTGCTGGAAGAATATGACCTGCCCGATATTGAAGCGGTCTCCGCAGCCATTCTGGACAAAACGGAAGCGGCTGTACGCGCCGCCATCCGCGACTTGCCTGATGGCAGCTACCGCAACAGCATCCAGATCGATGGCTTTGACGCGCCACTGACTATTGCCTGTGAGATTACAGTAGCGGGCGACGAGATGCGGGTTGATTATGCCGGCAGCTCGCCCCAGGTCGACCGCGGCATCAATGTCGTGCTCAATTACACCCATGCCTATACCACCTATACCTTGATGGCTGCGCTGGCAGCGGGCATCCCTAACAACGAAGGCGCTTTCCGCCCCATTCATGTCAGCGCGCCCATCGGCAGCATATTGAATTGCCGCCGCCCGGCACCGGTCAGCGCGCGTCATCTAATCGGTCATTTTGTCAGCCAGCCTTTGCTGACCGCGCTGGCGCAGATCATGCCGCAACGGGTGATCGCCAATGGCTCGGCGGGCTTGTGGAATACCATGATGGACGGGCTGGACGCGAATGGTGAGGAGTTCGCCTATATTTTCTTTTCCGCTGGCGGCATGGGGGCGGCGCATGACCGTGATGGCTTGTCGGCAACCGCCTTCCCCAGCGGCATCATGGGCGTGCCAGTCGAAGCCATTGAAACAGCCGCGCCCCTGCTGATGCACCGCCGTGAGCCTGTCTCGTTTGCCCATCTGACGCTGCCGA
>VXNO01000126.1 GCA_009840575.1 Chloroflexota bacterium | reverse complement strand
AAAGTTTGCTGGGATATCCCTGTGCGAGCTCGCCGCTGGCTAAAGCGAACTCTTCTGCACCAGCACAAAATGCAGGAAGTTAAAGCGATCTTCGCCCCTTAGCAGACGGGGCCGGGCGCGACCGTCGATGATGCCCGGGAAGATCTCTACCGCTAGCAGCCGCCCAGCATAGATATACAAAGTATCCATGAAGAAACGGCGCTGCCCCCAGACTTCCTGGTCGAAGAACAAATTGCCCAAGCCATAGTGGATATAAGCGATTTCACCGCGACTCGTCGGATAGAGCTCAATGGACATGGGTTGATGCTGGGCTGTGCCGATGACCACATCCGCGCCCCATTCGGCATAGGCGCGATAATCGTTTTTGTGCCGCTCATTGGGCTCAAAACCGCTGAATTCACGAAAATGCAGGGTCAGCAGCACGATATCATGCTGCGCAGCCAAGACCGGCAGCGCGTCATGCAGCCAATTTTTATTGCAAAAAGCGGCACCGGGCCTGCGCCCCAGGCTGGAATTGGGGTCATCATTCGCCAGCGCATAAGCCGGACCGATAGCATTGCAAGCCAGCCAAGCAATGCTCGCGCCATTTTTCTGCAAGATCAATGACGATTGCGCCGCCGCCTGGTCGCGACCGCCCCCCACCAGTTTTATGCCCTGCGCCGCGAAGTGGTCCAAGGTGTTCAGGAAGGATTCATAGCCGAAATCAACGATATGGTTGCCGCTGAGGTCGACCACATCGACCTCCAGCAGATTAAACAAGGCGACATGTTCACGCTTCATGCACATGCTGCTTTGCCCGGCCAACGCGGCGACGTTCAATTGTGGGCAGCCGGGCGCGATTGACGCTTCGTTGGTAATATGAAAATAATCCGCCCGCCGCACATAGTCTTGAATGCCGCTGGCCGCCTGCTGCAAACCCATCGCGTCCAGCGCCGTCAAGGTATGGCGGGTCAGCGCGGTCGTGCCCGAGAGTGTGATGCGCGTTAGTTTCTCAGGGTCATAATTTGGCGATTCGCTGGCGAAGACCAGCGGATAGCCCGCCAATTGATCGACGACCGGCTGGTCATCCAACCACAAGGGGCGCAGGCGCAGGTGCAGCTCGTCAAAGGGCAGCAGCGTGAACTTGCCGGTCGAGAGCCACAGAGCGTTGAATAGCCGCAAGTCCTTGACGATTTCGGTATCCGCATGCAGTTGGATGCCCCGCCCCGCCAAGCGCGCCCGCGCCGACTCGCTGATGATGAGCCGCTCCTCCAATTCACCCGCCAGGATAGCCGCCAGCTCCGCCCGCCCCAGCGAAAGCATGACCTCGCCAAAATCAACCGCCGGCAGCCAAAGCTCGACGCCTGAACTGGCTGGCTCGGGGGGCAGCGCTGGCTCACTAAATGCGCGCGCATAAAAGTCCAGGTAAGCGCCGACATGCCGCGACCAGCTAGCTTCGCTGTGCCGACCGCCGGGATGCACAACATAGTCGTGGGGCAGCTTGGCGCGCTGAAAAATGGTGCGCATCGCTTCGATTCCAGTAACAGCGTGGTCGTCCGTTCCGCGATCCAGCCACAAGCGCGGGTAGGTTTCGCGGTCGAGCGCCTCGGCAATGTGCAGCGGGTTATGCGCTGGCGCGACATGGCTGCGGTCAAAGTAGGGGCTGTGGCCGCCGATAGCCACGAAGTCATCGGCATGGCGCAGGCCAATCTGATAAGCCCAAAAGCCGCCGCGCGAAATGCCGCCGATGGCTTGCGCGCCGCTGCTGCGATAGCGCTCCGACATCTGCGCCAGGAAGTCGAGCAGGATGCGGTCATAGCTGAACGTGTCGAAGTTATTATTGTTGGCTTCCAGCCCGCCATGCGGCATCAGCACGACCATCGGCGGGGCGCTGCCAGCCTTGATGCCCGCCTCTAGCGCGTCAATAAAACCGAGCCGCGCCCATTGGCTGTCGTTTGCATTCGAGCCATGCAGCAATAGCAAGACGGGATAAGTAGCATCATCCGCAACGTAACAAGGCGGCAGGTAGACAGTGTAGAGGTGGTCGCGCCGGGTGATGTTGCTGGTGTATAGGTTTCTGAGCAGTTCACCAGACTCTGCGCAGCCGGTATCTTGCAGTGGCTGCGCCTGGGACGCGCCGCCCAGCAAAGTATACGCGAAGAGCAGCAGGAACAGGTGGCGCATAGAAATCCGCCGGCAGAATACAAAAATAGCGCCCATCAGCTTAGCAGGTATTGTAGCAATTAGGTAGACAGCTTCAATCGGCTTGCGCAGCCTCGATCAGCCGATAGCCCGCGCCGCGCACATTGGCGATCATTTCGGTGTCGTCCAGGCTTCTGAGCTTGCGGCGAAGGTTGCTGATGTGCGGGCGGATGATTTCGCGGGCTTCTGGCTCTTCGATATAGTAGCCACGCACCTCGCGCACCAGCTCGCTGCAGGGCACGACTCGCTCGCGATGGGCAGCCAGGTAGAGCAGCAGGTCGAATTCGGTGGGCGTCAAGCTGGCGCCACCGCCACCAGCAGCGACCTCGTATCGCCCCGGCACCAACTCAAATGGACCCAAGCGGATGCCCCTGCCTTGCAGCGGCGATTGTCCACGGACATCTCGCAAGTTCGTCTGCGGCGGGCTCTCCTCGCCCACGGCGCTCATTAACTCGGCGCTAAGTTGGGCGACATTCTGATTGATTGCCGTCAACAGACGGCGGCGGCGGATATGGCTGCGGGCGCTGACCATGCCTTGTTCGACCCGGGCGCGCAACTCATCGCTGGCGCATGGCATCAGCAGAAAATCCCCCGCCCCGGCGCGCAAGGCTTGCACGACTATGCGCGCATCCGCATCCGCCGACATCAAGATCACCACCGCGTCGGACGATTGCTGCTTGATTGCGCGCAGCAAGGCAAAGCCATCTTCGTCCGGCAAGTCAAGGTCAGCCAGGACAAGATCAATATCACGTTGCTGGAAATGCCCTAGCGCCGCCTCGCTGTTGGCTGCCTCGTCAACGACATAGCCCTCACGTTGCAAGGTCATGCTCAATGTGTAGCGGCTTACATCATCGGCGACCACCAACAGCATCCGCATAAGCTGTCTGTCTGCCATCTCGTGAAGCACCTAGCTTATATTCTTAATTATTAATAATTATATCAGCATTTTTTCCATGTCCAAATTTGCGAATATCAAAGTTGCAAGGGACTGTCAAT
Organism: Chloroflexota bacterium; assembly: GCA_009840575.1. Taxonomy (GTDB): domain Bacteria; phylum Chloroflexota; class Anaerolineae; order Aggregatilineales; family Phototrophicaceae; genus UBA6055. The sequence goes on along the minus strand of VXNO01000126.1, from coordinate 26,170 downwards.
CAAACAGGGTGGTGATTCGCGGAGCGCCAACAGGGATACTGACCTCAGCGAGATGCCAGGTATCTGCCAGGCAGATGGCGACAATCGCATTATTGGCGCAGAGCAGCGGGATTTGCTCGCGCAGCAATCGGGGGATTTTGCGGTCGATCATCCAGTCTTTGAGCTTGCGTGAAGAACCGCCCATGCCTTTGGGTTGGAAGCGATCGCCGGGACGCCGAGTCCGCAGGCACAACTCGGACTGAGCCGGCAGTTGCAGGTTGAAGCGCTGCCCTGCCTCTAGGTCAGAAACGATACGCAAGCGGATGCCAGCCAGCGACACAGTTTGCCCCGCCGCCAGCTTGATATCGGTGTCGCGGGGGATCAATCGGTAGCGACCCGCCTCGGGACTGGCACCGCTCTTCTCCACAATTAGCGCCTCATAATCGCAGCGTAGTCGGATGCCCGCGCCACAATCACGGCAAGCGCCGACGCGAGCGGACCCCGCCCAGGCATCCAGATCGATTGTGAGATCCTGCCGCAGAGACAGCGCGTCATCCGCCAATTCGTCTACCGCAGCCAGCAAAAAGCGCCTGCGCAGCGCGACATGCAGCGAAAAATAATCGGCTTTGTTGATGCGCCAGCTTGCAGGTGATTTGTGTATTTTCGGCTGCACAAGGCGCGCAAACTGCTGCCGGATAAAGTCGTCATCGATAGCAGCTGTCTCGCTCAGCCGATTTAGCGCGTCCGCCAGCGCCGGGTTCAACGTTTGCAGGCGCGGGATGACCTCGCTGCGCAGGTAATTGCGCCGGTAGCGGGTATCGCTGTTGCTTGCGTCCGTAACATAAGCTAACTGATGTTGCGCGCAGTAAGCCTCGATGTCGGCGCGCGAAACGCCCAGCAGCGGGCGCAATAAACGCAACTGCGCAGCGCCGGGCAGGGGCGAAACCGGGCGCATCCCCCGCAAGCCGCGCAAGCCACTGCCGCGCGCAATGTGCATGAGCATGGTCTCTGCCTGGTCGTCAGCGTGATGCGCGACAGCCACACAGGCGCAATCCAGTTGCTTTGCCGCCTGCGCCAGGAACTCATAACGAGCCCGCCGCGCCGCCGCCTCAATGCCGATTTTCCATCCCCGCGCCAGCCGCGGCACGTCGACAGTTTCAAGTGTGCAGGACAATCGCCATGTCTCCGCCAGCGCGCCTACAAATGCCAGGTCTCGCGCCCCAGCCGCGCCGCGGAGGCTGTGATCCAACGAAGCGACATGCAGCCAAATGCCCAGCTCTCCCTGCAAGCGGCGCAAGGCATGCAGCAGCGCGACCGAGTCAGCGCCCCCGGAAACAGCCACGACCAGCGCAGCCGAGTCTTCCAGCGCGCCAGGCTCTCGCAGCGCCCGCCGCAACTCCCTAAGCAACTTGCAATCGAGAGAATTCTCCATCTTTGGCATTTCCTGATGGCGAGATTACTTGTCAGCTTACTGTATTTTCGCAGCAATCCAGGGCGATTGATGACGCTATTGTGGGCAGCAACGCAAAGTGAGCATACGAAAGCTATGCTATAATTCGCTACATTCGCGCGTTACTTGGGAGCCCCCGTGCTGAGTCCCCTGGATTTCCTCTTCGGGCTGTTTTCGCTCGACATAGGCATAGACTTGGGCACAGCTTATACGCTGGTCTATGTACGCGGCAAGGGCATCGTCATCAACGAGCCTTCTTTTGTGGCGATAGACCGGCGCACACGAGCGCCAATCGAAGTCGGCGCGCGCGCCAAAGAAATGTGGAGCAAAAATCCCCGCGATATCGTCATCGTGAGGCCCGTGCGCGATGGCGTCATTAGCGAATACGAAATCACTGCGCGCATGCTTGATTACCTCATCAAAAAAGCCCACGAACAAAGCTGGGTGCCCGTGCCGCGTCCGCGCGTCGTGGTTGGCATCCCCAGTGGCGTAACCGAGGTGGAAAAGCGCGCGGTTATCGAAGCGACCTTGGACGCCGGCGCGCGTGAAGCCCACTTGATCGAAGAGCCTGTCGCCGCAGCCATCGGCGCGAACCTGCCTGTGTTGGAGACGCGCGGCAGCATGGTGGTCGATATCGGCGGTGGCACAACGGAAATCGCGCTTTTTTCGCTGGGCGGCATCGTCATAAGCCGCTCCATCCGGGTGGCTGGCGATGAAATGGACGAAGATATCGTCCAGCACCTACGCAACAAACACAACCTGCTCATCGGCGAGCCGACCGCCGAGAAAGCCAAAATCGATGTCGGCTCTGCCTATCCCCTGCCCCAAGAACGCACTTACACCGTCAAGGGCAGGAACCTGACCACAGGCTTGCCGGATTCAGTCGAAGTCAGTTCCATCGAAATCCGCGATGCCATCGGCGGCTCGGTCAATATCATCATCGATACAGTCAAGGACGCGCTGGACGATACGCCGCCGGAGCTGGTCGCCGACTTGATGGAAAGCGGTATCACACTGGCGGGTGGCGGCGGACAATTGCGCGGCTTGGGCGAGCGCCTGCGCGAAGAAGTCAATATCCGCTGCTGGCTGGCGGAAGACGCCATGACCTGCGTGGCGCGGGGCGCGGGGCGTGTACTGGAAGATTACAACAACCTGCGGCGGCTGCTGACGGGACCCGAACGCGGCAGCACCAAGCACTGAATAATCACAACTATTTCCTGGCGGCTTTACAGGTTGTGATAGACTTTGGCTATAAAGTCCGCTCGTCTCAGATAGTGGCGAGGCTGCCCGCTTGCGATCCTTGGCGCGCCCCGGTCGTTTCCTTAGCCTGCTGCTGATGCTCATGCTCTGCGGCATCTTGATGACCGTGAGTATCGCCGGCCTGCTGGCACCGGTGGAAGATGTCGCCGCCGCGCCGCTGACTGGCTTGGCGGGCTTGCTGAATCGCCTGTCCTTGACCGCCAACAACACATTGGAAGCGCTGAATGACTGGGCGAGCGCCCAGGACCGCATCGCCGAGCTGGAAGAGCAACTAGCACGCCGCCAGGTCGAGCTGATCCGCCTGCGTGAAGCCGCCAGCGACTACGAACGGCTGGTCAGCCTGCTTGGGTACATATCGGCATTGGAAGAACAAGAATTCATCACCGCCGATGTCATCGCGGTCGAGCAAACGGGCATCGCGCGGCATATCATCATCAATCGCGGCGCGCGCGATGGCATCGCTGTCGGCATGCCGGTAAGCACTGATTTGGGACTGGTCGGGCGCATCATCGATATCAGCGCCAATGCCGCGCAGGTGCAGCTAATCACCGATGAGAACAGCTCAGTCAGCTCGCGCTTGCAGACCACTCGCGCGCATGGCAGCATCGTCGGGCAGGCCTCGGGCGCGCTGCGGCTGACCATGGTTGACCTGGATGAGGCCATCCGCCAAGGCGACCTGGTCATCACCTCGGGTTTGGGCGGCAATTTTCCCGCGGATATCGTGGTCGGGCAAGTTACCAGCGTGCGCCAATTTGAATTTGAACTCTTCCAGGAGGCGGAAGTACGCAGTTTGATCGACTTCGCCGCGCTGGAGTTCGTGCTGGTTCTAACCAGCTTCGAGCCAGTCAATTTTTCGGTATTTGCAGAGGGCGGCGACGGCTGATATGTGGCGCTACCTGTCCATTATTGCCTTGGCTGTGGCGGCGGCGCTCTCCGCCAGTTTGTTGCCCCAGGCGCTGGGATTAATCGCCGAGCTGGCCAGGCCGGTTTTCCCGCTCTTGGCGGATACACGCGGTCAGCTGAGCCTGGTGATGCTGCTGGTGCTATGCTGGTCGCTGCAAGCCAGCCTGGCGGAGGGCTTTGCCTGGGCATTCATCGGCGGCATCACGTTGGATTTGCTTTCAGTCTTGCCGCTGGGCACGAGCTCGGCGGCGCTGCTAATCATGGTCTACGCCATAAACCGCTTGTCCCAACAACTGCTGCGCGCGCGCGTCATCCTGCTGCTGGCGATGGCGGCGCTCGCCACGCTCTTTATGACCGCCTATACCTATGCGGCGCTGTTCCTGCTGGGCTATACTTATGACCCATGGGCGGTAGCTCGCTATGCGCTCTTGCCGACCTTGCTGTATAACCTGGTTGCGGTGCTGCCGCTGTATGTCATCGTGCGCCGATTCCAGCGCCGCTTGAAAGACGGCTTGCAGGTCGCGCCGCAAAGTTTGTAACAGATGCCCGATGCCGGGAGGCAACTGTGAAGAGCAACCGCCTTGTTCCCTTCCAGACTTGGCGTCTCACGTTCTTTCAAGCCGTCATCTTCGCCGTATTTCTGATCTTTGGCTTCCGTATGTACGAGCTGCAAGTCATCCGCTTTGATGAGTTTGATGCGGCCGCAGACGATAATCGCTTGGATGAGCTACCGATTGCGGCGCGGCGCGGCGCGATCTTCGACCGCAACGACGAACGGCTGGCCTTTAATGTGCCTGCCTACAATGTCATCATCACCCCAGCCGACCTGCCCGACGATGTCGCAGCCGAGTTGGCTGTATACAATCGACTCTCGGCGCTGGTCGGTGTGCCGCCGACTCGTGAAATCGCCGCGCAAGCCGGGGGCTTCGCGCGCAGCCTGGAAGACCTGGTCGAAGAAGGCGCAGGCATCGCGCCCTTCAGACCCGTTATTGTCGCCCAGGATGTGCCGCAGCTCACCGCCTTGCAAATCCTCGAAGAGCGCATCTTCATGCCTGGCGTCGATATTGATCCCGTTGCCGTGCGCGAATACCCGACCGGCGAGCTCACCACGCATATCATCGGTTATATGGGTCCCATCCCCGCCGAAGAAGCCGAAGAGCTGCGGGCGCAGGGCTACAACCCGGCTTTCGACCGCATCGGCTATGAGGGCATCGAGCGTTACCTGGAAAATCGCCTGGCGGGAGTACGCGGGAAAGCCCTGCGCGAAGTCGATGTCGCTGGCGAAGTCATCAAGGTCATCAGTCAGGATGATCCCCAGCCCGGGCAGAATGTGCGCTTGACAATTGATACCGAGCTGCAGGCTTTCGCCCAGCAAGCGCTGATTGACCAGCTTCAAGAACTCAACAGCCAGGCGGGGCGCGTCATCTCTCGGCAGGGCGTGGTCATCGCCATGGACCCGCGCAATGGCGAAGTGCTGGCGCTGATCAGCCATCCCAGCTACGACAATTCGCGCTTTGCCCGCGCCATCGATGGCGAATACTACCTGGATGTGCTGGCTGACCCGCTGCGCCCGCTGGTGAACAACACCATCAAGAGCAAGTACCCGCCCGGCTCGGTTTGGAAGGTCATCACAGCCGCGGCTGTGTTGGAAGAACAGGTCATCGACCCGAATACGCAACTGCTGGCGGAAGGGCAGATCCTGGTAGAAAACCGCTATGCGCCCAACGACCGCGCCGCGTCGCAGCGATTTGTTTGTTGGCTGCGCAGCGGGCATGGGCGCGTCGACATGATCCGCGGCATCGCCTGGAGCTGCGATGTCTACTTCTATCAAATCGGCGGCGGCAACCCGAACCTGTCCGCGCAGACGATCCGCCCGGGCGGCTTGGGCATCGATGACTTGTTCCGCTATGGAACAGCTTTCGGCATCGGCAGCGAACTGGGCATCGAGCTGCCATTTGAGAATCCCAACCGCATGCCCGACCCCGATTGGAAGCGCCGCAACGAAGGCGAAAGCTGGTCGACCGGCGATACCTACAATGCGGCTTTCGGGCAAGGTTATGTCAATGTTACGCCGCTGCAACTGGTCGCGTCGGTGGCGGCGACCATCAATGGCGGTGTCTTGTACCAACCGACCATCATCCGCGACTTCCTGGACGAAGAGCGCGAAATAATCGAGGCTTTCCAGCCAAAAATCCTGCGCACCATCAACCGCGATCGGCTGGCGAACGGCGAAGAGATGACCCTGCTGCTGCTGGAAGATATGCTGATGAAGCGCGAATCCAGCCTGGCTTGCACCTGCGAGCCTGACTCGGAGTGGTACGACCCCTACCGCTGCGACCCAGCCGGCTATCGCAACACAGTCGACCTCAATCCCGACCCCGGCATCGAAGACCTGCACAGCTACCGCATCCACATCCCGCTGAATTACAGCTTCAATGGCTCAGTCTGTCAGCGCGTGCGTTTTCGAGGCCCCAGCGAACCGTATATCCCGCCATTTTTATCGCAGCCGACGCTGGACTTGGTGCAGGAGGGCATGCGTGAGGCGGTGATTGGCGAGGGTGGCACCGCCGCTCCCGCCGCCCTGCCCTTCGTTGAAGTGGCGGGCAAGACGGGCACCGCCGAGTACTGCGATGACATCGCGCGGCCGTTGAATCTATGCGTGCCTGGGCAGTGGCCCGCCCACGCCTGGTACACGGGTTATGCGCCTTACGAAGACCCGGAGATCATCCTAATCGCCTTCGTCTACAATGGCGGCGAGGGCTCGCAGGTGGCGCTGCCGATTGTGCGGAAGACGATGGAAGAGTATTTTCGCTTGAAATCTCAACGCAATGGCAGCCAGCCGCCAGCTCTCCTGGCTGGAAGCAGTGTTTGATATGGCAGGCTTGACAGCGCCGCAGTTGCAGCAAGTACGCCGGTGGGGTCCCGCTTGCTTCACCGCGGCTTGCGCCTGGCTGCTGCTGCTAATCGTGGGTGAAGCGCCAATCGCGCGCGCAACCGGTTTAGCGCTGGCGGTGATGGGAGTAACAGCCGGGATGCGCCCTATGGGGCTGGTGGCTTCTGTGGCGGGCGGCTTGACCCTGACTTTGTCGCCGGTCTTTTGGTCGCAGGCTGCTGGCGCGGTGACGCAGCCAGGCAGCATCGTGATAGCGGCGATATTGGCGGCAATCGCCTTGTTTTGCGCGTCATTTTTATTGAAACGTCATGAGCTTGCCCTGGGCTTGGTCATCGTCTTGTTCGCCGTCATTTTCTGGAGCCAAATCAGCGCGGCACAGAGCTTGCGATTGACGGTCTTGGTGGTGGCTTGGCTGCTCTTTCTGCTCATCGACATGCTGATGTTGACGAACCCGAGGCCGGGCTTTAAGCCGCCACAATCGCCCCAACGCTGGCATCTGGCGGGCATTCCTTTGCTCTTCGCGGTTGGCACGCTGAACGACCCGCTGGTTACATTGTTTGTCGCGGCGATTTTGCTCGCCCTGCTGCTTTCTTATGCGCGGTTGCCCGGCTGGTATTGGCTGGGCATCCTGGCGATTGCGGTGGCCGGTGCCTACCTGCTCGCGCAGACATACCTGCTGGCGGAGTCGCCTTTGCTGCTGCCGCTGGGCTGGCGGGATGCGCAGCGATGGCTGGCGCTGGGCGAATATCCACTGGCGCAATTCGGCTGGGTGGGGATTGCGCTGGCTTGTGTGGGCGTGGCGCGGCTGGCGCGCTGGTATCCGCCGCTGGGCACTGTGACAATCATCGCTTTCGCCAGTTATATGCTCTTTGGCTTGACTTATATCGGCAGCCACCGCGATGTATTGCTCTTGCCCTTGATTATCATCCAGGTCATCTGGATGACTTATGCCGTCAATTCCATCAGCCAATGGGTGAACAAGAGCTTAAAAAATAAAGCCGGGTTATGGATACACCTGGTCTCGGCGCTGTATCTGGCGCTGCCGGCGCTGCTGCTGCTGGAGGTTTTGCAAATTTGAAATTCTTTGCCGCCTGGGCAAGCTTGGATTCCCATTGCAGGTATACTATACTGGTTATCTATGGGTGGCGGCTGCTGAGAGCAGGTGCATGTGCGCATGCCTGAGGAACTTTTCTCGATCAAGGGCACCAACGATGGTCTGCTGGTTTCGCTCAGCACGACCGAGAAGTGGCAGTCGGTCACGGACGCGCTGGCGAAGCGCATTGATGACAAGCGAGCATTTTTCACTGGCGCGAAGATCATCGTCGAATTGGGCGCGCGCCCGGTGCCGAAGTATGAGCTTAGCTCCTTGAAGGCGCTGCTGGAGCGGCGCGGCTTGAGCCTGTCGCTGGTGCGCAGCGATAGCGACACCACGCGGCAATCGGCTCGGTCGCTGGACATACGCACCAGCCGCAACAGCGGACGAGCAGCCTCCGCGCGCAAGCCCAGCCTGGGCAAGCCCGCCGATGCGGACGCGACAGGCTCGCGCGGGGTCATCTTTCGCCGTACCTTGCGCTCGGGACGAACGATCCACAGCGAGGGGCATGTGGTCGTCTTTGGCGATGTGAACGCCGGCGCAAAAGTAGTTGCCGCTGGCGATATCGTTATATGGGGCAAGCTGCGCGGGACGGTGCATGCCGGCGCGCTGGGCGACGAATCAGCAGTTGTCTGCGCCTTGGATATGAACCCGAATCAACTACGCATCGCCAGCTACATCGTAACATCGCCGCCCGGCAAGCGCAGCGATATCCTGCCCGAAGTGGCGAGCATTCGTGATAACCAGATCGTGGTAGAATCAAGAGATTAGCCCGGGGAAGGAAAGCTGCATGGGGAGCGAAGAAAAAAGCCGAGTCGGCGCGCAAGTCATCACCGTGTCGTCTGGCAAGGGCGGCGTGGGCAAAACTACCGCTACCGCCAACCTGGGCATCTCCCTGGCTAGCCTGGGCAAACGGGTTGTGGTGATTGATGCCGATATTGGCTTGCGCAACCTCGATATCATCATGGGGCTGGAAAACCGCATCGTCTATGACCTGGTCGATGTGGTCGAGGGACGCAGCAAACTGCGCCAGGCGATGATCAAACACAAGCGCTTTGATGACCTCTTCCTCATCCCGGCCGCTCAAACGCGCGACAAAATGTCCGTCAGCCCCGAAGACATGGTTCAAGTTACGGACGATTTACGCCAGGAATGCGACTATATCTTGATCGATTCGCCAGCTGGCATCGAGCGGGGCTTCCGAAATGCCTTGGAGCCAGCCGACGAGGTATTGATTGTTACCAACCCTGAAGTCTCCGCTGTGCGCGATGCCGACCGCATTATCGGCTTGATTGAAGCGGCTGAAAAAGGCCCCGGCAAGCTCATCATCAACCGCCTGAAGACCGACCTCGTGCGCAAGGGCGAGATGCTGTCATCGGACGATGTCTACGATATCCTGGGTTTGGATATCATCGGCATCATCCCGGAAGACGAACTGGTGCTTTCCGCCTCCAATAGCGGCGTTCCTGTTACCTTGAATATGAATTCGCAGGCTGGCCTGGCATTCAACAATATCGCGCGGCGGATTATCGGCGAAGATGTGCCATTTATGAATCTGCATGGCAACCCCAGCCTGTTGCGGCGCTTCCTGCGCCTTTTTGACGGGCGCTAGATGAGGCTGTGGCGAACGAAAGCAGCAAAGGAAAGTATCATGGGTATTATCAAATCTTTATTCGGACGCCGCAATCGGGGCAGTGGCGCGACCGCCAAAGACCGGCTGCGCTTTGTCTTGCAGCACGACCGCATTCACCTGCCGCCTGAACGCATGGAAGCAATGAAGCGGGAGATCCTGGCGGTCATCGCCAGATACCTGGTGGTCGACCAAGACCGCGTCGAGATTGACCTGGAACAGCGCGACCGCCGCCAAAGCAAGCTCATCGCCGAAGTCCCTTTCACCGGGCAGCAGCCAGCCAACAACGCGGCCGACGCGCAGCTGCCCGCCATGAGCGCCGACACAGCCGACAAGGCATAGACCAGCCGCGCAATACTCCCTGTCGCGGCGCTAAGCCTCCGCTATACTTGCCTTATCAATCGATTCCTTTTCGGCGGTGCGCATGGCAGACAACCTGAGCGCCTGGCGTCGTTTTGATTTCATCCTCTTCGGGTCCGTCATCATCCTGGTCGTTTTCGGCATCTTGATGATCGACAGCGCGACGCAGGATGCCATTGACGACGACATCATCAGCCGCGTGCCTGACCAAATCAATTATGCCTTGATCGGCTGCGCCATCGTGCTGGTCATAGCGAGCATCGACTATCGGCTGCTGGGCGGCATCACGCCCTGGCTCTATGCCGGCATGATCATCATGTTGGCGCTGGTGCGCGCATTCGGCGTGGAAGGCGCTGGCGGCGCGACCCGCTGGATCAATATCGGCATACGCATCCAGCCGTCCGAGATTGGCAAGATCATCCTCATCATCACGCTTTCGCAATACCTCAGCGCGCGCTATTTGCAGCTGAACAAGCTGTCGACCGTCTTCCGCAGCCTGCTGCATGTCGCCATCCCGGCGGGGCTGATCTTCATCCAGCCCGACCTGGGCACGACCATCGTCTTCCTGTTCATTTGGGCGGTCATCATCTGGGCAGCTGGTTTTCGGCTGCGACATCTCGCTATGTTTGCGCTCGTTCTGGCGATTGCCCTGCCGATCGTCTTCCCGCTGCTGCCATCCTATCAGCGTCTGCGCGTCGAGACCTTCCTCAACCCCGACCCCCTATCCGACGCCTTTTACAACATCAACCAGGCGCAGATTAGCATTGGCTCGGGCGGCTTGTTTGGCAAAGGCTATTATGTCGGCTCGCAGAATACCGGCAGGTTCTTGCGCGTGCGCCACACTGACTTCATCTTCAGCGTGATTGCGCATGAGTTCGGCATGGCGGGCGGCGTGGCGGTTTTGGCTATGTTCGCATTGGTATTGATGCGTATTCTGAAAGGCGCTCGTGAAGCCAGCGACCCCCTGGGCAGCATGATCTGTTATGGCGTGGCGGCGATGATCTTCTTCCAGACAATGGTATCCATTGGCATGAACCTGCGTTTGCTCCCTGTAACCGGCTTGACCCTGCCCTTCGTGAGTTCCGGCGGGACATCGCTGCTCTTCACCATGGTCGGCATCGGCTTGGTGCAGAGCGTCGTCATGCGCCGCCGCCGCCTCAACTTCTAAGGAGAATCAACTTTGCCAAAGCATGACCACCCGATACGCACGCGCTATGCCCCCAGCCCGACCGGACCACAGCACATCGGCGGCATCCGCTCGGCGCTGTTTGCCTGGCTCTTCGCGCGCAGGCATGGCGGGCAATTCATCCTGCGCATCGAAGACACCGACCAAAAACGCAGTGTGCCCGGGTCGGTCGAGCAAATTATGGCTGCATTCGACTGGCTGGGCGTGGACATTGACGAAGGACCACGCATCGGTGGCGACTATGGACCCTATGTGCAGTCGCAGCGGCTGGAGATGTACCAACAGTGGGCGAATTGGCTGGTTGCGCAGGGGCATGCCTATCGCTGCTTCGCCACGTCGGAAGAACTTGCCGAGATGCGCAAAGCCGGACGTGGCTACGACCGCCGTTATCGTGATTTCCCCGCCGAGCACTCGGACGAGCAGGCTGCGCAAGGGATGCCGCATGTCATCCGCTTCAAGATGCCGCTGGCGGGCAGGACGCGCGGCTGCGACATGATCCGCGGCGAAGTGGCATTCGACAATGCCCAGCTGCAAGATGCCGTGCTGTTGAAATCAGACGGCTTCCCCACCTATCACCTGGCGCACATCGTCGATGACCACACCATGCGCATCTCGCATATTACACGGGCGGTCGAATGGCTGCCGTCCTTCCCGTTGCACCTGCAACTGTGGCATGCCTTTGGCTGGGAAATGCCGCAGTATGCGCACCTGCCCGTCCTGCTCAACCCGAATGGCAAAGGCAAGCTGAGCAAGCGCAAGCAGCAATTCGCGGATTCGCGGGGCAAAACCGTGCCCGTGCTCATGCAGGAGTTCCAGGCGGCGGGCTACCTGCCCGAGGCGGTGGTCAACTTCCTGACGAATATCGGCTGGAACTTCGGTGATGACCAGGAGGTCTTCGCGGTCAAAGCAGCGATACCTCGCTTTGATTTGCAAGCGGTCAACCCAGCCAACAGCGCCTACCCAATCGCCAAGCTGGATTGGCTGAACAGCCAGTGGGTTCAAAGGCTGCCCGCGGATGACCTGGCGCGCCGTCTGAAACCGGTTTTGGAGGCGGCCGGTTATGCTGTGGATGAAGCGTTGCTGCGGGAAGTTGCGCCCAGCTTAAAAGTGCGCCTGAAATCGCTGAACGATGTCGTGGGCATGGCTGGCTTCTTCTTCGAGAACTGGAGTGAGTTTACCCCGCCAGCGGCGGAGATTCTCATCCAGCGCAAGATGGACGCGGCAAGCACCTTGGCTATCTTGCGCGGCGCGTTGCCCGTGCTCGAATCGCTGGAGGACTTCTCGGCAGAGGCGCAATACAGCGCATTTTCCGCCTATGCAGCCAGTAGCGGACAAAAAAATGGCGCGGTCTTCGGTTCGCTGCGCGCGGCTGCCAGCGGGCAGAAGGTATCGCCGCCGACATTCGATACCATGCAGATTCTGGGCAAAGCCGAGTCACTGCGGCGCGTCAAACTGGCGGTGGCGGCGCTGGAAAATGCCGCGCCTTGAATCTTGTCAGCGGCGGGCAATCGTGCTAGGCTATGCGCTTATGAATAGTGGGAGATAGTTTAATCGGCAAAACAGCGGACTCTGGATCCGCCATTCCTGGTTCGAGTCCAGGTCTCCCAGTTCCTAATACGGCTCGTCTGGCGCGGGTCCTTTTCTTTTGCGCTCAAGCCACAGACAGCACCACCAGCTCCACCCACTTGCGGAATTCATCATGCTGGGCGTTGTAGAGCAGGCGCGTGCGCAGCGGCAAACCCAGCCACATATAGGATAGCTTGCGGCGTTCTTCGCGGGTGGTGTGGTCGACAATATCCCGATACCACTGTGGAAAGCGCAAAAAGATATGCGGATGATTCATGATATTGTCGCGGATTTTCCAATACATCATGGTGAAGAATACGAATAGGAAGATGCCGATGAGAACTAGGAAGGACGACGGCACGACCAAGACAAATATCAAATACGCCAAAACCATCCCCCAGCAGAAGACCTCAAAGAGCGGGCTGAAGCTGACCTCATCGCCATAGCGTTGGAATGCCGACAGGATAGGCTCCTTGTAGTAGCCCAGCGTCACCAGGCAGGCGCGGATAAACAGCAGCGAAACACTGAGCATGATTAACCCTAGCACCCCAGACATCGCGTTACCCGTCCTCCGTCGCATAGGCAAAACCCGCGCCCAAATCGCCCGGCGCGCGCGCATAGACCTTGGAGTTGGGCGTATCAGTGCAGGGAAGCGGCAAGCTCCAGCATTGTCCGCCATACATTGGCGCATTCAGAATTAAGCCGCTCTCGGTTTCAAAGCGACGTATCTGCGGTTGTTCGCGCGCATAAAAGCCATCGGCTGGACCGGCCGGCAAGGGAAAAGTGCCAAGCCTAAGGACAAAAAAAGGCGTATAAGCAAAGCATACCGCGCAGACCGCCACTGCGCCCAGCGCTCGTCGTTGCGGGGGAATCTGCCGCCATTCCAGCAACGCCAGCAAGACGCACAGCGCCGCAAAAGCCCAAAATAGCCAGCGCGCGTATTTGGGGTTGGGGAAGCTGAAAAACCAGAATACCAGCATGATTAGCAGCGGCAAAAGCGCCCACAAGCCTAAGCCCGACCCCGATTTCGAGCGATTGACTACTTTGCCCGCAGCCAGCAGAAAAAGCGAAATTGTCGATATCGCGGCTGGCAATGCCGTATGGAAGAAATTATCAGCCAGCCGACTCAACCAGGGGGCGAGCCAATCCCAGGACCCCAGCACTTCTTCGGGATCGCTGCCGCGTTGACGGGTGTTGGTGGCCAAGAACCTTTGCCGCGTTTCGATATGCTCAGCGGGGATCGTCCAGTCCAGTTCGATGCGGCCAAAGGAAAGCGGGTAAGCCATATAGCCGCTACTAAGCACGCCACGCGCCAGCCAGGGCAGCAGAAATGCCGCCGCCAGTAAAATTATGCCACCCAGCAGGCGCGCCACCTGCCCGCTTGAAGCCGCCAAGCCACCGCGGCGCAGCCAAATCAGCCCTGTTTGCAGCGCGATCGCCAGCCCAAATATCGTGTATGTCTGCTTGACGATGCTGCCCACAGCGACAATCACCGCCAAACGCAGCAGCAAATAATCGCGATTGGCGCGCGGCTGCCAGCCCTGCAAGAAGTCCAGCCAATAGATAATCGCCAAGAAGCCCAGCAAGTCCACAATTGTGTCGGTCAAAAAATGGGTGATGCCGCCGCGTCCGCCGGTGTATTGGAAGATGAAAGGGATGGTCAACAGGGCGAAGACCCGCGACCAGCGCAGCGCGTTACTGCCGCGATTGCGCCACAGCTGCAGCCCGCCCGCCAGCGCCTGCGCCAGATAGGCGAGCAGCAACAAGCCATTGGCGATGTAGACTGACCGCCCGGAAAATGCGCCGAAATCCAGCAGCGCGTTGTACAGGTAGCTCGGATGATTGTATGCCAATGACGCGAACAGGTTGCCCAAGCCGGGCACGATGGCGTAGGTATCCATCCACATGACCGCCTGGATATCGCGGTAGCCGGTATCAAATGCGGCTGGCATCTCGATGCTGCGGCTAGCGAACCACAGCGCCGACCCGCCCATTAGCAACAGAAATGCCTTGTCCCGCCGCAGCCGCGCTGCCAGTTCGCCCAGCTCAAAGCGCGCCCGCCACAGGGACAGCGCCGCGCCCGTCGCCAGCAAGAGCATAATCAAATCATTGACGGGAAAGGCGAAATGCCACAGCTGCAAGACAAAAAGAACCAGCGCCCAGCCCAGCCAAAAGCTATCCAGCCATTGCCGAGGCGACGCAGCGCCTATTTGCAGCGCGCCCAAGACCGCCCTGCCCAGCCCGCAAAATAGCAGGAAGAGACCTAGCCAACTGGCCAGGATCAAGCCAAGCGGCTGTAGTAGACTGAGCATCTATGGTGGACCTGCGCCCCTGCGCCGTCGATTTACCACCAGCATTATAATGACGCGCGCGGGGATACGCGACTGTTGTGTGGTGAATCTCCACAGATTCGCTGGAGCAGCAGCGCGTGAAAGCGGCAAAATGACAAAGGGGGATGCTAGCGACGTTCTTTTAAGCGGGCGGATTTGCCGCGGCGCTCGCGCAGATAATAAAGCTGGGCGCGGCGAACCCTGGCGCGGCGCAAGATTTCTACTTTTTCGACGCGGGGGCTGCGCAGCAAAAAAGTGCGCTCGACGCCGATGCCATGGCTGGCGATGCGGCGCACGGTGAAATTGGCTTCGTTGCCGCCTTTGCGCGCGCGGATGACCACGCCTTGGAAGACCTGAACGCGCTCACGAGCGCCTTCGACAATGCGCACATGGACTCTGACCGTATCGCCCGATTCGATCTGCGGATGCTTGTGATTGTCAACGACCAGCGCCTGCATCAATTCTTGGCTCATCCCTTGCGTTCCTTCCAAAAAATTACGCCCACGAGCGCAACACAGCCTGACAGAATGACAGACAGTCTAGCACAAGCGGGCTTGCCTATACAAGAGTGGCTTGGCGCAACTTGTCCAGCGCGCTTAGGGCAGCAGCAAGACCTGCCCGACGGTTAGGTTGTCGACATTGACAATGCTATTGAGCGATGCCAGCACATCGACCGTGGTGTTGAAACGCAGGGCGATTGCCAGCAAGGAATCGTTGGCTTGCACAGTGTAGGAGTTGCCCGAAGTCTGCGGAGCGGCTTGCGCGCCGAAACCGGCATCAGCCTGGGCGTTATTCAGCAGCACCGCCTGCGCCTGCTGGATCAAAGCGCTGCGCGAGTCGTCGGCAGCCGCGATGGCTGGCTCCGCTTCGGCTGCCGCCGTCGGCTCAAGCACAGTGGGTTCGGGCGTGGCGGTTGGCACCGATGTCGGTGGCGGGATGAAGCCAACCGTGCCGCATTCCGGAATGATTACTTTCTGCCCAACCGCGACTACATCAGGATTGACGATGTCGCTGGCGCGCGTGATTTCGTCCACAGAGACGCCATAGGCCAGGCTGAGCCGGTAGAGCGTATCGCCAACGCGGATCTCGTGCACGCAATCTTCGCCAGGTGGGATGGTCGCGCGGGCAAGCGGCACCAAGGTCGGCAGGCTCGCTTCGGTCGCTTCGATAGCGGGTTCGATGGCTACCTCGGCCGGCTGCGTCTGCTGCGCGAGCAAAGCCGTGGCGGAAAGCGCAAATTCATCGATTGCTTCTGGCTCGATGGTTGGCGCTTGGGTAGCGGTTGGCTCGACAGCGGGTTCCTCGGCGGGCTCCTCAACAGGTTCATCAATCACAAGGACTTCCACAAGTGGCGTGACTGTAGCCAGCTCTCTGGCAACCGGCTGATCGACCAGCGCTTCCGATGTATCACGAAAGCAAGCCGCCAGCAGCAGTGGTAAAGCAGCCAAGAGAATTGCCAGCAGAAGCGGCGCGCGTGACTGGTTCATCGGTTGGCAACTCCTCATCCAAATACTTCGCCAAGCAGACCGCGCCCAGCCCGCGCTCTGGCGCATCGCGGCAACGGACGCATCTACAAGCAGCATTGTAGGCTCAAGCGCCGAATCGGACAAACGAGATTTCCACAAACTCAGAAGGATTTTCAAAATAGCATGATCGGAGTAGAAGCAGGTAAATCGCGCGCAAGTACAACCTGGCCGCCAAAGTATGCTACCATTAGCTCATCAACAACCCGATTATTGAAAGGCGATTTGACAATGACCGCGGACAACTTCACGCCTGTCGCCCGTTTGGAGGACTTAAACCGCACTGGCTGTCTCACCGTGCGCCCAAATGGCAAGACAATTGTGCTCTTTGCCTACAATGAGCGCGTATATGCCCTGGATAACCGTTGCCCGCACATGGGCTTTCCACTGGACAAAGGCTCGGTCGAAGACGGCATCCTGAGCTGCCATTGGCATCATGCCCGCTTTGATTTAGCCAGCGGCGGCGCATTTGACCTGTGGGCGGACGATATTGACAGCTTCCCGGTGCAGCTGCGCGATGGCGAAATCTGCCTTGACTTGCGTCCGCGCGGCAACACAGTCGCGCATCAAGAGAACCGCCTGCGTGATGGCTTACAGCACAACCTCAGCCTGGTGGTAGCGAAAGCCGTCATCAACTTGCTGGGACAAGGAGTCGAGCCCGCCCTGCCCTTCCGCATCGGCTTGGGCTTTGGCACCTTGCATCGCGGCATGGATTGGGGGCGCGGCTTGACGACGCATGGCTGCACGATGAACCTCATCCCCTACCTGGACACAGCCGACCGTCCGCTGGCGCTCTTCCATGGCTTGGCGGATGTCGCCAGCGACACAGCCGGCATGTCGCCGCGCTTCAATCCGCGTCCGCTGCCCAATGACGAAACCAACATCGCCACCTTAAAAAGCTGGTTCCGCCAGTTCGTAGAAGTGCGTGATGCCCAAGCTGGCGAAAGGGCGATTGTATCGGCTTTGCGCGCCGGCGCGGACGACAAGCAGATCGCCGATATGCTCTTCACCGCCGCCACCGACCACCGCTATCTGGATGCCGGGCACACGTTGGACTTCATCAACAAAGCGCTGGAATCGGTCGACCTAGCGGGCTGGGAAGCGGCTGAACTGGCATTCACCAGCGTCGTGCCTAACCTGACTGAGGCGCGGCGCATGGAAGAATCCAATGCCTGGCGCAAACCCATCGACCTCATCCCGCTGCTGGAGAGCGCCTTTGCGGAGTTGCCGGAAGCGCTGGAAGCGGGGGCTGACAAAGATACACCCGCCGATGTCGAGGCGATGCTGCCCACGCTGCTGGGCGATGACCCGCAAGCCATCATCGCGCTGCTGCTGGACTGCCTGCGGGGTGGCATCGCGCCGGTACGCCTGGCTGGCATCGTCGCTTATGCCGCCGCCCGCCGCATCGCCCACTTCCATACCAGCAACGAATTCGGCGATTGGGATACGGCGCTGCACACCTTCACTTTCGCCAATGCCGTGCACTGCGGCTTGCGGCGCGTGGAATCGACTGGTTTGATGCGCGGCATATTCGACGCCGCCATGAGCATCTACCTGGATCGCTTCCTGAACTTGCCCTCGGTGCGCCTGCCCGCGCCCGCGCCGGTGCAGGATGCGGGTGGCTTGCTGGACGAGTTTGAGTCCCTGCTCAACTTGCAGCAGCAGGTCAACCCGGCTGGCACATTGGTGGCGCAGTATCTGGCTAGCGGCGGCTGTCCTGACAAGCTGATGGCGCGCATGGGCAAGCTGCTGCTGCGCGAAGACCGCAACTTCCACACCATCCAGTGCATTGAGGCGGCTTTTAATCAGTACAGCCTCATCAGCCTGGAATCGCGGGAGCGCGCTGAGCATGTGCTGGTGGCGGCGGCGCGTTATCTGGCTGCCCACGCTCCGACTATGCGCTCGCAGCTACAGACCTACAGCATCGCGCGGCGGCTTTCCGCAGGCGAGAATCTTTTTGAAGGCTAGCGGTTGTAGATGATGTAGGTATCGCGCAGCTCTTCGCGCAATTCCAGGTAGTGCTTGTAGCGGTGGCGGGCGATCTCGCCATTGCGCAGCGCTTCTCGCACGGCGCAAGCGGGTTCGTCGATGTGCGTGCAGTTGCTGAACTTGCAGCCCAGCACGAAGCGCGCAATATCCACGAAGTAGGCGTCCAGCTCGTCAGGCTCAATATCCCAGGGGGCGAGCGACCGTATGCCCGGTGTATCCGCCAGGTAGCCGCCCCCCAGCGGCACCAGGGCGCTATCGCGGGTGGTGTGCACCCCCTCTTGTGATGCGCCCCCCACCGCTTTGACCTGCCGACCCAAACCCGGCTGCAAGCTGTTGAGCAAGCTGGTCTTGCCCACGCCCGATGGGCCTGTGAACACGGAAATGCCCGAACTCAACAGCGCGCGCAGCTCCTCAATGCCATCGCCATGCAAGGCGCTTGTGCGTAAGATGTGGTAGCCTAGCCGCTCATACCTCGCCAGGATAGTTTCCAATGCCGGCGGGATGCCCAGGTCAACCTTGTTCAGCAGGATTAGCAGCGCGCCTATGGATGACTTTTCCCCCGCCACCAGCAGTCGGTCAAGCATTTTCAGGTCGGGCGCGGGCTGTGCGGCGGCGAAGACGAAGAGCGCGCGGTCGGCATTGGCGATGAGTACATGCTCGCGTTCGGCTTTTCCGGCACCGCGTTTGCCCGTCGTGCGCAAAGCCCGTGAAAGCGCCGATTTGCGCGGCGCGACTTGTTCAATCGTGCCCATCAGCATATCGGTGCCTTCTTCACGGCGCAGGCTAATCGTGACGCGGTCGCCGATAGCCGCAATATCCGAGGTCTTCGCCGCTTCTTTAAGCCGTCCGCGCAACTGGCACATATACGTCTGCTGGTCGTTAGCGGCCACCCAATAAAAGCCGCTCTGTTCTTTGATGATGAGACCGCTGTGGGTTTGAGTCAAGCCGGGGCTTCCCTTGCCTATGAACTATGGATTTAAGCACAAAGCGCGCACAAGGGCAAGCGCTAGCAAGCTGTGCGTCTCGTCGCCACAGCAGGCTTGTGTTGACCTGCGTGGAAAACGCGGTAAGCTCTACGCGAAACAATGTAAGAGGTGGACAAATGGACAATTTCACTGCGCTGCTACATGAACTGGATGGCTTCAGCTTTGTGCTAGGGCTGGGCTTAGGCTTGGTCGGCGGCTTTGTCTTCGCCTGGTTGATGTACCGCTCCAATGCCAGGAACATTCGCAGGACTTTTGAAAACCTGTCTGAAGAATTGCAGAAATCCTACGGCAGCGCGACTCAGGACATGGCATTAACATTTAGAAGTCTGTCTGCAGAAGCCTTGACGAACACACAAAAGGAATTCCTTTTGCTGGCTGACCGCGAGTTGGACAAGAAAAGCCAAGAACATGCGACCGAACTCGCTGCCAAGAAGGCATTGATTGATACGCAGCTGCAAACGATGTCTGAGACCTTGAAGACTGTGCCGAACGAGTTAGAGAAGAACCAGAAAAGCGTCGGCGAAGTCCTCGATAGATCAGCAGAGTCGATAAAGGAATCCAACAAGAGCTACTTGAACCAACTCACAGAAAAAGCCGACACCCAGACAAAACAGTACATCGCCGAGCTTGCTGCCAAGAAGCAGCTCATTGACCAGCAGCTTGAGCAGATGTCCGCAACTTTGAAGGCTGTGCCGAACGAGCTGGAGAAGAACCAAAACAAGGTTAGCGAGACGCTGGGCAAATCGGCTGAGCATATTGCGGAATCAAATAAAAACTACTTGAACCAACTAACAGAAAAAGCGGAAACGCAGTCAAAGGCGCATAACAAGGAACTGAGCTCCAAAAAGGAACTCATAGACCAGCGCCTTATAGAGATGGATGTCAAACTAGGCAAAGTCGAGCAACTGGTGCAGGAGCTGCAGAGCGACCGCAAGGCGCAGTACAGCGCGCTGGGGCAGCAGCTACAGAGCTTGACAAGCACGACCGATTCACTGCAAAAGGCGCTGGCTGACAATCGCGCTCGCGGGCAATGGGGAGAGCGCATGGCGGAAGATATGTTGAATTTTATGGGCTTGGTCGAGGGCGTGAATTACATCAAGCAGAACACGGTTGAGGCTGGCACACGACCCGACTTCACCTTCCTGTTTCCCAAACAGAAGTCGCTGAATATGGATGCCAAGTTTCCGCTCGACAACTATATGCGCTACGTCGAAGCGGGAAATGATGTGGAAAGGAAAGAATACAGCCAGAAATTCCTGCGCGATGTAAACCAGCGCGTAACAGAAATCCAAAAGCGCGATTACATCACGCCTGCAACGCTGGACTGCGTGCTGATATTCATACCCAATGAGCAAGTTTATCGCTACATCTACGAAGCAGACCGCGGCATAATCGACAATGCCCTCAAGCAGAAGGTCATTATGTGCTCTCCCTTGACACTCTATGTCGTGCTAGCTGTCATCAGGCAGGCAGCGCAGAACTTCAACATTGAGCAGCGCTCACGGGAGATTATTGATGTCGTCAATGACATTCGCGCGGAATGGGACAAGTATACCGGGCAGATGGATAAGCTGGAAAGAAGATTTAAGGGGATGCACGACGATTTCCATGCTTTGACCGGGACACGCACCCGTCAATTGGACAGAAAGTTCGTCAAGATAGACAACGTCACCAAAAGCAACGAACTGTCTTTCGGTGAAGAAACTGAACTGGCGCAACTCCCCGAAGAGACGCCCTAAGCCAGCGCCTCCGCCCGCTGTCCCACCAGCTCCATGAGCGTATTGGCGATCAATTCGGGATTGTGGCGGATGGTATCTTGCTTTTGCCACAGCGCGCGCTTGCCGGATTGCGTATCGGCGACATCAGCCAGCACTGGTGTGACATTCATGGTCTTGATCTTGTGAATCTCCTCCGGCGTCGGCAGCAGCACATTGACCTTCTCGCGGGCGTATAATTCTAATAGATCGTCGCTGGGTCGCGTCGAATTCAGCACGACATAATCCAGGATGCCCAAACCCAGATAGGAAACAACTTGCTGCACATGGTCGGAAAGCGAATAGGCGTCGGTTTGGCCGGGCTGGGTGGTGGTGTTGCAGACATAGACCTTGAGGGCGCGGGAATCACGGATGGCTTGTGATATCTCTTTGAAAGCCAGGCAGGCGATGACGGTGGTGAAGAGGCTGCCCGGACCAATCGTAATCAAGTCGGCTTCGTGCAACGCTTCCAGGCAGGGCGCGTAGGCGGTGGCTTCGGGATTTTGCACGAAGATGCGCTTGATGGCGGCTTTGTCCAACTGGCGGACATTGAACTCCTGCTCGACGATCGTGCCATCCATCAGCTCGGCGCAGATGTGGGTATTCTCTTCGGTTACGGGAAAGATGCGCGCCTGCACATCCAAAAATTGGCTAATCTGCCCGATAGCGGTGGTGAAGCTAGCGGACATTTGCGTCAGCGCGGCGATGAAGAGATTGCCAAAGGCCATGCCGTCCAACTGGGCGTTGCCGGGCGCGGCGATGCGATGCTGCATCACGCGCGTCAGTAGCGAGTCGTCATCCCGGGCGAGGGTGGCCAAGGCGTTGCGGATATCGCCAGGCGCGGGTATCTGGGCGAATTCGCGCACGATACCCGTGCTGCGCCCCGTATCGGTAACGGCGATGATGCCAGTGAGTGCCCTGGTGTGGCACTGCATGCCCTGCATAATCTGCACAGCGCCCAAACCGCCGCCGACAGAAACGACTTTCAGCCCGGATTTTCGCATTGCCGCCTCAGGTTCCTCGTTCAGTAAGCGTACAGTATAGCGCAAATTGGCAGGCGCGTTAGTTGGCATCCTGCCAATCGTTCAAAGCAATCACGCATAAGTCCCTTCAGCAATTGTGTCATAATGCGGTTGGATATCGGCAAGGAAAATGGCGGGCGCAGCATGGCGCATACACAGCTTGAACGCGCGGCTTTCATCGCTATCTTGGTGGGCTATCTGGTGGTCGGCGCGCTGTATGCCCTATCCACGCCGGCTTGGCAAGCGCCAGATGAGCCGGCGCATTATAACTACATTCGCCAGGTCGCTGAGGCTGGCTGCTGCCCGCGCATCGAGCCAGGCGATTGGGACAGCGCAGCGCTGGCGCAGTTGACCAGCTCACGATTCGCGCCTCAGCGCTTGCGCCTGCTGCCCAGCGTACAATACGAAGACCATCAGCCGCCGCTGTATTATCTGCTGGCAAGCCCTCTGTTCCAGTTGAGCGAAGGCGCGCTGGCTCCGCTGCGTTTATTCAGTGTGCTGCTGGGCGCGGGGGTGGTGGCGCTGAGCTTCGTCATCAGCCGGCAATTGCTGCTGAGCCAGCCACATGTCGCGCTGGCGGTGATGGCGCTGGTGGCATTCCTGCCGCAGCATGTGGCGATGCTGGCTTCCGTCAACAACGATGCCCTGGCGGAATTGCTGGTGGGCTTGTGCCTGCTGTGGATGCTGCGCTATTTGAATGCGGACACCTCCCTCAATCCCCCCGACGAGTCAGGGGGAAGCAGGAAACACGCGGCGAAGCGCTATGCACACAGGCTATTCCACTCCCCTTGGGGCGCGGGTTTGCTGGTGGGCGCGGCATTCCTCACCAAGCTCACCATTTACTTCCTGGCGCTGCTGGTGCCATTGGCGATCTGGCTGCGCTGGCGCGGCGAGAAGCGCGGACTGCCCGAGTTGGCGCGCGCATTGGCAAGTTTCGCGCTGGTGGCGGGGGCAATCGGCGGGCTGTGGTGGCTGCGCAATGCGCACACATACGGTTTCCCGGACATACTGGCTTTGGGCGCGCATGACGTTGTCGTGGCTGACCAACCGCGCACAGCCGACTACATCGCCGAGCGGGGCATGGGCGCTTATCTGGATGGCTTGGCTGGCACGATTTTTCGAAGTTCCTTCGGGCAATTCGGCTGGATGGCGCTGCCGTTGGATGGCGTACTGGGCGGCTGGCTGTATCGTCTCTATGGTTTGCTGCTGCTGCTGGGCGCGGCGGGCGCATGGCATGGTTTGAAGCGCATCGCCAAGCCAGCGCGCATCATTTTGATCAGCGCGGTCGGGCTGGTCCTGCTGCAGACGGTTTATTACAACCTTGAGTTTGTGCAGTGGCAGGGGCGCTATTTATTCCCGGCGCTCATACCCTTGGCATGTATCGTGGTTTGCGGCGTGGATAGATGGCTGCGCTGGGGCTGGGCGCGCTGGCTGCTGACAGTCGGGCTAATGTGCCTGGCAGCCGTGGATGTGTACTTGCTATTTCGGGTGATTGTGCCGGGTTTATCGCCCTAGGCAGCCGGCTATTTGCTCACGCGCGTTACATAAGCCTGGTCTTCCAGGTTGATTTTCACGACATCGCCGACATTGATGAACATGGGCGCGCTGACCTCGAAGCCGCTTTCCAGCTTGATTTTCTTGGTGGGGCTGTTGGCGGTGTCGCCGGCGATAGCGGCTTCGACTTCGATAACGGCATATTCCATCGTCTTGGGCAGCTCGTAGTCGATGATTTCGCCTTCGTAGCTCAGCAGCTTGATTTCCATGCTGTCTTTGATGTATTTGAGGTCATCGCCGAAGATAGCGCGATTCAGTTGCGGCTGTTCGTAGGTTTCCGTATTCATGAAGGTAACGAAGTCGTCATCAGCAAAGAGGTATTCGACTCGCAGCGCCTCGACGCGGATGTCTTCGACCCGTTCGCCAGAGTTGAAGGTCATTTCAAAGGTAGCGCCGCTGCGCAGGTCGCGCACGGTCACGCGGATGGTGGCTTTGCCGCGGCCCGGTTTGTGATGGCGGTATTCCAGCACGCGGTAGAGGTTGCTGTTCTGCGTGAAGGTCGTGCCTTTGCGCAGTTGATTGACATCGATCATAAAGGCGCTCCTCGCGCTGCTGGCGGTCGGGCTGTCTGCAAGAAGTATAGCAGCGGGCTGGCGACTTAATCCAGCGTGGCAACCGCTTCGATTTCCACCAGCGCGCCCACGGGCAGCCCACCCGCCTGGATCGTCGAACGAGCGGGCGGATTATCCGCGAAGAACTCGGCATAGACAGCGTTGAAAGCGGCAAAGTCGTTTATATCCGCCAAGAAGACGGTGGTCTTGACGACCTTGTCCAGGCTGCTGCCAGCCGCTTCCAGGACGGCTTTGACATTGTTCATGGATTGGCGAGTCTGCGCTGTGATGCCGCCTTCGCGCAGAGAAGATGTGCCCGGGATGAGCGGGATCTGCCCGGCGGTGAAAATAAAGCCGTTGGCAATGATGCCTTGTGAATACGCGCCCACCGCTGCGGGAGCCTGGTCGGTGGAGATGACTTGCTTGGGCATGGGGCTATCCTTCTAGTCAAAATAGAATACTGAGAATCGCTCTGGGCATTGTGGCGTTCAGCCGAAAATTGTCAAGGGGCTTAGCGCGCGCGAATGTTGACAGTCTGGTTCCCGGCAAGCCTAGTATAGCTTACCATAGTGGCATTATCCACATAGGCGTTTTTCCAACGGCTCGGCGTCTGCGGCGGGGAGTTGTCCGTAGTGCGCGGCGTCTTGTTTCTTTTTTCCTTGCCCGCTATTGTCTCCCGTGTCGGCCATGGCAGCGCTTGAACTTCAGTCCGCTGCCACAGGGGCAGGGGTCATTGCGTCCGGCAGCGGCGAATGCCTTTTCCAGTTCGGAATCATAACGCGCCATTTGCAGCATCACATTGGAAGGCGGGCACCGCTGTGATAGCTCGCTCGCCATGAATTGCATGGTCGGGCGCACATGGTTGAAGAAAGCGCGGTAGCCGGCGCAGAGGTAGTTCAAGCCAGCTTCGCCAGTCGGCGTTTTGATGAAGCGGTTTTTCGGGCAGCCGCCATTGCAGACAAACTTGACTTCGCAATCCAGACAGTATTGCGGCAGGGTATCGCGCTTCGCCAAGCCGAATTCGCGTTGGGCGTCCATGACCACAATTTCGCTCAGCGGCACATCCAGGATATTGCCCAGCTTGTAATCCGGCTCGACATAGTGGTCGCAGGAATAGACATCGCCATTGTGCTCCATCGCCAGCGCCAGCCCACAAGTTTCGTCAAATATGCAGAGCCCCGGCGGCGCGCCCGTCCAGGCAGCCAGCGCGATATCGAAAATCTGCACAAAGACGCGCCCGACATCCCGCCGCACCCACTCTTCGTACATATCGATGAGGAACTGCCCATAGCCAGCCGCCGTGATTGAGCGCTCGGTGACCGTGTCGCCCTCTTGATAATCGGTCATGTTGTCGCGCTCGACGATGGGGATGAACTGCATGAATTTCGCGCCAACCTCATCGCGCAAGAATTTGTAGACGCGCCCGCCCTGCCCCTCGTTGGCGGCGTGCACCGTCGTCAGAATGTTGAACTCGGCATGGTGCTTTTGCAGCAGCCGGATGCCACGCATGACCTTGTCGAAGGTCGGGTTGCCGCCTTTGTCGACGCGATAGAAGTCGTGCATGTCCCGGGGGCCATCCAGGCTGACGCCGATGAGGAAGTCGTTTTTAGCGAAGAAGTCGCACCAGTCATCGTCCAGTGTGACGGCGTTGGTCTGCAGGGCGTTGGTGATGCGCATGCCCGGGCGCTTGTATTTCTGCTGATAACGCGCCGCCTGCCGAAAGAAATCCAAGCCCATCAAGGTAGGTTCGCCGCCCTGCCAGGCGAAGTTGATATCGTTGACCTGCTGCGCATCGATGTATTGGCGGATGTATTCTTCCAGCAGGTTCTCCGACATGCGGAACTTGCTGCCGGGGTAGAGCGCTTCTTTGGAGAGGAAATAACAATACTTGCAATCGAGGTTGCAGATCGCGCCGCGCGGCTTGGTCATCAGGTGGAAGGCGGTGGGGCGTTCGCTGGTCATGTCCATGATGGGGAGTATAGCTCAATTCACCGCGGAGGCACAGGATTCACCACAGAGGGAGTGGCGAATCTGCTGGATACGGATTGCTTTGCCCCCACTCCACCCCCGACCGCCAGTGTCTACGCTGATCTTCCCCCGATTCAGTTGACGTCTTTCTTGTCATATCCTGCTGCTTGCTC
>VXNO01000149.1 GCA_009840575.1 Chloroflexota bacterium | reverse complement strand
GGTAGGGGACGGGGGTGGGGTAGATCGATTTTCGCGCGATTTACTTTGTCTTACTTCTGTGGTGAATCAAGTTTGCGGTGAAATCACACTTCGATGACAGTGTTTCGCAGTTCCCCGATGCTGTCAATGCCGATGCGCACCTCATCGCCGGGCAGCAGCGTAAACTCAGCCGGCGGCACGATGCCCGTGCCTGTCAGCAAAAAGACGCCACCCGGATAGCTGTTGCTGCGCCCTAGATAGTCGATGAGTTCGGCGATGCCGCGTTTGATCTGGTCGGTGGAGATCGCGCTGCTGAAGACCGCTTCGTCCGCGCGCGCGATATCGAGGCGGATGGTGGTAGCCAGCCACTGCTCGGATGGCGCTAGCAAGATGCCCGGACCCAAAGCGCAGGAGGCGGTATACAGCTTGGCTTGCGGCAGGTAGAGCGGGTTCGCGCCTTCGATGTCGCGGCTGCTCATGTCGTTGCCGATAGTGAAGCCCAGCAATTCCATAGCGGGGTTGATGGCCAAGCCTAATTCCGGCTCGGGCACATTCCACTGCGAATCGCTGCGGATGCCGACATTATCGAGGTGGCCGACAGTGTTCTTGGCGCTGGCTTTATAAAAAATTTCCGGGCGCGGCGCATCATATACGCGGGCATAGACATCTCCGCCATCGCTGGATTCTTCCTGGCGGGCTTCGCGGCTGCGCGTGTAGGTTACGCCAGCCGCCCAGATTTCCTGCTCATCCAGCGGCGGCAGCCAATGCGCGAGCGCGGGCGCAGGCGGATTGTCCAGGTCACTGGCGGGGAAGCGGCGCGTGGCAGCATCAGCGGCGCGCTCGACAGCGGCGATGACACCAGCGACATCAGCCACTGAATCGCGGAAAAAAGCCGTCAGATTCGGGAAGCAGTGGCTGATGTCGTGTACGGTCTCGCCGCGCAAGATGCCCACACGAGCGCCACTGCCCGGCTGAAAATAGCGAATTAGGATTGGCGCGTTTGTCATCTGCCTCGTCCTTTCAATTTAATCTCTGGGGTGAATGCTAATCCTGTGGCTGCTCGCCTTTGACGCTGATGCCGCCATCGACTGTATAGTTCGCGCCCGTAACAAAGCTGGCTTCGTCCGACGCCAGGAACAGGCAGACATTCGCTACTTCGACGATTGTGCCGACGCGGCCGATCGGGTGCATGGCATCAAAGTCCCGGCGCAGTGAGGCGGGGTCGCTCTGCGCCGCCAGGAAGTCATGCAGCATAGGCGAATCGATGGTGCCCGGCGAGATGCTGTTAACGCGGATGCCGCGCGCCGC
This sequence comes from Chloroflexota bacterium, assembly GCA_009840575.1. Lineage (GTDB taxonomy): Bacteria > Chloroflexota > Anaerolineae > Aggregatilineales > Phototrophicaceae > UBA6055. The sequence goes on along the minus strand of VXNO01000149.1, from coordinate 2,084 downwards.
ATAGTCGGTAGACATGGCTCGCGTCAAGGCTATCAACGCGCCTTTGCTCATGCTGTAGGCGGCGATGCCCGGCAAGCCCAGCAGACCGGTTACGCTGGCGATGTGGATGATGCTGCCCGCGCCGCGCGCCAACATGCCGGGGATGACGCCGCGGCTGACCAGATAAGTCCCGCGCAGGTTGACAGCCAGGCAGCGGTCGAAGTCGGCTGGATTGGTTTCATGCAGCGCGCCAGCCGGCATCACAGCGGCATTGTTGACCAGCGCATCGATCGCCCCAAAGCGCTCGCGCAGTTGCGCCAAAGCCGCATCCACCTGCGCCGCCTGGCTGATATCGGCGGACAGGGCGATTGCTTGTCCGCCATTGACATGCGCTTCATCGACCACGGACTGACAAGCTACCTCGTCCAGGTCGAGGATACCGACGCGCGCGCCTTCCGCCGCAAAGCGCAAAGCGATGCCGCGCCCAATCCCCCGCGCCGCGCCAGTAACCAGCGCAACCTTGCCTTCCAGTCGCAAATCCGCGTCTCTCCCGCTTCGCTACTCTGTCGCTAGGCGATATCTGCCACCTTGATGCGCTCCCCAGCGACATGGCTTAGCTCCGCCGCTTCCAGCAGCCGCTGAATGCGCGCGCCATCGGCCAAGTCGGGCTTCAAAGGCTTGTCTTGCAGGATGCTGTTGATGAAGCCGCGGATCATGAAATCTTCGCTGCGGAAGATATCGCGGTAGGTATTGTGGACTGTATCGCGCCGCGCATCGCCCCAAATATAGTCGGGTATCGGCAGGTCGCGCACGGCTCCTTCGCCGACTCGCGCGCCTTTGACCCGCTGCACGGTGTCCCAGTCGGTGCTGCTGTAGAGCGTGCCACCCGCGCCATGGAACTCCATGTGATGCGTCTGCCCAAACGGCGTGTCTTCATAACACAGCGCTGTGCAATGGATCATGCCCATCGCGCCATTGGCGAATTCGACTGTCATCATGCAGCCGTCGTCGCCGACCGGGTAGGCAGCGCCAGCGGGGTCGGTCTTGGGGCGCGGCACGCTATGGCTGAGGCGGCAGGTTAGCGTCACGATTTCGCCATAGAGCCACTCGGCGATATACAAAAAATGCGAGCCTAAGTCGCCCAGGACGCCAGTGCCGGCGATGCGTTTGTCGAAGCGCCAGCGATAATCGCCTTCCCGCGCGTAGCCGGTGTAATAGCGCATATTCAAGTGATAAGGCGCGCCGATATAACCGCCATCAATCAATTCTTTGAGGTAGCGGGCGGTGGGCATGAAGCTGTAGGTGAAAGGCACCAGCGACTTGAGATTGGACTCGGCGGCTGTCTGCGCCATTTCACGGGCTTGAGCATAGGTCATAGCGATGGGTTTCTCACAGAGCACATGCAAGCCCCGCCGCAGCGCGCGCATGGTGATTGGGTAATGGCTGTTGTTGGGCGTGGCGATGATGATGGCGTCCAAATCCGCCTGGTCGATCATCTGCGCGAAATCCGTATACACCTGCGGGATGCCCCATGCCGCCGCCATGGCTTGGGCGCGTTCGCGGTTGCGCCCACAGATGGCTGTGGTACGAGCCTGCGTATGGCTGTCCAGCGCGGGCAGGTGCATGGCGTCCGCCCACCAACTGCTGCCCACCATGCCGATAGAAAGGCTGTTGCCAGTCATCATCAGAATCCGTACAATAAGCTACACTCGCGGCTATTGTAGAGAAAATCAGCGCGAGCGGCAACACAAGTCATCACGCAGGAAAAAGCTATGTCCCGATTCCAGACCGGCGCGCTCATCGACAAACTGCTTTTCAGCGCGATGCTGGCGGGCATCCTGCTGGCAGGCTTTGGCGGGCTGCGTTACCTCGACCTGTCCAATCAACTGGCGGACAACCCAGCCGCGCAAATCCACGAGCGTGACGAGGCGGTGCAAGTCGAGAATACCGATGCCGGCTATAGTTTGATGACAGCGGACATCACGCGTCGCCGCCAGTTGGAAGAGCAATACAACATGATGATCATCGGCGGGCTGGGGCTGGCGCTGCTCGGGCTGGGCTGGCTGGGCAGTGATATCGTCCGCTCGCGCCGCAAACCCCCATCC
>VXNO01000009.1 GCA_009840575.1 Chloroflexota bacterium | reverse complement strand
AGCTTGCCGGCGACAGGCGGCGGCGTAGCGATATTGCGCAAAACATTTATCGCGTCTAACTTCCAGGATATTCCGCGCTTGACCGTAGAACAGGTTACCATATTCAAACAGGAGTCATAATGGCCGACAAAGAAGACAGAAGCGGATGGCCGGCGGAGGCGCTGGACGCGATAACGCGCCTTGAAAAACGGCTCGGCGAGGTCAATAGCGAGTCTGCGCAGCGCAAAGAGGAATTGCGCGAGTTGCGCGAGGCACAGCAGGCTGAGCGGGACAAGGTCGATGCACAGCGGCGCGCCGAGAAGGAGGCTGCTACCAGCGCCTTGAAAGAGCAAGGCAAATACCGCCCGCTATACGAGGAGGCGCAGAAGCGCCTTGGCGAGCTTGAAGCCGAACTGGAGTTGGCGCGGGATAAGAGCGCGAATTATGAAGGCGTTCTGTCCGCATCGGTCAAGGCGCGTACAGAAAAATTGCCAGAGGAATATCGCGGCATGGTGCCGGCCATGTCGCCTGACTTGCAGCTTGCCTGGCTGGATAGCAATTCTGCGTTGTTGACGCGACCTACGCCCGACCGTAAAGATACATCGGCGCAGTTCAATACGGGCGACCAGCCGCTAACCGCAATGCAAGAGGCGGCGCGCAAGGCGGCGGGCATGAGCGAAGAGCAGTACCGCAAGCGGCTCGCGCAAATTGACACTGCGCCTATTCAGTGAAAGACGCGATCGCAAAGGCGCTATCGGCAATCCGCAAAGTGCAAGGGCTGGACATTGAAGTATAGTTGCTGAATCAATGAATTTCGATAACTTCATGTTCAGTGAGGAGGGTGCGCATGGACTTGAATTGCGTCGACAGGCGGGATGTCTTGCTTGCAATAATTGAAGCCGCGGCAGGGCGAGGCTTAAAACGAGCGCATTTGCAGAAGGCGGTTTTCTTGGTGGCAGAGGAATTTAAAGGCAGGTTGCCAGACGACTTCTATGAATTCACCAAATACCATTTTGGCCCATATTCGCAAACTGTATATCGTGATGCCGAAATACTTAATGATTCGGGTTGTATCAATATCAAGTACGGCGCTGACAGACGCGAAGATGTTTTCTCTATCGTAAAAGACTGCGGCATTGAGTCCATAGACTTGCCTGTCGATGTTGACCGATTCATTAAGGAGTCCGTAGACTGGATATTGGGAATGGATTTTCAGGAGTTAGTATGGGCGATTTATTATCTCTATCCCGAGTACCAGGAAAACAGTCGATTTGAATATGACGAAGAAAAGGCCATTCTTGAGAGTTTCGCGCGAGGGTTGCGACAAAGTAGAGAAGGGAAAACACACTCTACGGCGGACGTGCTTGCGCAGTTGCAAGAGGCCTAGGCAGCTACATGGAAAGAGAGTTTGTTTGGTCGGATGACAGCCTGCGTCAACTGAAGAAACTCAAAAGGAAGCGCCCGAAACTGCCTGCGGATTGAGCAGTTTTGAAAAAGAGTTTTCTGGAAGGCGATTGTCTGGGGACGAGATAACTCAGATCGGTGACACACTCGCTAAAGAGCATCGTATGATGGACAGTTCGTCAGCTACCGGCAAAAGTGGCGGATTCCGCGTCTATTACAGATATAACGATTTTAAAGTTGTCGTATACGGCGTGTATTTGCGCAGAGAGATGACTCAACGCGTGCGGAATGAGATCCGAGAGATGTTGAAGCGAGAGGGATCCTTGTAAATACGGATCATCTGACTTCTTCGGGTCCTATCTACCCTCGGTGTGCTCACCAGAAGGAGTCCAGGCCGCGGCCGGCGACCTGCGCCGCCACACGCCAAGCTCAAGCCACCCGACTTTTAACCCGCCGCATAACAATCCCTTATCTGTCTACGCCCTCTGCGGTAAAATCGCTTTACAGACTCGCACAACCACGAGGAGCGTCCTATGTCCGACCCCGCCATCTCCCCGGAGCAAATCGCTGCCGCCGAGGCCTTGCTCGGCTTGCAATTCACGCCCGCCCAGCGCGAGCAGATGCAAGCGATACTCAACGACCGCCGCGCTCAATACGCAGGCATCCGCGCCGCCGACCTGGACAACAACATCCCGCTCTCGCTCAACTTTAGTGTCAAAGTCAGCGACCCAGCGCCTGCCGCTGTCCCGCGCGGCTATCCGATGAGCGCCCAGCCGCCGGTTACGCGCCCCGCCGACCTGGAAGCTGCCGCCTTCTACACCGTGACTCAGCTTGCTGAGCTAGTGCGCAGCCGCCAGGTTACTTCGCTGGAGCTGACTGAGATGTACCTGCGCCGGCTGAAGCGAGTTGACCCGGTCTTGCAATGCGTCGCCCGTGTCACCGAAGAGCTGGCGATACAGCAAGCCAAGCGCGCCGATGATGAGATTGCCCGCGGACTTTATCGCGGACCCCTGCACGGTATCCCTTGGGGCGCGAAAGACCTGCTGGCGACGCGCGGCTACCCGACTGGCTGGGGCGCGATGCCTTACAAAGACCAGCAGATTGACATGGACGCGACCGTCGTGCAGCGCCTGGACGCGGCTGGCGCGGTGCTCATCGCCAAGCTGACCCTGGGCGCGTTGGCAAACGGCGATGTGTGGTATGGCGGCATCACCAAGAACCCTTGGGATAGCAGCGAAGGCAGCAGCGGCTCATCGGCGGGTCCTGGCGCGGCGACAGCGGCTGGTTTGGTCGGCTTCAGCATCGGCAGCGAGACCATGGGCAGTATCGTCTCGCCATCGACGCGCTGCGGTGTTACCGGCTTGCGTCCCACTTACGGGCGCGTCAGCCGGCATGGCGCGATGGCATTGAGCTGGAGCATGGACAAACTGGGACCGATGTGCCGCAGCGTCGAAGATTGCGCCCTCGTGTTCAGCGCTATCTACGGCCCCGATGGGCTGGATATGACAATCAGCCCCGAACCCTTCAGTTGGGATCCCGCGCTTGACCCGCGAGGGCTGCGCATTGGTTATGTCGCCAGCGCCTTCGAGGCGGCTGATGCGGGCAAAACCACCGAGCATCATCGCGACCAAGGCCTGGAGCTGCAGCGCGTCAACCAGGTCAATAGCGCGGCTGCCCTCGATGTGATGCGCGACGCGGGGTTTGAGCTGATTCCAATCGAATTGCCACAGACGGAAACGAGCGGGCTCTGGCTAATCCTGGCGGCGGAAGCGGCGGCTGCCTTCGACCAGATCACGCGCGATGGCTCTGTCGATAGCATGAAGCGCCAAGACGACAATGCCTGGCCCAATATCTTCCGCGCCGCCCGTCTCATCCCGGCTGTCGAATATATCAATGCCAACCGCGTCCGTATGCAGTTGATGCGGGAAATGACGCGCGTTATGCACGCTGTAGATGTCTTCATTGTGCCTAGCTTCGGCGCGAACGCCCTGCAAATCACCAACTTCACCGGGCACCCCTGCGTCGTGCTGCCCAATGGCTTCACTGACAAGCGCACCCCCACCAGCATTTCCTTCATCGGCGGACTGTACCAGGAAGCCGCGACCCTAGCAGTTGCCAAAGCCTATCAAGACGCGACCGACTGGCACAAGCAATACCCGGATTTGGGCGCGATGTAAGCGGGGCGAGCCCTTATGCCAGCAGCGCCGCGACCTCGCCGCGCACTCCTTCGTCATCATCGCGCCGGTGGAGGTCGCTGAGCAGTTTGTTGCTGTCCAGCCCCATCGTCTGCCATAGCGCCCAGGCGGCGTGCCCGCGCACCAAGGGGCTGGCATCATATAATAACTGGATCAAATGCGGGATGGCGCGCTCGCTCCGCCAGTTGCCAGCGGCGATGCAGGCATTGCGCACCAGGCGCTCGCGGCCGATGCGCTCCACGGGGCTGCGGCGGAAAAGCTGCCGGAAAGCCCTTTCGTCCAACATCAGTATGTCGACCAGCTTGGGCGCGACACGCTCTACGTCCAGCGGCAGGAAAGCCACTTCGTCCGTTTCGACTGTGAAGCGCTGAAAGGGGCAGACATCCATGCAAATATCGCAGCCGAATATCCAGTTGCCGAAGTCGGCGCGCAGCTGACGACCGACCCAGCCCTTGTTCTCGATGGTGTGGTAGCTGATGCAGCGGCGGGCATCCAGCACAAAAGGCGCGGGAAAGGCGTCGGTCGGGCAGGCAGCCAGACAGCGCGCGCAGGTGCCGCACATGGTCTCGCGATGTGGCGAATCATAGTCGTCAAGCTCAAGGCTGGTGATGATCTCACCCAGGAAGAAACTGCTGCCACGTCGCGGGTGGATCAACATAGTGTTCTTGCCGATGAAACCCAAGCCGGCTTGCTGGGCGTGGCTGCGCTCGAGCAAAGCGCCGGTATCGACATAGGCCTTGTGGGCAAGCTGGCCGCCGCCGCATTCCGCTAGCCAATCGGCAAAGCTCTCCAGCCGCAAGCCCAGCACAGGATGATAATCCACGCCCCAGGCATAGCTGGCGACGCGTCCGCGCGCCGGGTCGTTTAGAAGCGCTTCATCGGCGAAGCTGGTTTGATAATCGAGCCCGACGATGATGAGCGAACGCGCCCCTGGCAAGATCTCGCGCAGGTCTTGTCGCCGCCGCACCCGGTCGGGCCGCGCCATATACGCCATCTCGCCGTGCATGCCGCGCCGAATCCAGCGCAGGTAGGCATTTAATGTCGGCGAAGGCAGGGCAGGGCAAATCCCGCACAGGCTGAAGCCCAACTCGCGCGCCTTGTCGCGGATGCGGTCGGCTGTCAGGGACATCGCCAGCGGCAGGAGCGGTTGACTCTTGCCTAGTTGTCTTGCTGCGGCGGATAGTTAATCTCATGCAGCAAGGCGACGATACCCTCCAGCGTCGCGGGCGCGGTGTATTCCACTTCGATCCTGCGCCGCAGCATATCGCCCTCAACAGTGGTGACGCCGGGCAATTCGCCCAACTCAAACTTGATAGCGCCGACGCAGCCGGCACAGTGGATTTTGGGGATGGTGAACGTTTCTTTTGGCATCTTTGCTTCCTCGCTCGTGATCTAAACCCACAGTCAATTTGTCCCCGTTCCGCAGATTTTGCTTCCCCCTGGCTTGTCGGGGGGGGATTGAGGGGGCACCGCTTTTCGCCTACATAAATGCCTGGATGCCCGTCTGCGCCCGCCCCAGGATCAACGCGTGAATGTCGCTGGTGCCTTCGTAGGTATTGACCGCCTCCAGGTTCATCATATGGCGGATGACATGAAACTCATCGGAGATGCCGTTGCCGCCGTGCATATCGCGAGCCGTCCGCGCGATGTCCAGCGCCTTGCCGCAGGAGTTGCGCTTGATGAGCGAAATCATCTCTGGCGTAGCGGTACCTTCGTCCAGCAGTCTTCCCACACGCAGCGCGCCTTGCAAACCCAGCGCAATCTCGCTCTGCATATTGGCGAGCTTGAACTGGATGAGCTGATTCGCCGCCAGCGGCCGCCCAAATTGCTGGCGATCCAACGTATACTGACGCGCCGCCTGCCAACAGAATTCCGCCGCCCCCAGCGCCCCCCAGGCGATGCCATAACGCGCGCGATTCAAACAGCTGAAAGGACCGCGCAAGCCGCTCGCGCCCGGCAGCAGGTTGGCAGCGGGCACAAAGACCTCGTCCATCACAATCTCGCCGGTGCTGCTGGCGCGCAGGCTGAACTTGCCGTCGATGGCTGGCGTGGATAAACCCGCCATGTCGCGCTCCAGGATGAAGCCGCGGATCGCGCCTACTTGCCCGTCTTCGACTGCTTTTGCCCAGATGATAAAGACATCGGCGATGGGCGAATTGGTGATCCACATTTTGCTGCCATGCAAGCGCCAGCCGCCAGCGACCTTGGTCGCATGAGTTTGCATGCCGCCAGGGTCGCTGCCATGGTTGGGCTCGGTCAAGCCGAAGCAGCCGACCCACTCGCCGCTGGTCAATTTGGGCAGGTAGCGCGCCCGCTGTTTGTCTGTGCCATAGGCATAAGTCGGATGGATCACCAGCGAGCTTTGCACGCTCATGGCACTACGATAGCTGCTGTCAACGCGCTCGATTTCGCGGGCGATCAAGCCATAGCAAACCGCATTCAATCCTGCGCCGCCGTGCTCTTCGGGCAGGGTCGCGCCCAACATGCCCAGTTGCGCCATTTCGGTGTAGATTGCGCGGTCGAATTCTTCTTGCCGATTCGCCTCCAGGATGCGCGGCATCAGCTCGGCTTGGCAGTAGTCCCGCGCCGCATCCCGCACCATGCGCTCTTCATCATTAAGCTGCTGGTCGAGCAAGAAAGGGTCGTCCCATTGAAACTGGCTGGGCATAAGCGCATGTCCTCGCGGTGTCTGTGTTCGCGCGCCTATTGTAATCCGCAGCGAATCATTTTGCACGGGCAGTCGGGATTGCCAGGCGGTTCGTCCCTTATCGTCATTATGCGCAGCGGCTATAATGACGCATCCAATCGATAGTTGCTTTGGACTCGATATGGAGCAAGACAAAATCCTCGTGCGCGGCGCTCGCGAGCACAATCTCAAGGACATCGATGTCGATATCCCCCGCAATCGGTTGGTTGTCATCAGCGGGCTTTCTGGCTCGGGCAAGTCGTCTTTGGCTTTCGATACCATCTTTGCTGAAGGGCAGCGGCGCTACGTCGAGAGCCTGAGTTCCTATGCGCGCCAATTCCTCGGCTTGATGCAGAAGCCCGATGTCGACCAGATCGAAGGCTTAAGCCCGGCCGTCTCTATCGACCAAAAAAGCGTCAGCCACAATCCGCGCTCGACGGTCGGCACAGTGACTGAAATCTATGACTACCTGCGGCTGTTGTACGCGCGCGTGGGCATCCCGCATTGCCCGGAATGTGGCGCGGAGGTCTCGGCACAGAGCGCCCAGCAGATTGTCGACCAGGTGCATAATATGCCCGCTGGGACGCGCATCCAGGTACTGGCACCGGTCATCCAGCGCAAAAAAGGCAATCACACTAAGGCATTGGCGGATATCGGCAAGCAGGGTTTCGCGCGCGTCCGCGTCGATGGCGTCGTCCGCGACCTGGACGAAGACATCGCGCTGGACCGCTATGTCATCCACGATATCGAGATTGTGGTCGACCGCCTCATCATCCGCCACTATGCCGACCCGCAATCCGAAGACGCGGCTGCCTTTGAAACCCGCCTCACTGATGCCATCGAGACGGCTCTGCAGCATGGCGAGGGAAGACTTATCATCCAGGATGTCAGCGACCGCGACAACCCGGTCGACCACCTGTATAGCGAAGACCTGGCTTGCCCCAATGGACACGCCAGCCTGCCCGAGCCAGAACCGCGTTTGTTCTCCTTCAATACGCCCAGCGGCGCTTGCCCCGATTGCCAGGGGCTGGGCTTCAGCCTGGAGATCGACCCCGATATCATCGTGCCCGACCACGACCGCGCCATCTCGGCAGGCGCGTTGAATGCCAATGGCTACGCGCTGGAGGATAGGCGCGGCTGGAATTGGAGCGTCTTCCAGGCGCTGGCGCGTGAGTACGATTTCTCGCTGGATAGCCCCTGGCGGCAGTTGACCGCCCAGCAGCAACATGTCGTGCTGTATGGCAGCGGCGAAAAGCGCTATCAAGTAACCTACTTGCACTCATCAGGAAGGGAACACACTTGGTCGACGCGCTACGAAGGCGTCATCCCCAACTTGCAGCGCCGCTATCAGCAGACCAGCTCCGAAGGCATCCGCGAGCGCATCCAGCAGACCATGCGTGAGATCCCCTGCCGCAGCTGCAAGGGGCAACGACTGCGCGCATCCTCGCTGGCAGTTACTATCGGCGGGCTCAACATTCATCATGTTACTTCCAAACCCATCGGCGAGCTGCAGCGCTGGGTCTCCTCGTTACAAGGCGCGCAGGCAATCCTATCCGCGCGCGAGCAGCATATCGCCCGGCAGATTCTGCGAGAATTGACCGCCCGTATCGGCTTCTTGTGCAATGTCGGCTTGGATTACTTGACGCTGGCTCGCAGCGCCGCCAGCCTGAGCGGGGGAGAGGCGCAGCGCATCCGCTTGGCCACCCAAGTCGGCAGCCAGCTCACGGGCGTCCTGTATGTGCTGGACGAGCCTTCTATCGGCTTGCATCAACGTGACAACCGGCGGCTCATCGACACCTTAATCGGCTTGCGCGACCTGGGCAACAGCGTACTGGTGGTCGAGCATGACGAAGAGACCATGCGCAGCGCCGATTGGCTGATTGACTTGGGTCCTGGCGCGGGCGAACATGGCGGTCAGTTGGTTGCGCAAGGCAGCCCCAAGCAAGTCGCCGCCAACCACGCTAGCTGCACGGGCAACTACCTGGCGGGCCGCTTTGAAATCCCCTTGCCCGAGTCACGGCGGGCGGGCTCGGGCGAGCTGTTGAGCATCTACGGGGCGCGCGCCAACAACCTCAAGGACATCCGCGTTGACTTCCCGCTGGGCTGTTTCATCTGCGTTACTGGCGTCAGCGGCAGCGGAAAATCGTCGCTGGTCGTGCATACGCTGTATACCCGGCTGGCGCAATTGATCAACCGCAGCCGTCTGCGCGCCGGTGAGCACGATTCCCTGCATGGCGCGGAGCATATCGACAAAATTATCAATATCAACCAAAGCCCGATTGGCCGCACGCCGCGCAGCAACCCCGGCACCTATACCAAGCTCTTCGACGACATTCGCCAGCTTTTCGCCCAACTTCCTGAAAGCAAGGCGCGCGGTTACAAGCCGGGCCGCTTCAGCTTTAATGTGCGTGGCGGACGTTGCGAACACTGCGAGGGACAGGGGCTTATCCGCATCGAAATGCAGTTCCTGCCCGATGTCTATGTGCCTTGTGAAATCTGCAATGGCACACGCTACAACCGCGAAACTTTGCAAGTGAAATACAAAGACAAGTCCATCGCCCAGGTGCTGGCGATGAGCGTGCAGGAAGGTCTGGAGTTCTTCGCCAACTTGCCGCGCATCCGCCGCAAGCTGGAGACCTTGGCGGCGGTCGGCTTGGGCTACATCCGCATCGGGCAGCCCGCCACGACCCTCAGCGGGGGCGAAGCGCAGCGTATCAAACTTAGCCGCGAATTATCCAAACGCGCCACCGGGCACACCCTGTACATCCTGGACGAGCCTTCCACCGGCTTGCACGCCTATGATGTGGCGCGGCTCATTGCTGTGCTGCAGCGGCTGGCGGACGCGGGCAACACCATCGTCGTCATCGAACATAATTTGGATATCATCAAAGTAGCCGATCATATCATTGATTTGGGACCAGAAGGCGGCGATGGCGGCGGACAAATCGTCGCGCAAGGCAGTCCCGAACAGGTGGCGGCTTGTCCAGGTTATACAGGGCGCTACCTGGCGGACATGCTAGCGCGTGACCGCTGTAAGCAGGCGCAGAAAAAGGAGGCATAGCAGCATGGAAGCAGTCAAAATCGGCGTCATCGGCGGCTCGGGACTATACAACCTGCCCGAAATCAGCGATGTGCGCGAAGTCGACATGGATACGCCTTTTGGCAAGCCCAGCGGCACCATCCGTATCGGCAGTTTGTCCGGCAAGCGCGTGGCTTTTGTTCCGCGGCACGGCGAGGGGCATACCCTGGCGCCCCACGCTCTTCCGTACCGCGCTAATATCTATGCGCTCAAGCAACTGGGCGCGCGCTTTATCATCGGTGTGAATGCGGTCGGTTCGCTGCAAGAGAACTATGCGCCGGGCCACCTCGTCACGCCCGACCAGTTAATTGATTATACAATCCACACCCGCGCGCGCAGTTTTTTTGACCGTGGGTTGGTCGCGCATGTCTCGGTGGCGGACCCCTTCGGCGAATACCTGCGCAGCCTGCTGGCTGATGCCGCTGAGAGCGCCGGCGCGACTGTGCATCGCGGTGGTTGCTTTTTGATCGAAGACGGTCCGCGCTTCGCCACCCGCGCCGAAAGCCGCCTCTTTCAGCGCTGGGGTTGCCACATCATCGGCATGACCGCCGCGCCCGAAGCCTTCCTGGCGCGTGAAGCCGAGATCGAATATGCCGCCCTGGCGCATGTTACCGATTATGATTGCTGGCGTAGCGAGAGCGAAGATACCACCAGCGACATCGTCATCCAGCAGTTGGCGGCGAATATCGGCTATGTGCAGGCGGCGCTGGTGCAGGCGGTCGCGCAGTTGGACGAGGCGCTGGAATTGCCGGCGCATCGAGCGCTGGATGCGGCTTTGGCGACCGGCCGCGAGCAGATGGACGAATCCGCAATCGAGCGCCTGCGACCCATCGTGGCGCGGGTATTGGGTTTGGGTAAGCTAGAGTGATTGACTAAGGCAAAATCTGGGACTACTCAAAGCTGCTTGTCGATAAGGTCAACCAGTTCTTTGCAAACCCAGATAGGGTAGCGGGACAAAATAACAATTCCGCGTAGTTTGACAGAAACGGTACAATCGCGCACAATCCTATTTTGGTTTACGATTGCTTCATCGACGAAGAATGTGAAGCTACAACTATCGGTCTCATCTTCGCCTAATGCGCCAGTATGGATAGTGAGCTGTGTCAGTTTCTTGCGTGCCCAATCTCCTAATGCTCTCAAGCCCAGCGAGTTGTTTTCAAGTCCGGCTTTCTTTGCGATACTGGCATTTGGTATCACTTCTGTAACGATGCCAACTTCGCACGTTTTGGCACCATGATAGGCATCCTGTCGGATTACCTGTAGTGATCGTTTGGCATGTCGTTTGCTATCAGTTGCGGACTTTCTCACACTGTCGGCGTATTGTTTCTCTATACTTTGCTCAATTATGTCTGGCAAGCGCTTAAGATTCTCGTTTGTGAGGTGGCTTCCAAGCAACCCGTGCAGTGAACTCTGTAAGTGCTCGGCTTGGATGCCATGATTCCATAGCTCCGCAATCGCTACTGTCTCTTTGCCCAAGCGAAATCGCTCCTTACCGGCAACATAGTCAGTGCAGCTATGCAATGGCCAAGGCTTTCCCAATTCGTCAAACAAAAGAGAACTGCCGCAATCACAGCTGAAGTGGAAAATCATATTCCCGCAATACTTGCACTTCAGCGGATAAGTCTTGGCACCGCACCACCATCCATGCTTCGCGTTCATAGCCACGCCGTAGTTTCCTAGCACTGGAACTATCTACGCTGCAGCCAAGCCTTAGTTGCGCTACAATCCTTCGCAACCTGCACCCAACTGGCAGCAAAGGATTGTGCTATGAGCATTCCCCTGGACAACATCGGGCATTGGCGCTGCATTGGACCCTTCCGTGGCGGACGCGTCGTCACGGTCGCCGGGCACCCTAGCGAGATCGGCACCTTCTATTTTGGCGCTTGCGCGGGCGGCGTCTGGAAGACCGACGATGCCGGGCAATACTGGCAAAATATCACCGATGGCTATTTCAAAACCGGCTCGGTCGGCGCGCTGGCGGTCAGCCAAAGCGACCCCAATATCGTTTACGCGGGCATGGGCGAGGCGACCATCCGCATTGATGTTTCGCATGGCGATGGCGTCTACAAATCCAGCGATGGCGGGCGCAGTTGGCAGCATTGCGGCTTGGGCGATACGCGGCATATCGGCAAGCTGCGCATCCACCCGCAAGACCCGGATACGGTCTTTGTAGCGGCCTTGGGACACGCTTTCGGGCGCAATGACCAGCGCGGCGTCTTTCGCTCGCGGGATGGCGGGGCTAGCTGGCAGCGCGTGCTCTTTGTCAGCGACAAAGCCGGCGCGGTTGACCTGAGCATCGACCAGAACAATCCGCGCATCGTCTATGCCTCGATCTGGGAAGCGCGGCGCGACTTCCACACCATCCAAAGCGGCGGCGAAGACAGCGGCATCTGGCGCTCGCTGGACGGCGGCGATAGCTGGCAGAACATCTCCAGCCAGCCGGGTTTGCCCGCGGGCACCCTGGGCAAGATCGGCATTGCTGCCTCGCCAGCCCAGCCCGGGCGCGTCTATGCCTTGATCGAGCACGAACAGCAGCAAGGCATGTACCGCTCCGATGATTACGGCGATAGCTGGATTTTCACCGCCCGCAACTTCGATATCACCTCGCGCAGTTGGTACTACATGCACCTCACCGCCTGCCCGCAGGATGCCGACACCGTCTGGGTCAACAACCTGCGCCTGTGGAAGTCGATTGACGCGGGTAAATCATTCGCGCAAGTCGGCACTCCGCACGGCGACAATCACGACTTGTGGATCGACCCCAAGAATCCCCTGCGCATGGTGCAAGGCAACGATGGCGGTGCCTGTGTGTCCTTGAATGGCGGCGCGAGCTGGTCGAGTATCTTCAATCAGCCCACCGCCCAGTTTTATCGCCTCTGCACGGACGACCGCCACCCCTATCATGTCTATGGCACGCAGCAGGACAACAGCTCCATCGCCGTGCCCAGCCGCAGCAGCAAAAGCTCCATCTTGTGGCAAGATTGCTTCATCGCGGGCACGGGCGAAAGCGGCTTCATCGCTACCAAGCCCGATGATGACAATATCGTCTTCGTTGGCGCAATCGGCAGCTCGCCCGGTGGCGGCAATGCCCTGCAGCGCTATGACCACGCCAGCAAACAATTGCGCCTGGTTACGACCATGCCCCTGCAGAGCTTTGGCGAGGCAGCCAACGACTTGCAGCAGCGCTTCGCTTGGACTTACCCGATCCTGTTTTCGCCCTTCCCGCCGCATGACTTGTATATCGGTGGCGACCGCGTCTACAAATCCAGCGATGAAGGCGCGAGTTGGCAAGCCATCAGCCCCGACCTGACCCGCGCCGACCCAGCTACCTTGGGTATCAGCGGCGGTCCCATCAACCGCGATGTGGGCGCTGCCGAAGTCTACGCGACCGTAACGGCGCTGGCCGCATCCCCGCATGAAGACGGTGTGCTGTGGGCGGGCAGCGATGACGGCTTGCTGCACATCACCCGCGATGCCGGCGAAAGCTGGCAAAATATCACGCCGCCGCAACTGCCGGAGTGGTCTTATGTGCATTGCATCGAGGCTTCACCGCAGCAGGCTGGGAGCGCCTACATGGCCTGCCTGCGCTACAAGCTGGACGATTATTGTCCTTACTTGTACAAAACAGCCGATTATGGGCAGAACTGGCAGCGCATTGATGCCGGCATCCCCCGCGATGATTTCACGCGCGTCATCCGCTGCGACCCCGAACGCGAAGGTTTCCTCTATGCCGGCACGGAGACGGGCGTCTACTTCTCGGTTGATGATGGCGAAAGCTGGCAGTCACTGCAATTGGACTTGCCGGTGACGCCGGTGTATGACCTGGCGCTGAAACGCGGCGATTTAATCGCGGCCACGCACGGACGGGCATTCTGGATATTTGATGATGTATCGCGCTTGCATCAGTGCGTTGCCGATTCTCCCAACGCGGATAGACTGTTGAAGCCACGCCCGACGCAGCGTCTGCTGGAGAGCATTGACGCGCGCCGGCTCATCGACCAGCCGGGCAAGACCTATATGAGCTCGACGGGCATATCCGCCGCCTATACGCACAGCAAATCGCCAGAGAACGATGTCGAACGGCGCTTCCTGGATTCGGGCGAAAACCTGCCGCGCGGCTTGCTGCTGACCTATTGGCTGGATGCGCAGCCAGCAGCGCCCATATCCCTGCGCATCGAAGACGCGGCTGGCAACACCCTGCGTGAATTCACTTCGCTCAACCCTGCAAGCGAAAATGGCAAAACCAAACCCGGGAATGTGCTGCGCATCCCGGCGCGGGCGGGTTGGAATCGCTTTGTCTGGGATATGCGACTGCCCTATTCGCCCAGGCTGGATGGCGATGATGCGCAGTTTGAGCGCATGCCAGGACCGACCGTCGTGCCTGGCGATTATCAAGTAACGCTGAGCATCGGCGATTTCACGCAGACCCAGCCCATCCAACTGCTACGAGATGCCACTTCCTCCGCCAGCCAAGCCGACTTGAATGTGCAATTCGACCTGCTGCAACAGATTTATGCCACTTACAGCGAAGCCACGCGCGCCATCAACAAGCTGCGCCGGCTGCGCAGGCAACTCGACGCTCTGGCGTCTCGTGAAGATGCGCCTCAGCTCCCAGCAGTAACCGAGCAGGGGCGGGCGGCACTGCGCGCGGACTTGCTGGAAATCGAGCGCAGCTTATTCATCCCCGGCTTGGAGGCTGGCTGGGCGGGACGGGTGAACCAGGGCGGAGATTTGCTGCGGCGGCTGGCGGGTTTGCCATCGGTGGTAGGGCTGGGCGAGTTCGCTCCCACCGCGCAAGCCTATGCCGTATATGAGCAACTGGCGACCAAAATCGCCGGACAGTTGGCGCGCTTGGAATCGCTGGAAATAGGCGCTCTGGCGGATTTGCAGGCGCAATTGCTGGAGCAGGGCATATCGGCAGTCGGCTGAGTGCTATGGCGCAGAAGTAAAACCAAGTAAGTCGTGAGAATGAAATCTGTAGGGACGAGCCAAGGACCGCCCCTACATTCATTCCTGGATCTTCGCATTACTTTCTTGATTCTACCCAGTAGGAAATCTCTGGTAGAAACGCCGAGTCCTTTGGATTTGGCTCCCCTCCCTGATGCTTCGGGGAGGGGCTCGGAGTGGGGGGAGTTACGCGCTCGGCATGTAATCCAGCCAGCTATCGTAGATTTCGATGCTGTCGCTGTTGTCTTCGCGCAGTTGCTCTTGCAGGTCGTTCAGCTCGCTTTGGCGAGCCCGTTCCCGTTGCGAGTCCTGGTCTGCGCCAGTCCGTTCTTCTTTGTGTCGCACTTGCAAGATGTGGAAGCCAAATTCGCTTTCGACGGGACCGACCAACGCGCCGATTTCCGCGTTGGCGATTGCTTCGCGGAAGGGGCGCACGTAATTGCCGATGAAGCTCTCGCCCAGCTCGCCGCCACGCCGTCCACTGCCGCTGTCGGTGGAGATGGCGCTCGCCAGCGCCGCGAAGCTCTCGCCCGCATTTAATGCCTCCAGCGCCGCTAATGCCGTCGCCTCGTCTTCGACCAAAATGTGGCGGACATCCGCGTAAATCAGCGGCGTGTCATCGGGCAGCAGAGCCTCTGCCAGCCGGTTTTCCAAAGCGTTCTGCGCGAAGAACTGGTCATAAGTCTCGCTGTTGACGCCGGCACGGTCGAAGTAAGCGCGGTAGTCACTCTGGTTCTGCTCGAAGCTTTCGCGGACTTCGTCAGCGGTCTGCGTGGGATCAACCACGGTCGGCTGCGGTGTGATTGTTGGCGTGCCGGTGGGCGCTGCGGTGGCATCGGGGTCGGGCGTCGCTGTCGGCTGTGACGTGGCGGTCGGCGTGGGCGAAACGAAAGGCGTCGGCGTGATGCTTGGTTCGGGCGTGGCGGACGGCTCCATGCCAATTTGCGCCACAGCCGTGGGGTCGAAGCCGAAATAGTCCTCGACCGCGTTTTGGATGTCGGCATCATCGACGGCTATGCCACGGGCAGCCGCTTCAGCAGCCAGCAGTCGCTCATCAACCAGGTCATTTATGACGCGCAAGCCCAGTTGGTCGGGCACATTGGCTTCGTTGATCCAGGTGCGGTAGGGCTCTTGCTGCGCCAGTTGTTGCAGGTCAAAGCCGGCGCTTTCGACTTGGTTCAGCTGCAGCAGCAGGCGGTTGCGCTCAAACAGGTAGGCTTGGCGGAACTCGTCGACGCTGATTGGCTCGCCGTTGACTTGGGCGACTGTCTGGCTGGGGATGATCAATTGCTCGACGACAAATGCGCCGACGACCAGCAGCGCCAGCGCGATGGCGGCGATGATGCTGCCGCGGATGACGCGCCGCTGCAAAATGGCTTCTTGCTCGGCACGGCTTCGGTATTCAGCCCCTTGCTGGATGCTGGCGGGGCTGCCATCCGCCGTGCTTTGGCGGCGTCTTCTGCGTTTGGGGGCACCGGTGGTTTGCGCGCGTTTGGACATAGGGCTGCGTGCTCCTCAAGCGGTCAGTCAGCGGAGACATAAGGCAGCAGCGCCAAGTGTCGGGCGCGTTTGATTTCGCGCGCCAGTTGGCGTTGGCAGCGCGCGCAATTGCCCGTCTGTCGGCGCGGCTTGATCTTGCCGCTCTCGTTGATGAAACGCGAGAGGATATCGATGTCTTTGTAATCAAAGCAGCGCCCTTTGGGGCAATAGCTGCTCTTGCCACGCCGGCCGCGCCGACGACCTTGGTAGCCACGGCGGCGGGGCGGTCGGGAACTGCTTCGGCTTTGGCCGGGTCGGGTATTGGCGCTCACTGGGCTTGCCTCCTGCTAGGGTTATCGGTTGCGCTCGGATGCCTTGACTGGACCTTCATCATGCACCAACAAATAGCGCAAGACGGAGTCGAACAGCTTAAGCTCGGTTTCCAATTCGTCGATATGCTCAGGGTTAATGGCGGCGCGAATGAAAACATAGTGTCCCTCGCGCTGTCCCTCAATCTGATAGGCGAGGCGCCGACGCCCAAAGATCTTGCGGTCGACGCTCTTGACGACGCCATTCTCGCCCAGTTCAATGAAGCTGATGACCTGGTCGATAGCTTGGTTGACTTCTTCGTCTGAGGGCAAAATGCGGACGATAAAGGTGAGTTCGTAATCCCGCATGGCGAGTTCCTTTCCTCGGGTTGCAGCCCCAAGCCAGCGAAAGCCTGGAGCGGAAAGCGCAGATTGAATTGTCGCCGAGCATCTTACAGCAAGCTGCTAGCGCTGGCAATAGCGGCTTTTTTGCCCCGCGCCTGGGGAATAGACAAGCGCGAACTGGCGATGCACAGCGCCACGATCAACCAAAACCAGGTGATCGAGGACTGAAAATCCAGGCGGAAGAAATATAGGTCGGCGGCGGAATTCACCAAAGCCGTCAGCAGCGCGGCGTGATAGCCCAGGTGGATAGCGGCGAAATCCGGCGCTGACTTGACAAAGCGCCAGGCGCGCTCGCCATAAACGAAAATGCTCGCCATCGTCAGCAAGAAGATCAGCAAGCCAGTCAGCCCAATCTGGTTTGCCATGATGAGATACAGGTTGGCAACATCGGTGTAGATGTCGATATCGGGACTGCCCGTGAAGCCGACGCCGACCAGTGGATAGCGGCTGATCAAACGCAGCGAATCGCTTGTTTCGCCAATGCGCATCTGCACAGCCAGGTCTTCCCCCGCGAAGCCTTGCCGCAGCCGTTCGACAAAGGACTGCGTCTGGGGTAGCAAGAAGAAGAGCAGCCCGCCCAGCAGCAGCAGCGGCAGCAAGCGCCGATAATGCAGCAGCGCCATCGCCAGCAAGCCAACCGCCAGCGCCACAAAAGACGCCCGCGAATTGGTGAGCAGCAGCGCCAGGAAGGTCGCCGCGCAGACTAGCCGCGTCAGCCAGCGCGAGCGCAATACGGGCTGCCGAGAAAATAGCTGGGGCGCGATCATCGCCGCGGCGCTGGCAAGAATGCCACCCAGCGCGTTGGGGTCGACCCAAGTGCCGATGGCGCGCTCGCCCAGGGCCGGATTATCTTCGATATAGCGGATGACGCCGCCGTCGGGATAACCAATGCGTGAGAGCCGCACCAGCAGCGCCTCGGCAAAACTGTCTGGCGCGGCATACAGGGCGACTGCCAACATCGCCTGCGCCCCCACCAGCAGCAGGACAACCAGCACCAGCCGCCGCAGCATGGCGCGGTCATGCAGCAAGTCCACCAGGATGAAGACCAGCGAAATGCTCAGCAAGGTCTCGGCGAACTGGCGGATGGCGGTCGAGGTGGGCGGCGCATGGCGCAATCCCAAAGCGAAAGCGAAGATCAGCCACATGACATAGACGGCGATCATGGCTTGGGGCGGCGCGAATCGCAGACCTGCCCGCTCGCCGCGCATCCAGCCCATCACATAAACCAGCAAAAAGCCCGCGAATGCCAGGTCAAGCAGAGTCGGCGTCAGCGCGATTTTGACCGGGAAGACGCCAAAAGGCAGCAGCAGCACCGTGGCGATGATGGCGTAAAGCGCCGCGCGCAGCTCAGTGATGACATACAAGCCAGCCAGCCCGCCGAGCAGCGCCGCCAATGCCAGCAGCGGCCCCAACACGGCAATCATCAAACCCAGCCCCGCGCCTGCCAGGCCCAGCCCCAAGCCGACCGCCAGCGCATACTGCCGGCGCTCCCGCTGGCTGATCCAAATCTGCGTGGCTGTGGCTGCGCGCATCTTTATCTCCGTCTCAATCCCGCCAGCCAAAGCAAGCACAGGCACAGCCAGGTCAGCGCGCTGATAGCCGCGCCCAAGGCATACGAAGTCGGCGCGAAACTCAAGGTGATGATGTGCTGCCCAGCCGGGATTTCCAGCGCCATCAAAGCTGCATAGGCGCGGATGATTTCGGTTGGTTCGTCATTTATTCGCGCTCGCCAGCCGACATAGTCCGGCAGCGACACTGACAGAACCGTATTGTCGGGGCTATCGACTCCGATAATGATTTCTTCTGGCGCGAAGCTCAGGACTGTGGCTTGTCCGCTGGCTGTGGCGGGCAGGGGCAGGCGGGGGGCGCGCTGCATAACGATTTTCTCGCGCTCATCAAAGCGAATATCGCCCATATATTCCATCATCCATTCGTTGTTATTGGCGACCGCCACATCGCTCATCAGCATGACAAAGGGGCGCGGGTCGGTCAATTTGTGCAGGTAAATCGCGCCCAGGCTGTCATGCCCCTCGTCGATAATTGTCGTTTCTACCGACAACTGCGCTTTTTCGCTGTAGACATAGTTGACGGCGAAGAGCTCCCAAGCCAGCGGATTTTCGACATAATCAATGAAGACCAGCCTGCCCACCCAATTCAGAAACAGCGGGCTGATGCCGCGCATATCCATTAAGCCATACAGGCTGCCATTGTTCTCGCGCAGACCACGAAAACCATCGACGCGGAAAGGCTGCCCGCCATTGCTGTCGTCCAGCGCCTGCTGCACGAGGCGGGGCGCTCTCATGCTCAGCTGCTCGTTGTGCGGCTTGTCGTCAAAATTGGCGGGGTGATCCATGTTGACGGCGAAGAGTTCAAAGACAATCAGCGTGACCAATGCCACCTGGAATGTGGCGATCTTGGGCGTAGCGGCAAAGCGCGACAAGACAATATACGCGGCCGCCGCCACAATCGCGCTACGTGCCGCGACCTCCACGAAGCCGCCCCAAGCCCGCGAGTCCACCGTCCAGGCAACCAAAACCGCCAGCGCAATCGCCGCTAGCAGGCAAGTGAACCTCAACCAATAGCGCAGCATTCGCAGCCGCTGAGCGTGGTTGGGCATATTGGCAAGTGTCGCCATCCCCAGCCCGGTCAATGTAGCCAGGCTATAGGCGACGAGGACCGCCGCCCGCTCTTGCCCGCGGAAGTAGCGCAGACCGGGCACGAAATTGTAAGTCAAGTCGTAGAGGACGCCCTTGTCGCCTAGGCTGTGCAGCAAGCTCAGCAGCGCCACAGCCAGCCAAAAGCGGCTTTCGCGCGGACCCTGGCGCAAGGCGACTGCAATAAAAAACAGTGCCGGCAAACCCACATACAGCGGCGACCATTGGCTGACCGAACCCGGGAAGACGAATTGGGCGATATCCTGGAAAGGGAAGCCATGCCCTTTTGCCGCGAAACCCAAGCCGCTGCGCGAAGTGTATTGCAAGTATTCCAAGCCCGGCAGCATGGTAACCGCCGTGACACCGAAACTAACCGCCGCGAAGAGCGCCATGCTCAAGAAAAATCGCCGCCAGCCCAGCCGCAGCGCATAGCAGCGATAAGCCAGGTAAGCCCCGCTCAGGTAGGTGAGCAAGAAACTCGTCTGGGGATGCCCCGCCAGCCAGGACATGCCCAAGCCGACGCCCGCCAGCGCCAGAAATTGCGGCGAGAGCGAGGCTCCGCGCGTGGCTTCTAATATGCCCAGAGCCATCAGCGGGAACCATATCGCGGCTTCCAAGACCGCCAGCTGCAGCGGTGGATAGCCGGTCAGGTAGCCGCCATAGCCGATGACCAGCGCGGCAATCAAGGCAGCCAGGGGGCTGTAGGCGCTGCCTCGCGTCAGTCGCCGCATAAATCCATACATCAGCAAGCTGCCCATCAGCACATGGAAAGCCATCTCCAACTGCAGCGAGTTGTATGTCCAACCGCCCAGGTGGTAGCTCAGCCCGATGGTCAGCCAGCGCGGCGGATAGAATACTGCGGCTTGCGTATCAGCGATGAAAGGCAAACCGCCGTTGTTATACGGGTTCCACAGCGGGATTTCCCCCTGCGTCATGCGCTGATATTGATAGCCGCCAAAGGCGACGAACTGTCCGCTGAAATCGCCTTTTGCCAGCGAGGCTTGGTCTTCCGCGACCGGCGTGAAGAGACGCCAGAAGAAAAACAGCCACAGCACAATCAACGCGCCTATCGCCTGCGCATCCACATTTTTGCCCAGCCTGCGCAAGCTGCTCATCGCCGCCCGCCAATCACTTCTCGATAGAAATCGGCGCTATCTTTGGCGATCAAATCCCAATCGAAGCAGCTCCGCAACTGGCTCGCTCCCGCCCGCAATTGCTGTATTCGCTCTGTGTCCGTCATCAGCGCGGCGATGCCTTGCGCGATTGCCTCGCCAGAGCGCGGCTCTACTAACCATAAATTGTCGCCATGCTGGAAGGCTGGCACGGCAATGGCGGGCTGCGTGGTGAGGATGGCGCAGCCCAAACCGATGGCGGCGATCAAGCTGCTGCGCCGATACGAAGCGCCATCCGCAAAGGGCAATGCCACCAGGTCGACCGCGCCCAGCCAGGCAGCCACTTCGCTTTCGTCCAGGTAACCTGTCCAGTGCAGCGCATCGCCCAGCCCCAGGCCTTCGATCTCAGCGTCCAGCCGCGACGCATAGTCGGATTCTTCGCTGCCACCGATGAAGGCCAGCCGCAAGTCGCATCCCTGCCTGCGCAGCCCTGCAATCGCTTCCAGTAGGTAGTCGATGCCTTTTAGTTCATTTACAAAACCGAAATGCCCCAGCACAAAGCTGCCTGGCTGCGCGCCTAGCTCCTGCCGCATTTGCAGTCGCAGCGCCGCTGATAGCCGCTGGGGGGCGATGCTGCTGCCGATAGGGATGATGCGCCGCTGCGGCAGAGCCTGCAAGCGGGCAAAGTCTTCTTGATTGGTGCTGATGACGCCGGTCGATGCGCGCGCCAGGTGCATGACGATCCAGTCGCGCAGCCGCCCCGCCTTTGGGAACAAGTACGGAAAGCGCAAATCATGAAAAGTGGTGATAAAGGGCGAGTCGATGAGCCGGGGCAGAAAATGCACCCAGGGCGACATGGCATAGGCGGCGGTTTGAAATTGCAAATTGACCACATCAGGCTGGATGCGGCGCACCCAGGCGCGCGCGGACATCGTGCCACGCATCCCCCAAGCCGCGACTGTGCTGATTGGCAAGCTATCATCCTGGCAACCCACTCCACAAAGCAGTTGTACATCGTGTCCCTGTTGCCGCAGGCGCTGGGCGAGCTTGCGCGTGAAATCGCCGACGCCGCCGGGCATGGGCGGGTATTCGCCGCTAATCATGCCGACTCTCATGGCTCGGCTTTTAAGCCGCTGCGCAGCACATGCCAATAGTGGCGGGCGCGCCGTGTCCGCAGCTCGCGCTTGTGCCCGAGCGCGCCCTTCAGGCTCTCCAGTGCCAGTTGCCAGCCAAATTGCGCCAGCAGCAGCCCCCGCAGCAGCGCATAGGCGGCAAAACCATGGTATTTGCGGAAGTAACGCAGCTTGCTGGTATGAAAATGAAGCTGTGTGAGGCTCACGGCTTGCTGGCTGGATTGCCCGCCATGATGCGTGATAAACGCGCCACCATGATAAACCACCCGCCAGCCCGCCTGCTTGGCGCGCCGACAATAATCCAGCTCTTCATAATACATAGTATAGCCTTCGTCCAGCCCGCCGATGGCGCAGTAAACTTCTCGCCGCAGCAATAGCGCCGAGCCTTGCGCCCAGTCGACATCCAGTACCCCGCTGTCCTCCGTATCCAGCAGCCGATAGTCGCGCTCCACCCGTGCCGGCGCGAAGCCCGCCAGCCAGGTGCTTTCAAATATGCCCGTCAACAGATTCGGGAAGCGCCGCCGCGTCGATTGGTGGCTGCCATCGCTGTTGAGCGTGTGCGGACCGATGATGCCGGCGTCCGGATTTTCATGCAGGTAGTCCAGCAGCGCGCCGATTGCCCCTGGCTGCACCTCCGTATCCGGGTTCAAAAGCAGGATGAAACGCCCCCGCGCCCACGCCAAGCCAATGTTGTTGCAACGCGAGAAACCGAGATTCTGCGCTTGCGGCAGCAACTGCACAGTCGGATAGCTTTCGCGCAGCATGTCGACGCTGCCATCGCTGCTGGCTGAATCAACCACGATGATCTCGGCGCTGGGCAATCCCTCATCCGCGCCATCAAACGAGAGCTGCGCCCGCTGCAAACTGTCCAGGCAGGCAGCCAGCATATCGCGCACATTCCAACTCACGATGATGATGGACAAATCGAGCAAGACGTGCTCCCCGTGGTCAGCACTCTATTGGCAGTGTAGCAGGTTTTGCCCGTTTACGAGAGCGCAAACAAGGTCTCTGCGTTGCGCGTCGTCTGTCGCGCCATCTGTTTGACAGTCATGCCATGCAATGCCGCCAGCCGCGCGTTGATATGGCAGAGCCAAGCCGGCTCATTGCGTTTGCCACGCCGGGGCACAGGGGCGAGGAAGGGCGCGTCCGTCTCGACCAGCAGCCGCTCAACCGGCGTCTGGCGGGCGACCTCGCGCAGTTGGCTGGCTTTCTTGAATGTCAAGGGTCCAGTGAAGCCGAGATAGAAACCCAGTTCGATGGCGTGTTCAGCGATTTCAGCCGATGCTGAGAAAGAATGCAGCACGCCCAACCGTCTGCCCAGGCGAGCGCGCGCGGTTGCCGCCCAATCCGCCAATATCTCGATGATATCCGCGCTGGCTTCGCGGTTGTGGATGATGACAGGCAGCGCCAGCTCAGCCGCCAGCTCCAGTTGTTTTTCCAGCGCGCGGACTTGCGCGGCTCTTGGACTTTTGTCCCAATGATAATCCAGCCCAATCTCGCCGATAGCCAGGACCTTGGGCTGGGCGGCAAATTCACGCAGTCTGTCGATGCTACTGGAATCAAAGCTACGGCTGCTGTTGGGATGGATGCCGACCGCACCGTAGAGGCTCGGTTGCGCCTCCGCCAGTTGCAGGGCTTCTATACAACTGGACAGGTCGATGGCGGGGATGATGATGCGCTCGACCCCCGCCTCATACGCGCGCTGCAGCACAGCGGCTCGGTCTTCATCAAAGCGCTGGAAGTTGAGGTGGCAGTGCGTATCGACCAGCGGCGCTGGCATCAGATGACCTGGTCGGGGTTGTCGCGCAGCTTCTTCAGGTCAGCCTCGACCATCATGCCAATCAAGTCTTCAAAGCTGACTTGCGGCTGCCAGCCCAGCTTTTCGCGCGCTTTGCCGGGGTCACCCACCAGCAGGTCGACTTCGGCGGGCCGCATGAAGCGCGGGTCTTGCACGGCATAATCGCGCCAATGCAGCCTGACATGCCCAAAGGCGACTTCCAGCAGGCGCTGCACCGAATGCGTCTGCCCCGTGGCGATGACATAATCGTCCGGCTCGTCTTGCTGCAGCATCAGCCACATGGCTTTTACATAATCGCCGGCGAAGCCCCAGTCACGCTGGGAATCAAGGTTGCCGATGCGAATCTCATTCGCCAGCTCCAGCTTGATCTTGGCGGCATGATAAGTAACTTTGCGGGTAACAAATTCCAAACCCCGCCGCGGCGACTCGTGGTTGAACAAGATGCCGCTGCAGGTGAAGAGGTCGTAGCTTTCGCGGTAATTCACTGTGATCCAATGCCCATAAACCTTGGCGACGCCATAGGGGCTGCGCGGATAAAAGGGCGTGCTTTCCCGCTGGGGGACTTCGCGCACTTTGCCGAACATTTCGCTGCTTGATGCCTGGTAAAAGCGGATAGCCGGGTTGACTGTGCGCAGGGCATCCAGCAGGCGCGTTACGCCCAAGCCGGTGGTATCGCCGGTGAAGACCGGTTGATTCCACGAGGTCGGCACGAAGCTCTGCGCCGCCAGGTTATAGACTTCGTCCGGCTCGACTTGGCTGAGGGCGGTGATGAGGCTGCTGAGGTCGCCCATATCGCCTTGGACAAGCTGGATATCGGGCTGGATGTGCTGGATGCGCTCATAGCGGACTGTGCTGGTGCGCCGCACCATGCCGTAGACCTGGTAACCTTTATGTAGCAAGAACTCCGCCAGGTAGGAGCCGTCTTGTCCGGTGATGCCGGTAATCAGCGCTTTTTTCGCCATCTAGGTTTCTCCTCGCTGGACGCGCTGCCGGCAGTCCATCAGCACATCGCGCAGCGTCTCTGTGAATGATAAGCGCGGTTGCCAGCCTGTGTCCGCGCGCAGCTTGCTCGCATCGCCGCGGATCTCGGGCAGATCGACGGGGCGCAAACGAGCGGGGTCGACGCGCGTTTCAATGTCAATTGCCGATAAGCCCAGGAGCGTATCCAGCAGCGATTGGATGCTGCGCGCCACACCCGAGGCGATATTGTAGGCTTCGCCCGCCTTGCCGCGCGCCGCGATTAAATGATAGCCGCGCACAATATCGCGCACATCGGTGAAGTCGCGCTTTGCCGACAAGTTACCAACATAGATAACCGCTTCCGCCTGCTTTTCCTCAATTCTGGCGATTTGCAAGGCAAAAGCCGGCGCGACGAAGCGAGCATTTTGACCGGGACCAATGTGGTTGAAGGGACGCGCGCGCATGATGGGCAGGTCATGGCTGAGGTGATATTGCAGCGCCAGCATGTCCTGCGCCACCTTGCTGACGCTATAGGGATTGGTCGGGCGGATAGGCGCGCTTTCGTCCATTGGCAACGATGAGGCGCTGGCAGCGCCATAGATCTCGGCGGAACTGACGACCAGGATACGCGGGCGGATCTTCAGCGCCAGGCACGCGAGGATGATATTCAACTGGGCGCGGATGTTGTTCTCCAGCGTCTCCCAGGGATCATCAAAGGAACGCGGCACGAAGGCTTGCGCCGCCAGATGGTAGATGAAGTCGGGGCGACAATCCGCCACCAGCGCGCGCGCCGCAGCCTCGTCCACCAGGTTGACCCGCCGCGACTCGTGCAGCGCGGGATGCACATTCTCGCCGGGCAACAGCGTCGTGCCGATTAGCGTAGGCTCTGGTTCGGCAGCCGCCAGGCGCGCGGAAAGATGCCCCCCGACAAATCCGCCTGCGCCAGTAATCAGTATTCGCACAATCGGCTTCCTGCCCGGCGCGCCCCGCTCAAGTGCCTTCTTGCCACTGGTTGAGATAGGCTTCTTGCTGCGCTGTCAAGGTGTCGATGCCCACGCCCATGGCTTGCAGCTTCAACCGGGCGATCTCCTGGTCGACGTCGGCGGGGATGGTGTAGACCTGCGCAGCAAGCGAATCGACATGGCGCAGCATATACTCCGCCGCCAGCGCCTGGTTGGCGAAGCTCATATCCATGACCGACGCCGGGTGCCCCTCAGCCGCCGCCAGGTTGATGAGCCGCCCCTCGCCCAGCACATAAATCGAGCGACCACCCACGCGATAGGCGTCGACGAACGGACGCGCCCGCTGCGGCGGGCCTTCCGCCAGTTCCGCCAGGCTCTCCAGGTTGATTTCGACATTAAAATGCCCGCTGTTGCAGATAATCGCGCCGTGCTTCATGGCTTGAAAATGCGCTGTATCCAGCACATGGATATCGCCAGTGGCGGTTACGAAGATATCGCCGATGGGCGCGGCTTCCTGCATAGGCATGACGCGGTAGCCATCCATGACCGCCTCCAGCGCGCGCAGGGGGTTGACCTCGGTCACGATGACATTGGCGCCCAAACCAGCGGCGCGCATGGCGATGCCACGGCTGCACCAGCCATAACCCGCCACCACTACCACGCGCCCCGCCAGCAGGATATTCGTGGCGCGGATGATGCCGTCCAAGGTACTTTGCCCGGTGCCATAGCGATTGTCGAACAGGTGCTTGGTCGCGCTGTCATTCACAGCGATGACGGGGAATTGCAGCGCGCCGTCCTTAGCCATCGCGCGCAGGCGGATGACCCCGGTGGTCGTCTCTTCGGTGCCGCCGACGATGCCATCCAGGAGCTTAGGCCGGTCTTTGTGGATCGTGCCGACCAAGTCCGCGCCATCGTCCATGGTGATATGCGGCTGATGATCCAGCGCGGCGTGAATGTGCTGGTAATAGGTCTCGTTGTCTTCACCCTTGATGGCATAAACGGGGATTTCATTGTGCGCCACCAGCGACGCCGCCACATCGTCTTGGGTCGAGAGCGGGTTGGACGCCGTCAGCACGACATCCGCGCCGCCCGCTTGCAGAGTCTGCGCCAGGTTGGCGGTCTCGGTGGTAACATGCAGGCAGGCGGAGATGCGGATGCCCGCCAAAGGTTTCTCTTCTGCGAAGCGCTGGCGGATCTGCGCGAGCACAGGCATCTCTTGCCCCGCCCACTCGATGCGATAGCGACCGCCAGTCGCCAATTCAATATCTTTGATGTCACTTGCGATTGCCATGCGCACTCCTGTAGTTTTCTCCACAAACGCGGGCATTCTAGCACAGGCGCGCTGATATGTCCTCAGCCCAGCAGCGCATCCAACTGTCCGCTGTCGTCCGCCAAGCCCCGAAAGCGCGCGACAAAGTCCCGCGGCGAAAAATGATGCGTCTGCGTGCCAATATGCTCCAGGACATAGGTCGCGCACAAAGCGCCGACCTGCGCGGACAGTCGCAAAGGCAGTCCGTTTTGCAAGCCGACCAGCATGCCCGCCCGGTAGGCATCGCCCGCGCCAGTCGGGTTGGCAATGTGGCTCGGCGCGAAAGATTTCACCTTCGTGATTTCGCCAGCCGCATACAAGCTCGAGCCCTGCTCGCTTTCGGTGATGACGACATTCGGCACAGTCGCGCGGATGTCAGCCAGTGAGAGACCGGTTTTTTCATACAGGACGCTGGCTTCGTAGATATTGATAATCAGCATAAACGCGCCGTCCAGCCCGCGCCGCAGCTCTGCGCCATCCAGGCGGGCGACTTGCTGGCCAGGGTCAAAGATGAACGGAATGCCCTCTTGTCGGCATTCGTCGCAGAGTTGGGTCATGGCGACGGGGTCGTTTGGAGAGATGATGGCCAGGTCGGGCGGCTCCCTCAGCGCCGCGCTGATGCGAAAATTGCGCGCCAGGTTCATCGCGCCGCCATAAAAGAAAGCCAGTTGGTTGTTGTCTTCGTCCGTGTTGGAGAAGAAAGACGCCGTGAAAACCTCGTCCAGTTGCATGACAGCGCTGCAATCGACGCCCGCCGCCTCCAGCCAGCGCCGATAATCGCCGAAGTCGCGCCCGACTGTGCCCATCAGCTTGGGGCGCGCGCCGAAGAGCGCCATCGTATAAGCGATGTTGGCTGCTGTGCCGCCCCAGTGCTTGGTCATGTCATCGACCAGGAAGCTGAGGCTCATATTGTGCAGTTCGTCTGGCAAAAAATTTTCTTGAAAGCGACCGGGGAAGCGCATCAAGTAATCGTAGGCGATCGAGCCGGTGATTAATGTTTGCATGGCGACTGTCTCGTTCAAAGTTCGTAGCCCGCGACTGCCCGCGCCAGGCTGTCGGTGTAGGGCGGACGGGCGATGCCCTGCTCGGTTACGATGCCGGTTACATACCTGTGCGGCGTTATATCAAAAGCCGGGTTGCGCGCCTTGAAATGCGCCGGCACGATCGCCGCCCCATAAGGAGTGGTAACTTCTACCGGGTCGCGCTGTTCGATCGGGATGGCATCACCGTCGGGCAATGCCAGGTCAATGGTCGAGGTCGGCGCGACGCAATAAAAGGGGATGTCGTGCGCAGCCGCCAGCACCGCCAGCTGATAAGTGCCGATTTTGTTGGCGATATCGCCATTGGCAGCGACGCGATCCGCGCCGACAAGAATGATATCGACTTCGCCCTCGCGCATATAATAGCCCGCCGCTGTATCCGGGATGATGGCATAGCTGACGCCCAGCGCTTCCAGCTCCCAGGCGCTCAACCGCGAGCCTTGCAAGCGCGGACGGGTCTCATCCAGCAGGACATGCGGCTGCTTGCCATCTTCATGCGCCGCGCGGATGACACCCAGCGCCGTGCCATAGTCCACTGTAGCCAGCGCGCCGGTGTTGCAATGGTGCAGGATGGTCGCGCCCTTGTTCACCAGCGCCGCCCCGCGCCCTCCCATGCGCCGATTGATAGCGACATCGTCATCGGCGATCTGTTGCGCCGCCAGCAGCATGGTTTCGCGCAGTTCGTCCACTGTCTTGCATTCGCCACTGTGCGCGACATCCAGCAGCCGCTCAACCCCCCAGGCCAGGTTCACCGCCGTCGGGCGCGCCGCCTTGAGCAATTCGCCCTGCTGCTCCAGGCAAACCAGCAAAGCAGCCATGTCGTCTTCCGCGCATTCACGGGCGGCAATCGCCATGCCAAAAGCCGCGGTCGCCCCGATAGCCGGCGCGCCACGCACAGTCATATTGCGGATGCCCTCGGCGACTTGCGCGACTGTCTCCAGATGCACAAATTCCAGCCGCCAGGGCAAAGCGCGCTGGTCGATCATTTTGAGAGCGCCAGCATCCCATTCAACAGAGCGCATCGTTTTGACTCTCGCTCTAGGGATCGGCTTGCTCGACCAACATGCTCAATTGATCGAGGTTGGCTTGGCGTCCGAAGGGGTTGGGCTGGGGCGAGCTGCTGCCATAGCGCACCATGATGGTCGGCGTGCCGGTAACGCCCAGTTGTGTGCCTAGCTGCGTGTCGATATCGACCTGCGTGGCATCGGCAGTGCATTCCAGCAAGTCGGCATAAGACATATCCATGCTTTCGGCGAAGGTACGCGAAGACTGGTCGCTGAAGGCGCGGGCGCTGGCGATTTCAAAGAGCACATCGTGGGCATGCCAGAATGAGCCCGGGCGCAAGCTATCGGCGCATTCCACCAGCTTGCCCGCCAAAGGCGAATAGCCAGGATGCACAGCCGGGAAGATGCGGTATTCAAAGCGCGCCATGCCGGTCGCTACATACTTGGCGATGAATTGGTCGACGGTCGGCTTGAAGCGCTGGCAATGGCTGCACAGGAAATCCTCGAATGCCACAATGGTTATGGGCGCATCGGCGCTGCCCAGCACAAAGCCGCCATCAGCTTGGCGCGCCTGCGGGATATCGGCATAGGCGCTGCCGTCGCTGCTGCTGCCACCCTGGCTCGACAAGACAACAAAAGCAAGCGCGGCGATGACGGCGGCGGCAATCACCAGCGCGATGATTAACTGATTGTTGCTGCGGCTTGTTTTGGCTTTTTCGGTCATGCGTCACCTCGCTCAAACTATTGACAAGCCAGCGAATAGACTGAATCCTAGCGATAGTCGCGCCATTCGTCAATATCCGCCACAGAGGCACACGGGGCAATCGCATCAAATGTTTAACCACCGAGCGCGCCTAGTTTAAGGAGTACATCGAGGAACAGAAGTAAGTGTAAGTAAGGCATGCAGCGAGCCAACTACAAAGCCTCAGTAAGTGCAGGTAAGTAATGAGACTCTAGAATGCCCATTTTGCCCCCACCCCAAATTTACCAC
>VXNO01000128.1 GCA_009840575.1 Chloroflexota bacterium | reverse complement strand
GTTTTGGGGTGGGGGCAAAGCAACGCGTACCCAGCAGATTCGCCACTCCCGAATTTAGCATAGAATTGCACAATTGCGCGGGCTGCGTTATAGTGCGCGGGTCAAATCGATACCATTCGTATCTTAATTGGGAGGAAGTCATGTTCAAACGATTTGTATTGCTGGGCTTGGCGCTGTGCCTATGCCTGCTCTCGTCAACCGCCTTCGCGCAGGACAACATCCTGCTCTACGGCGGCAATCAGGATATCGACAACATTGACCCGGCCACGGGCGAGAACTACTCGATAAACGCCGCGCTGCGCAGTCTTTATGACGCGCTCTTCATCTACCGCGGCAGCGACACCCAGCCGCACCTGGTCGAAAGCTGGGAAGTCAACGACGACGCCACGGTCTGGACATTCAGCCTGCACGACCACGCTGTCTTCCACGATGGCAGCCCGGTCACGGCTGAAGCCGTCGTCTACAGCTTCAACCGCATGATGGCGATTTCTGGTCCGCCCACCTGGCGCTGGGAAACGATAACAGACGAGAACTCGGCGCAGGCTTTGGACGCGCGCACAGTGCAATTTACATTGACGCAGCCCTATGCGCCTTTCATCGGCACACTGCCGCAACTCTTCGTGGTCAACCCCGCTATCGTCGAAGCCAACCTGGGCGACGACATGGGGCAGACTTACCTCAAGGAGAATGCGGCTGGTTCTGGTCCTTTCACGCAAGGGCGCTGGGAGATTGGCAATTTGTACGAGTTCAACGCGGTCGAGGATTACTGGGCAGGCTGGACGGGCGATGACCATCTGGGCGGTTTCTTCTGGATCATCCAGCGCGATGCCTCCACGCAGCTCAATTCCCTGCTGGCCGGTGAAACGCACATCGCCGATACCATCGCTGGCAACGACCGCGAATACATTGATGAGTCCGATAGTTTTGTCTGGGAGCAGCATGGTGGCTTCTTCACCAACACCTTAAAGATGAACAACCAAGGCGAATACACCAGCGACCTCAATCTGCGCAAAGCTGTGGCGCACGCCATGAATTACGAGGCGATGGTGGCGGCGCAGGATGTGCCTATCACCATCCTGCCCGGTCCCACGCCGGCCAACTTCGTCGGTTATGTCGATGGCTTGGCGCACCCCGCCTATGACCTGGATATGGCGCGCGAATACCTGGCGCAGACGCCTTGGCCCGAGGGCGGCATTACTTTGGACTATGTCTATGTAACCGAGTTCCCGCGCGAAGAGATCCCCGGCCTCATCCTGCTGGAAGGCTTGGCGGAGATCGGCATCGAGCTCAACATGATACCCATGCTCTGGCCCGACATGGTCGCCAGTTGCGCCACGCCAGAAACCGGTCCGGACATCATCAACATCTACACGCTGCCGCCTTTCCTCGATCCCGACGCGCACTTGTACAACCAGTACCATTCAGCGCAATGGGGCAGCTTCAATTCCTGCAGCTTCTATAGCAACGCGCGTGTAGACGAGCTGCTAGATGCGGCGCGCACGATTGGCGATGCCGAAACGCGGCAGGCAATGTATACCGAAGCGCAAGAGACCATCGCCGCCGAGCAAACGTCAGTTTGGATGTACACTGAAGACAGCGGCTTGGCATTGAACACCTGCGTCAAGGGCTTCGTCTTCTCGCCGATGTATCCCATCACCGTGCTCTTCCAGGATTTGTGGATGGAAGGCTGCTAGCGCGATCTAAAGAGCCTCTCTCATGGCTATGGGAGAGGCTTCATTTCGCTCAATACTAAAATAGAAATGCCTGCTTGCGTCTGAAAAGGCGCTTGAGTCCTCAGCCCGCCGCTCGCAATTCTTCGACGCTGCGTGTTTGCAGCCGCGCCGCGCCCCGCGTCTCCCGCAGTGTGACGCGCGTGCCAGTCGCTTCGTGCTGCTCCAGCCGTTGTTGGGCAGCGGCAATCTCGGACGGGTCGTAATTGGGCAGCCACTGCGCCTGCGCCACCAGCATCTCGTCGGTCAGCTGCCAGACTTCTTCGGGGTTGCAGACCGCGCCCACCAGCGGGTCGTGCAGCATGGCTTGCTTGAGCAGGGTTACATCGCCATGCACTGCCGCTTCCATTGCCATCTGCTGCACGCGCACACTGGCGGAGCAAGTCGCCGCGGGTGCCAGCGGCAGCTCGCCCACGACCGGCATGTTGATGCCATTGGCGTCCGCATAGCCAGGAATCTCAACCACGCAGCCATCGGGCAGGTTGCGGATGTGCCCGCGGTTGGGCACATTGAAATGCCCGCGATAGCGCCGCCCTGTCTCCAGCCCTTCGATGATGTAGCTGCCATGCTCGAGGCTGCGCCGCGCCGGGCTGATTTGCGGCGGGGCTGCCTCTAGCCAAGTGGGGAAGTCGGTCTCGAACCAGTTGCGGCTCTCGCTGCAAACGCGCAGGTAGCCGCCGGTCTCGCCATGGATCCAGCGGTTGAGGCTGATCCAGTCGCCGATTTCGTCAAGGCGCTTGCGATACCAAGGCAGATATTCGCTGAGGTGCCCGTTGGACTCGGTGGAGTAATAGCCAAAGCGCCGCAATACATCAATGCGCACTTTTTCTTCTTCACGATACACGGGATGCGCTTCAAATAGTTCCAGCAGGCGCGGCAACATATCCATTCCCCGCCAGCGCACGCTGATGTACCAGGTTTGGTGGTTGATGCCCGCGCAGATGATATCGACATCATCGCGGCTGACCGTCTCCTCCGCGCCGATATGTCCCTGCTCGCGCGCCCATAGCTGGATGCAGTCAGCGATTTGTTGGTGGCCGTGCTGCACGCCATGGCACAAGCCGATGGTGCGCACGCCGCCATATTGGTTGCAGGCCCAGGTGTTCATGGCCATGGGGTTGGCATAATTCAAAAAGAGCGCGCCCGGCTTGGCGGCCTGGCGGATATCGCGGCAGATACCCAGTAGGGCGGGGATTGTGCGCTGCCCATACATGATGCCGCCAGCGCAGATGGTATCGCCAACGCATTGGTCGATGCCGTAACGCAGGGGGATGTCGATATCCAACTGAAAGGCGTCCAGCCCGCCTTGGCGGATCATGCAGATGACATAATCGGCATCGGCGATGGCTTCGCGCTGGTCGAGGGTGGGCTGTAGCGTGGCGGGCAAGTCGTTGGCGGCGATATCGCGCTGGCACAACTGGGTCACCATGCCCAAGTTGCGCTCGGAGATGTCCATCAGCGCGAAATGCGTCGCGGCAAATTCCGGCACAGCCAGCAGGTCAGTCATCAGCCGGCGGGTGAAGCCGACAGAGCCAGCGCCGATCATAGCGATTTTCAATGGCATAGGTCTATCTCCCTCAGCCCCCATATCAACGCTTGGTAGTGGTGGCGCGATAAGTGATATGAGATGAAAATGCTCCCTATGATACA
>VXNO01000180.1 GCA_009840575.1 Chloroflexota bacterium | reverse complement strand
TTCCAGCGATTCCGTAGTATTAAAGCCCCTCCCTCATTTTGCGCCGCGTAGACACAGGCGGTCGGTGAGGGGTTTGGGGTGGGGGTAAAATGGGCATTCTAGAGTCTCATTACTTATCTGCACTTACTTCTGCGCCTCTGTGGTGAATAAATTTATCGACTTCCACGCGGCTACTGTGGTAAAACCAAGCCATGTTCCAGCCACGCCCCCGCCAAGCGCAAGTCCTGCAATATCGTGGCGGCTACATGGGCGTCGCGGCAGTGCCCGGCAGCGGCAAAACAGCCACCTTGTCCGCGCTGGCTGGGCAGTTGCTGAATAACGCGCCCCTGCAAGACGGACAAGAAATCCTCATCGTTACCTTGGTCAACTCAGCCGTAGCCAACTTTGCGCGCCAGGTGGGCGAATTTGTGCAAAGCGACGGCTTCTTGCCCGGCTGGGGTTATCGCGTGCGCACCCTGCACAGCCTGGCAAACGAAATCGTGCGCAATCGCGCCACCGCCGCCCGCATTGATGACGATGTCAGCATCGCCGACGAGCGCGAAAGCAGCGCCATCTTGGCCAGCGCCGTCGATAGCTGGCTGCGCCGCGAGCCTGATGCCGCCGATGCCTGGCTGGGCGCTGACTTCCAGGATAAGCCTCATTTCCGCAGCAGCCACTGGCGCAGCATCGTCATTGAATCCGCCCGCAACTTTATCAAACGCGCCAAAGATGAGCTGCTAAGCCCCGAGCAATTGGCGCAGCAGTTGGCGCGCAGCCGCCAAGAGCTGCCGCTAGCCCAGTTGTGCATCGATATATACGCGGATTATGAACGGGCGCTGGCCTATCGGGGCGCGCTGGATTTTGAAGACCTCATCCGCCTGGCGCTGAGCATCCTGCGCGACAGCCCCGACTACCTGGCGGCGCTGCAAGAGAAATATCCTTACATCCTGGAAGATGAAGCGCAGGACAGCTCGCGCTCGCAAGAGGCGATTCTGCGTCTGCTGGCGGGGCAAGGCGGCAACTGGGTGCGCATGGGCGATCCCAACCAAGCCATTTATGAGACCTTCACCACCGCCGACCCGCGCTACCTGCGCGACTTCATCCATGCGCCCGGCGTCTTACAGCGCGAGCTGCCCAACTCCGGGCGCAGCACAACCAGCATCCAGCAGCTTGCCAATTACCTGATCGACTGGTCGCTGGAGCATCCGCACAACAGCATCCGCGATTCCCAGCCGCTGAGCCTGCCCCGCATCCTGCCTACCCCCGCGGGCGACCCCCAGCCCAACCCGCCCGATGATCCCGCCGCTATTCTGCTCTGCGCAGAAGCCATGAGCGCCGACCGTGAAGCTCGTTTCGCGGCGGAGAATTGCGCGCGCTGGCTGGAAGCCAACCCGACTGGCACAGCGGCAATCCTGGTGGCGCGCAATACCCGCGGCGCGGAAATCGTCAAGCTGCTGCGGGCGATGAGGCTGCCTTACGTCGAGAATCTCAACAGCTCCTCGTCCACACGCGCGGTGGTCGGCTCGCTTGCCTATGTGCTGCGTTATTTAGCCGACCCCAAGAATGCCCAGCGGCTGGGCGAAGCCTTCCGAGTCTGGCGGCGGGATGAGCGCTCCGACCCCGCTGCCGCCGCTGCCATCGCCGCGCTGGCCAAGGAATTGCGGCGCATCAAACAGGTAGAAGACCTGGTCGCGCCCCGCCTGCGCGACTGGCTGGAAGACAACCTGCAAGACGATGAATATAGCAATGCGCGCGAGGGGCTGGAGCGCTTTCGTGAACAAATCGCCAGTTGGCTGCGCGCTGCGGATATGCCTATCGACCAACTGACGCTCAGCCTGGCTGGCGATATCTTTCACGATGCCAACGACATCGCCGCCGCCCACATGATCGCCCTGCACCTGGCGCAGCTGCAAGAGCAGAATCCGCACATGCGCCTGCCCGATTTCGCTGAAGAACTCTACGAGATTGCCCGCAACAAACGCAAGTTCCGCGCCTGGGGCGATGAAGAAGCCCGCTTCGACCCCGACGCGCACAAAGGCAAAGTGACCGTCACCACCTTGCACAAAGCCAAAGGCTTGGAGTGGGATCATGTCGCTATCGTGTCCGTAAACAATTACGACTTCCCCTCCGCCGAGCCGCGCGATAGCTATATCGGCGAAAAGTGGTTCATCCGCGATGAGCTGAACCTGCCCGAAGAAGCCTTGGCGCAGCTCAAATGTCTTCTGAATGGCAGCCCTTATCGCGAGGGTTTTGCCTCCTTGGACTCGCGCATCGACTACGCCGCCGAGCGCCTGCGCCTGCTCTATGTAGGCATCACCCGCGCGCGCAAATCGCTGTGCGTCAGTTGGAATACCGGCCGCCGCAAGGACCAAAGCGAAGCGACTCCGCTGCTGGCGCTGCGCGCTTTCTGGGAAGCGGAAATGCGCCGGCGCGAGCAGAGCAAAACCCAAGCCACATAAATTTCCCAAAGGCGAAAAAATCTATCTTTCCGAAGGACATCCGCATGACTCTGCCCGCGAACTTCGTCTTCAGCGCCAAAAGTCTACAAAGCTATGTCGATTGTCCGCGCCGCTTCCAACTGCGCTATATCGAAGGGTGGCGGCCACCCACCATGACCGCGAGCAATACAGCCGACGAGCTCGCCTACGAGGCGCGTCTGCGGCAAGGCGCAAAGCTGCATCATTTCGCCAAACTATCCCAACAGGGCGTCCCGCAGGATATGTTAAAAGCCGCCATCAAGGGTGAAGATGCCGCGCAGTGGTTCGATAAGTTGCTGTCCAACGGTTTATCTGGCCTGCCCGAAAAGCGCCTGCCCGAAAAGCGCCTGGAGACCACCCTGAATGGCCTGCGACTGATGGCGCAGTTCGATCTGATTGCTTATGACCCCGGCGGCGATCTGGTCATTGTCGATTGGAAGACGGGCGATACTATGCCCGGCCGCGAGACACTGCGGCAGCGCTTGCAGACTATCGTCTATTTGTATGTGGCTGCCCAGGCGGGAGAGCGCCTGATGGGCGAGCCACTGTCCCCCGAGCGCGTCCACCTCGTCTATGCGTATCTGGCGCGTGGCGGACAACGGAACAGCTTCACTTATTCGCATCTGGATATGCTAGCTGACGCGGGGCGATTGACCGACCTGATGGGCGAAATCAAGCGCGCCGATGACTTCCCCTTGACGACCAACCACAGCCATTGCCGCTTCTGCGCCTTCCGCGTCCAATGTGAGCGGGGCGAGGCCGGCAGCCTGGATGATGTCGATTATGATGACGTGGACGAAGCGGACGAAGCTGAACTGGGCTTTGAGCAAATCGGCGAGTTTGGGTTTTGATTCATTATTCGCCACAGAGGCGCTGAAGTAAGTGTAGGTAAGTAATGAGACTTTGGAATGCTCATTTTACCCCCACCCCAAACCCCTCCC
>VXNO01000159.1:29132-29732 GCA_009840575.1 Chloroflexota bacterium | reverse complement strand
AAAATTCTTCCTGCCGAAGATCGCGTCCATCAGGCATTTCACATAGGCATGCGCCGTATGGTCGATGTGCAGGTAGATGCTGCCGTCCCGCCGCAGGATGCGCCACATCTCCAGCAGGCGCACGCCCAGCCAGCACAGGAATGCGCCCATATCATCGCCATAAGCCGCCCGCGCCGCCGTGATGACTTCCCAGACGGCGGGCCAATCATCAATGAGGCTGTCCGTCCATTCTTCGTGTACATCCTTGTCCCAGCGCCAGCGGTCTTTGAAGCGCGCTCCGGCCGCCAGACTATCCGGCGTGGCGTAGAAATCGCGGTTCTTGTTGAAGGGCGGGTCGGTGGCGATGAGATGAACCGACTCGCTGTTCATGCCGCGCAGAAAGTCGAGGTTGTCGCCATGGTAGAGTGTGCGATTTTCAAAATTTGGCTCGCCGCCGCGGTAGGCTGCGCGGGTCATGGCGCGTCCCCAAGCTGAGGGAGGGGCTTTAAGTATGTAATATATGTTTGTTGTAAATCAGGAAAATATGAAAAAAGTGAAGAATTAAACGAAAAGTTATTTAGACAAGCAGCTAAACTTAGAACATATATTCGGGGGGGGGAG
>VXNO01000159.1:0-29122 GCA_009840575.1 Chloroflexota bacterium | reverse complement strand
GCCCCCATAGCAATGGGGGGAAGGTTTCGCCGAGCATTCGCATAGACATCGAAACCCATACAGAATCGCGATTTCCACCTGCCTTAGCTCCCCTCTCTGATGCTTCGGGGAGGGGTTGTAGCGCCTCTGTGGTGAATAACAAATTGCGCCCGCCTGCCCGCTGCGCTATAGTCATTTTCTCAACCAGGCAATCGTGGAGAAAAACTATGCAGCCAGTCCCTTTCGGCAATACCGGCTTGCTAGCGCCGCCGCTCATCTTCGGCTCGACGGCGCTGGGCAACCTCTTTCAGGTCTTCAGCGACGAGTCCAAGCTGGCGGTGATGCGCGCGATCTTTGAGCAGCTTCCCAAACCGGTCGTCATCGACTCAGCCGGCAAGTATGGCGCGGGCTTGGCGCTGGAAGTCATGGGCAATTGCCTGCGCGAGCTGGGCGCGACCGATGCCGATGTCATCATCAGCAACAAGCTGGCTTGGCTGCGCGCGCCCTTAAATACGCCCGAGCCGACCTTTGAGCCTGGCGCGTGGTTTGGCTTGCGGCATGACGCCGTCCAGGACATCAGCTACACGGGCATCCGCCAGTGCTTCGAGCAAGGGCTGGAGCTGCTGGGCGGTGATTACAGCACGCAGTTGATTTCGGTGCATGACCCCGACGAATACCTGGACGCGGCGCAATCGCCCGACGACCGCAAGCGGCGTTTTGACGATATCCTGGGCGCGTATGCCGCGCTCGGCGAAATCAAAGCCAGTGGCGCGGCGGCTGGCATCGGCGTCGGCGCAAAGAACTGGCGGACGATCCAGGAGATTGACGCGCGGGTCAAGCTGGACTGGGTCATGTTCGCCAACAGCTACACCTTGTATTCGCATCCGGCAGAGCTGCTGTCCTTCATGGATTCGCTGCGGGAGAAGGGCGTGGCGATTATCAACTCAGCGGTCTTCAATGCCGGCTTCTTGACCGGCGGCGACTTCTTCAATTATGTCAAGCTCGACCCGCGCAACCCGCAGCACGTCGAGAAGTTTGCCTGGCGGGAGCGATTCTTCGCGCTCTGTGCAGAGCATGGGCAAAATCCCGCCGAAGTCTGCATCCAGTTTGGGCGCTCGCACCCGGGCATCGTGGCGCTGGCGCTCAGCACCAGCAAGCCACAGCGCGTCAAGACGAATGTGGCGGCCATGTCGGTAGAGATCCCTGGCGCATTCTGGGCGGCGCTGCGGGGAGCCGGGCTGCTGGCGGCGGATCATCCGTATATTGCCTAGGCTGCGCGTATAAACGAATTCTTTGGAAGAATTGCGCCACGAGTTGGATGCCGATGTCGAAGACCATTCTGTGTACAAGTGAGTTCAAGGCGCAGGTCAAGCGCCTTTCCCGCCGATATCGCAAAGTAATTGAAGACATCGAGAGCTTGTAAGTACCCGTAGGCTGGGTTCGCTTTTGCCCAGGCAATATGATAGTCTTGGCGATCATAGGCTGAGCCCCCGGCCAGCCACTGCGTAGGCGAAAGTGATTTGGGGCATGGCATTGACCACTGGAGGGTAAGATGGGCAGTCGGTTTACGCGGTCTGATTTCGAGCGCGCCATAGAGCGAAGCAGGGCAAAGGCTGCTGGCGTCGCCTTCGCGCTTATCGAGGCTGACGATGCCGCTATTTTCTTCTATGGCGACGACCCCGACAGCCCGCCGCTATGCTATTTTGATGGCGAGGACCGCCTGCCGCTTATCGGCTATGTCAAAGCGCATTGGCAAGAGGATGCGCCCAAAACTGTTTATCCTGCCGCCGTTGAATACCGCCGCCCCTGCGAGAGTTATCGCGTCATTCTCGAAGGCGATATCTTTGACGGCACAATCTATGTGGAAACCATGGACGGGGAAGAGGCGCCTGGGGAAATTGCCTGGGATTTAGCTATGCGCTTCAATAATCACCCTAGCCGACTGGCGCTGCTCAAAGACAGCGGCAGCGAGGGCATTGTTTTTCGCCTCTGGACGGATGACCAGCCCTAGCCGGTGCCCCGCATCAGCCCTCTGCGCCCTCCGTGCCGCTGTGGTGAATCAATAAAGGAAAGCCCATGCCTGACCCGCGTCCCAACTTCTTGTTCATCATGTCCGATGATCATGCCGCGCACGCCATGTCCTGTTATGGCAGCCGCATCAACCAGACGCCCCACCTTGACCGCATCGCCAACGAAGGCATGCGCTTCGACAATTGCTTCTGCACCAATTCCATCTGCACGCCCAGCCGCGCCGCCATCCTCACCGGCGCCTACAACCATATCAACGGCGTCACCACCCTCAGCACGCCCATGGACAACACCCTGCCCACTTTCGTCAAAGACCTGCATAAAAATGACTACCAGACCGGCATCTTCGGCAAGTGGCACCTCGGGCAGGGCGCGGCGCACGAGCCCAGCGGCTTTGATGATTGGGCGGTGCTGCCCGGGCAAGGGCTTTATCATAACCCCACCTTCATCTTCAAGGATGGCGAGGGCTCGCGCCGCGAATCTGTGCCTGGCTATGTAACCGACATCATCACCGACATGAGCCTGGACTTCCTGCGCCAGCGCGATGCCGAGCAGCCCTTCTTCCTCATGTGCCACCACAAAGCGCCGCACCGCCACTGGGAGCCGGACGAAAAACACGCGGCTATGTATCTCAACGAAGACATCCCTGAGCCAGCGACGCTCTATGATGATTATGCCAACCGCGCCGCCGCTGCCGAAGCCGCCGAGATGCGCTTGGGTACGCACAGCCAGCCGCTGGACCTCAAGACCGAAATCCCGCGCGACCTGCCCGAGAGGCAACTGCGCAAATGGGCTTACCAACGCTACATCAAAGATTACCTGCGCGTGGTCGCCAGCATCGATGACAATGTCGGTCGCCTGCTGGATTATCTGGATGACGAAGGCTTGGCGGAAAATACAGTGGTCGTCTATACCTCCGACCAAGGCTTCTTCCTGGGCGACCATGGCTGGTACGACAAACGTTTCATGTACGAAGAATCGCTGAAGATGCCTTATATCATGCGCTACCCGCGTGGCATCGCGCCCGGCACCGTCAATGACGATATGCTGTTGAATGTCGACTTCGCGCCGACCTACCTGGAGTTGGCGGGCTTGCCGCCCCAAGCGGCGATGCAGGGACGCAGTTTTGCGCCGCTGCTGCGCGGAGAAGCAGTCAGCGACTGGCGCGAGTCTATGTATTACCGCTATTGGATGCACCGCGCACACCACAACGTCTACGCGCATTACGGCATCCGCACCCGCCGCCACAAGCTGATCTATTATTATGCCGACCCGCTGGAAACCGCCGGCAGCTTGCCAGGTACTTTCACCCCCGAATGGGAGCTTTTTGACCTGGAGGCAGACCCCTACGAGCTGAAGAACATCGTGAACGACCCCGCCAATGCCGAGCTGGTGGCGGCGCTAAAAGCGGAGCTGCACCAATTGCAAGCCGCTGTCGGCGATGAGCGCTATCGCTTGGATGTGGGTTAAAGGGTAAGCGCTTAACGAGGCGGAAAATCAACTATGGATGAAATTATTCATACTCAGGTGTAGAATCGTTATTTAATGTGCCCTGCGGGTCAGATACCCACGCGGGCATCCTATAAACTAGCGCCCACGCAACTTGACGCAGAATCTCGATTCTGTCCTCCGCGCTTTGAGAATAGAATGATTCTGCCTCTAAAAGAGACAATACAATCTGCTTTTTCTTTTGATAATCTTGCTCTTCCGTCATTGTTCGTTTCGACCCTTCTTAGTCAAAGTAAGCGGCAATGAAACTGTAATAGAAGTTCTTATGTAAAAACAGCCAAAACGACAGCGACTGCGCTGATAGCGACTGGAATTAACCATACGAGCGCTTGTCCTATGCCTTTGAATCTCTGCTGGCGCTTCGTTATGTCATTTAGCTGAGTGCCAATCGTGTCGAACTTGTTGTTCAAGTCCTTTGTTTGCTCTTGCACGACACTACGAACAAATTCCTTTGTTGCTAAAGCGCGAAGCTGACCACGAATCTCGCCAATTTCTCGCTCGTGGCGTATGATCTGCTCTAAGTGAACTCCTGATCTGGCATAATTCTCAATGTCTGCTCGAAAGTCTGACTGCATGTGTTCACCCTTTTTCGCTTCGCATGTTCCATTTTATATCACATTTCGGATGTAGATTCAAGCAATGGAAATGGGTAATCATTGCACTGACTCTTAGCGTGGTTATGAACTTAACTCCTCACTCGCCCGAGCGATGAAACGGCGGAATCGCTCTTCCATGCGCGGGCGCGTAAACCAGCCGGTCGGGTCGGTCATGGGGCGGGCGCTGGCTGCCAGCTCAAAGAGCGGCAAGTCGGTCAATGTCCAGCCAGCCGCCTGCTCATAAGCGCGCAGGAATTCGTCGGCCGCCGCGGGCAAGCCTTCCAGGAAGTATTCCATGCGGCAATAGGCGACATCCGCAGCCGGATGCCCATAACCCGCCTCTTCCCAATCGACCACCGCGGAGATGGAATCACTCTGCCAGAGTATATTGCCCGACCAGTAATCCGTGTGGGCGAAGCGCGATTTTACTGGCTGCCAGCGCCCCCAATGCGCATTAACCAACCGCCAGACCCGTTCGCCATCGGCATCGCGGCGCATATAGGCAGGCATCTCGCCCGATTTGATAAACCAAGCCACCTCGATATTGTCGTCCATCAGGTACGGTTTGTCGGCTTTTGTAAAAGGCAGTTGGTGGATTCTCGCCAGCATGCGCGCGGTACTCGCGGCGCGTTTTCCCCACAGCGGCGCTTGGGTCGGCGGCTCGATCTGCGCGCCCGGCACATACTCGGTAACGATGCCCGGCAAGCCCAGCAGCTCGCCTGTGTTGTCCAGCAGCAGCGGCTTGGGCGCGGGGATTCCCGACTTCTGCAGCAGGCTCAGCGCGTGGTATTCGCAAGCATGCTTGCTGTGGCCGGCTTCGTAATTGGCAGGGTTGTAGCGGCGCAGCACGATCTTGCGCGGTTCTTCGCCGCTTATCTCGACCAGATGCGTGAAGTTCGAGTAGCTGCCTGGCAGCGCGGACAAGCGCCAATCGCCAGCGATGCCCAGCGCAGCCATGACCGCGCGCGCCGCTTGCGACGGTGGGGGATTTTCTACATTCACCGCAGTTGGATCTTCCATGCCGCCGCCAAGTTATTGTCATAGCGCAAGGCATCCGCTTGGATAGTCAGCCCTTGGGGAGATTGTGTCCATAGCACTGGCTGGTCCGAGCCCAACAGCGTGACTCGCTCAATGCCCAGCCCAGTACGTAGCGCGGCGAAAGTAACCGCCCCACGCGGGATGCCTAAAGTCATGGCATAGATCGTCCTGCCATCTTTGGATTGTGTGTAGCGGCGGTCGCTGGCATCACAGTTAGCATATTCCCAGAATTTGTGGCCGCGCCGCTCGACGATTAGCTTCGAGTCATCGCCTTCCGCGTGGGTGGAATACGGCACAGTCTCATAGATTGCCTCGCCATACTTGCGAAGCCAATCGCCCATCTGCAAGAGAGGCTCGCGTTGGCTCCGCGGGATCCTGCCATCTGGGGTCGGCGAAAGCGAGAGCATCATGGTGCCGCCGCGCGCTGTGCAATCAATCAGCTTGCACAAGAGCGTATGCCCCTGATGATAACGTTGCCCCTCGACCCAGCCCCAGCTTTGATCGCCGATGCGCATATCGTCATTCCAGGCGCGTTGATAATTGGCCGGTCGGTCGCGCCCCGACTCAAAATTGATGACGCCAAAGTCGGG
This sequence comes from Chloroflexota bacterium, assembly GCA_009840575.1. Taxonomy (GTDB): domain Bacteria; phylum Chloroflexota; class Anaerolineae; order Aggregatilineales; family Phototrophicaceae; genus UBA6055. Next base: position 23,382 of record VXNO01000159.1, on the reverse strand, counting down.
GTGAAAGTTGTATTGCATGCTGACCGGCAGCTTGTTGAGCACAAGCACATCTTTGCCCCATTCTCGCCCGCGATTGAGGTAAAAAGCCAGCATCTCCAGCGCTGTTTCTTCGAAGCCTTCATCGCGGAATTTGCCGCCGTCAAACCACATCAACTCCGGCTGGTATTTGTCGATGACTTCGCGGACTTTGGCTTGCCATTGGGCGAAGAAGTCGTCGAATTGGCTGGTCTGCTGCACCCAATAAAAGTCGCTGTAATCGGGGTCGAAGAGGTCCCAGCCTTCGTCTATTCCACGCTGCACGGCGGCTTGGTCAAAGCGCTGGTTCCACTGCGACCAGCCGGGCAGGAACCAGTTGAAACCGCGCACGATGTGAAAAGGCGCGACCAAACGCATGTCTCGCCGCCGCAAAGCCGCCGCCAGCTCTCCATATAGATCGCGCCGTGGCCCCATCTTCCCGACATTCCAGCGGTAGACATCGCTATCCCACAAGCCAAAGCCATCGTGATGCGCCAGCGAGAAGCCGGCATAGCGCGCGCCTGAGGCGGTGAATAAGTCCGCCCAGTCATCGGCATCGTAATGCTCGGCGGTGAAGCCGGCGATGAAATCTTTGTAGCCAAAATCGGCTGGGTTGCCGAAGCGCTCGCTGTGTCGCTGGTGAATTTCGTGATTGGGGTCGTACATCCACTTGCCATACCACTCGTTGCCGAAGCCCGGCACGGCGTAGATGCCCCAATGCGCGTACAAGCCGAATTTGCTGTCGCTGAACCAGGCGGGTACCTCGTGTTTGGTCAGCGAATCCCAGTTGGCTGCATAAGCTTGGCTCATATCAAGTCTCCTTTGTTTCTCCTTCGTTGGCGCGAACATTGGCGCGGGCGGATTATGGCGCGGCTCCGCCACCCAGTGCAGGAGCAGCCAAGCAGCGACTAATCCAGCGCCAGCAGAAGCCGCGAACAAGGCATTGTAGCCAAATTGAGCGGCGATCCACCCGCCCAGCAGCGGCGCGGCAAAGGTAACGGGCGCCAGGATGCTGTTGGTCAAGCCGATGTAAGTGGGCTGCTCGGCAGTCGGCGCGAACTCCAGCACGATATTGTATTGTGAGACTGAGTCGCAGGAGATCGCGCAAGCCAGCAGGCTCACCGCCAGCGCCACCAGCGCGATATCACCCGCCAGCAAGGCGCAGCCAGAAGCCAGCACGATGCTCAGCGCAGCCAGGCTCAGGTTGCGTTTGTGCCCCCAGCGGTCGCCCAGGCTGCCCATCAGCGGCTGCAAGAGCGCTTGTGTGCCGATGAAGACCGCCACCAGCAAACCGACTTCCGCCCCGCCCAATTGCAGGGATTGCTCGCCGAAGACGACGAAGAAGCTGGTCGACATCAGGCTGACGCGCAGCAGGCTATAGCTCAGCAGGTAGCGCCGATAATTGTGCTGGGCGCGCAAGATAGCCGGCAGCCGCCGCAGGTACTGGCGCAGGTTGCCCGCGCGCTTGACATCCTCGCTGGGCGGCTCGCGGGTTAATGCCAGGCAGACCAAAGAAACCAGCAGGATGCCCCCTGCCACGAAGAACAGCCAGGCAAAGCTATTGGGATAAGCCACTTCTTCCAGCACGCGCCCGACAAAGAGCGCGCCGCCAACGCCCATCAACATGCCGCCGCCATTGGCGATGCCGAAGAATACCCCGCGCCGCCGCACCGGCACCACCTTGCCAATCATCGTATACCAAGCCGGCGTTACGATGCCGCCGCCGAATGCCGATACCGCGAATAACGCAAAAAATAGCGCGAGCGCCATAGTTGCGTTGCTCTCGGCGAAGAGCAGCAGGCACAGCCCAATCAGCGGGATGGGCAGGCGCTGCAAGAAGCCGCTGAATACCACTACAAAGGGCAGTTTTCGCCGCAAGCCCTCGGCGTGATTCGCCATGAAGAGCTGCGGCAGGTAATAGGAGATGCTGTATAGCGCCGGTATCAAGCCAATCAGCAAGGGCGAATCACTGAGCTTGCTGACCAGCAGCGGCAGTATCGTCTCCTGCGCGACCAGGCTCGCCGCCAGCGCATAGAGCATGTTGTCCAGCACATTGACTGTGAAATTCCAACGAAAATTAGGCGTCCCTGCTTCAGTCATGCGCGCGGGTTCAGCCGCCATGTTCGGGGGGCGCCAGCGCTCGTGGCGGGTGGTGGCGCGGCTCTTTTACCCAAAATTGCAGCAGCGCGCCGCCAATAACCCCACAGACCAGCATCAGCGCGAACAATGGCTCGAAGCCGATATCCGCCACCCAGCCGCCGATGATGGGCGCGAGGAAGACCACCGGTGCCAGCAAGGTATTCGTCAAGCCAATGAAGGTCGGTTGGTCTTCGGGCAGGGCGAATTCCAGCACGATATTTAAGTGGGAGATGCGGTCGGCTGCCAGCGCCGTGCCCAGCAGCGCAAAAGCCGGCAGTAAACCGCGGATGTCGCTTGCGACTGTCGCCAGCGCCGCCGCCAGCGCCACAGCAAATGCGAATATCGTCAGGTTGAGCTTGTGCCCGCGCCGATCGCCCAGCCAGCCCAGCGCCAGTTGCATTACCGCCTGGCTGCCCAGCAAGACCGCCGTCAGCAAGCCGACTTCCGCGCCGATTAGCGCAAATCGCTCGTTGCCAAAGACGATGAAAAAACTCGCGCCCATCAAGCCCAGGCGGCTGATGGAATAGGCGAACAAAAAGCGCCGGAAGTTGGCATTGCCGCCCAGCACCGCCGGCAGTTGCCGAAAGTACTGCCGCTGCGAAATCTGCTCCTTGACGCTGGGGCTTGCTGGCTCGCGGTTGAGCGCCAAGCCGCCCCAGGAGATGCCCATGAAAACCGCCGCCGCCAGGAAGAGCGCCGCGAAGTTCTGTGGATAGGCGAATTCGTCCAGCGCGATGCCCACCAAAACCGCGCCAAAAATGCCCATCAATGCGCCCAAGCCGTGGCCGATGCCAGAGAAGATGCCGCGTCGATTCACCGGTATCACCTTGCCAATCATGGTGTACCAAGCCGGCGTCGCCACGCCTGCGCCGAATGCCGTCAAGGCGATGACCGCGTACACAATCAGCAGCGTGAGATTGGGCGAAGTCAGCGCGAGCAGCCCGATTGCCAGCGCCAAAAAGAAATAGGGCAGGCGCTCCACCACCCCGCCGACGAGCATGACAAAAGGCAGCTTGCGTTTGAGGCGCTCTGTATGATTGGCGGCAAAGAGCTGCGGCAAATAAAAGCAGATGCTGTGGATGGCGGGCTCGAGCCCAATGGCGATTTTGGAATCAGTCAAGTTGCTGATCAACAGCGGCATGATCGTCTCGCGCGAGATTAAGCTGAATGCCAGCGTGATGAAGGTGATGTCGATCAGGTTGACTGAAAAGTTCCAGCGCAGGTTTCGCTGGACGAAGTCCTCGGTTTTCGCGTCCAACTCAGCCGCCCCCGCCGGTGATTTGCAGCGCGTGCGCCGGCGCTTCGGGCAGGTCATTGGGCAAAGATACAGCCAGGTCGCTGCCAACTTGCCGCCAGGTCAAATCGCCGCTCTTGCCCAATAGCTGGATGCTGGCGTCGCCGGGCACCTCCAGCCCTTCGATGAGGATTTCGCTTTCCGTTGGGCTGCCCAGCAGGGTGGCGTAAAGGTTGTTGCCGTTGTGCGTGAAACGAAGGGCGAGACCGTGAGTGGTTTTGCCTTCGGCGCGCTGCCAGGGGCGGGTATTGAAGATGGCAGCGCCATTACGATCCAGCCAAGTGCCCAAGGCGCGCAGCCGTTGCGCTTGGTTCTGCGGGATGCTGCCGTCGGCTTTGGGTCCCACATTCAGCAGCAGGTTGCCATTCTTGCTGACGATATCGACAAACATCTGCACGAGCTCATCTTCTGGCAGCAGTTGCTCGTCGCCTTCGTTGCGGTTGTAGCCAAAAGAATGGCCAATGCCGCGGCAGGTCTCCCATTTCTTGGGCTGAATGTCATCAAACTGGGTGTATTCGGGCGTGACGAAGTCGTAATGCGGTCCGCGCGGGCTGACCAGCTCTTTACCAACCCTCGGGGTACGATCGAGACTCTGCGTGAAGCGGTCGTTGATGACGCCTTCGGGCACGGCATTGTAGTAGTAGGCGAACAACTCGCCCAAGTCAGCCGCCATGGGATAGCCGATATCGTTCCACATCAGCGCCGGCTGATAGCGGTCAATCAACTCTTTCCAATGCGCGATCGAGTATTGCACAAACTCCGGAATTTGCACAATCGTACCCCAGACATCCACCACATCCTGGATTGGCTCGTCATTAAATGCCCAATCCAGCCCGCCGGAGTAATACAAGCCCATGCGCATGTCCGCCGCGCGCACGGCAGCCGTCAGCTCGCCGACGACATCGCGCTGGGTGTGATAATTTGGCTTGCGCGGGCAGGGGAAGTCGCTCTGCCATAGGCAAAAGCCATCGTGATGCTTGCTGGTCAAGACGACATAGCGAGCATTGACCTCGCTGAACAAAGCCGCCATTTCATCAGGCCGCCATCGTTTGAGCGCGGAATTGAAGCCGGGCGCGAAGTCATCGTAGCTGAAATTAGCGCCGTAATTTTCTTCGTGCCAGGCGCGCGTCGGGCTGTCTTCAAAGCGCAGGGTGTTCATATACCACTCGGCGTAGGAATTGTGGCGGAACCACTGGCTCATATCGCCGCTCTGGAATACCTCGCCGATGTCGCCGCCGTGTGGTGCCCAGGCGGGCACGGAATACAGCCCCCAATGGATGAAAATGCCCAGCTTGGCATCGTGATACCAATCGGGGACTTCGTGCGCGCTGACGGATTCTATGGTGGGTTGGTAAAGCATCTGGACTTCCTTTCAACAATGCTGAAATGTTGATTCTGTCTTTAGCGATTGAATTGCCTTAGGTCGCTGGCGGGCACAATTTCAATTTGTCCACCCGCCTTGCCCAGCAGCAGTGCATCGTCCGCCAGCGCCAGGCATTCGACGCCATCCGCGACCGTCCGCCAGCCTGCGCCGCCAGTTTGCTTTAGCATGACGCGGTCGTCCACTTGCGCAGCCAACCCATCCGCGAGCAGCGCCAGCCCATTGACCGCGCCCGCGCCGGCTTCGTTATTGATATGAATAGGCTCGACGCGCCCGTCTTTGATGCGCAGAAAACCGCCCGACTCGCAGCCGGCGTAGAGCGCGCCATCCGCGGCGACCGCCAGGCTAAGCACAGTCTCGCGCCCGCTGCCGAGTTCCAGATCATGCCAGAGCCGCCCGCCATTGTAACTGCAATAGATACCCGTGCTCGTGCCGGCGTAGACAGTGACATCGGCAGCGCCAGGCGACAGCGCGAAGCAATTCACGCTGTGGTCAAACAAGCCATGATTATGCGCCGCCCAGCTCGCGCCGCCATCTGTTGAGAGGAAGCTGCCATCGGCGAAAGTGCCGGCTAGCCAGCCATCAGCGCCGAGGCACAGGCAGGTTGCCAGTGGCGCGGGCAGCCGAAACGGGATCATTTCCCAGCTTTCCCCGCTATCAAAGGAGCGCGCCACGCCGCCATGCACGCCAGCTAGCAAAGTATCCGCCTGCGTCGCGATGCAAAGCGCCGGGATGCCGTCGGCAGCCGCCCAGTTGGCGAAGAGATTGCGCTGTGAGCCATCGGCGTCGATGCGCCACAAGCCGCTATGACGCGCCGCGTATACGCATTCGCCCGACTGCGCTACTTGATAGGTGCGATCCATGCTAGGGCTCCGTCATCGTTTCCGGCTCGCGGTGCAGCACCAGCACATCAATGGTCAATGCCAGCGCCGCGCTCATGACGGCTCGCTGCAGCGCCGCGACTTGCACCTGCGCGACGTCAACGATACCCGCCACCGCCATATCCACGAATCGTCCGCGCATCACATCAAAGCCCGTGTCAGTTTCGTAATCGGTTAGCTGCGCCAGGACCTCGCTGGGATCATAACCCGCATTCAGCAGCAGTTGACGGGTTGGCGCTTCCAGCGCTTTCGCCATTATCTGCCGCGCCGCTCGCGCTTCCAACTCCTCATCGCCAGTCGCTTGTTCATCCAGCAGCCAGTCACGGCAGCCCAGCATTGCCACGCCGCCGCCAGGGATGACACCGCCCACGCTGGCGCTGCGTAAGGCGCGGGTAGCGCGTTCAGCCAGGTCTTTGCGCTGGCGGATTTCGTCTTGGGCGATGCCGCCAACATAGAGGGTAGCCAGCCCGCCATTCATCCGCCCCAAGCGCCCCAAGAGCCGCGCGCGGGCAACGTCGTCGCTGGATTCGTCATAAGCCGCGCGCAGCCGCTGCACGGTCGCCAGGATGTCCTGCGGGGCACCGCCGCCGCTGGCGAATCCGAAGTTCTTGTCATCCGCCCACACCCAGCGCGCCGAGCCGAAGTCGCTCGCCCGCGCATCCGCCAACGTTTCGCCCGCGGCTTGCAAAATGGGATGCCCGCCCGTCAATAGCGCAATATCGGACTGCGCCTGCTGCAAGTCGGCGGGTACAAATTCATCCAGCTTGACGACGATGGTGCGTATTTTCTCGCGCAGCCGCTCGTCCAGCACTACCGACAAGCCTTTTTCCGAGATTGAATTGACGACCAGCAGCAGTTGCTTAATCCCGCCGCGCAGCGCCAACTGCATGACCGGCACAAGTTCGGCTGGCTCTTCAACCTCGGCATCGCTGATGAGGATGGCGGCATCCTGCATTTCGGCGATTGCGCGCGTCGTGCCGCGCAGCATCTCCTGGCTTTGCGCGCCGCCTCGCCAATAGCTGCCTTCGACGTAATTGTGCCGTAGGTGGCGGCTGTGCCCGGCGCGGACATCGACTTGCCCAAAGCGCCCCAACGTGTAGATGATTTCGCCCAGGCTGACCGCCATCGCTTCGTCATAACAGAGGCTAAAAGCCAAGGCGCTTAGCTCTTCCTGGCTTCGTAATTGGCGGGCGTCTTTCACCAGTCGCTGGCTGAGCGGGGGCAGCAGCCGCAGCAGATGCGCGCGCAGGCGATTCGGGTCGCAGCCAGCCGCCAGAAAACGTCGCCCTTCAGCATAGATTTGCTGAAAAAGCACGGCCAGTGTCGCTGTGCCGTCACCGAGTGTTTGGTTCATTTTCCACAGCGCCTGCCGTAGCAGCATGAGGCCGGCATCCGCTTGTTGATCGGGGATGGCGATGATGCGGCGGGCGATCAAGCCGCCATCGTCCAGCAGCTCAAACTTGTCAAGGTTTTGGGCGATGGCGCGGCGCGGCAGTGGACCCAACGTCGGCGCGACTGCCTGCACAAGCTGCTCGAAGCCGCGTTGCAGGGCTTGCTGAGTCTGCGGTTGATGGATGACTTTGGGCGCGGGCATAAATAAGCGGCAAGTTGGCTGGCAAACGCTGGCAAGCATACCACAGTCGGCATTCAACTGCCAAAGCGGGCTTGATGGGCGCAGGGCAATCGCTTCAAAAACTATTTGCCACAAGTAGAATCAAGAAAGTAATGCGAAAATCCAGAAATGAATGTAGGAGCGAGGCGGCGACCCGCCCGCTAGCCACAATTGCGCAGCGCGCGCCGCTCGTGTTACAATCGCCCTGTTGCGCGCTAGAAAAAAAGAGAAAGGCATCGGCATGACATCTCTGGTGCTGACGGTCAGGGAGACCCTGCGCTATCGTGGCGCGATTGGCCAATGGAGCTGGGTGCTGCATCGGCTGACTGGCGTGGGCGTGGCGATCTTCCTGGCGCTGCATGTGGTCGATACATCGTGGGCGGTCTTTTATCCGGATTTGTATGTCAAAGCCATCGCCGCCTACCAGTCGCCTATCTTCACTATTGGTGAATTTGGCTTGGTCTTCGCAGTGGTGTATCACGCCTTTAATGGCTTGCGCATCATCTACTTCGACTGGAATCCGCGCATGTGGCGGCATCAAGCGCGGGCGGCTGTGCTGGTGCTGGTATTGACCTGCCTGCTGCTTTTGCCGGTCTTTTTGGGCATGTTGAGGCATGTCATCGACTTTTATGTGCATGAGAGCGCCATCGCCAGCGACAGGATGCTGGATGTGGTGGTCTTTTCTATCCTTGAGCAGTTGCCTTTCATCGCCGGTTTTGTGGCGGTACTGGCGGTGTCGATTGTGCTGGCGGCGGCCTACAGCCTCGTCCGCGGTGATTCTGGCGCGGGGTCTCGCCAGCTAGCCAGCAGCCCGATTGAGAAGTTCTGGTGGTCTTTCATGCGTGTCAGCGGCATCGCCATTGTGCCGTTGGTCTTCGGACATCTGGCGCTGATGCATGTCATCCAGGGCGTATTCGATATCACCGCCGCGCAGAATGTGGCTGGCACGTTGGCTGTCAATGGCGAGATCGGCGGCGTACCCAGCGCGGTCGAATTCGTCTATCATCGCTGGAGCTATGCGGCGGGCGGCGTCTTCATCTGGCGCGTCTATGACCTGTTTTTGCTGGTGCTGGTGGTGCTGCATGGCTTCAATGGCTTGCGCTATGTCTTGACTGATTACACCAGTGGGCATGACTTCGCGCGGCGCACAGCGGTGGCATTCTGCACAGTGGTGGCGGCGGTCCTGCTGGCATTGGGCGCGGCGGCGCTCTTCGTGCCGCTAGAAGAAAATATCATCGAAGAAGCCATGCTCGCCACCGCCGAAGTCTACGAGCTGCGCGGCGAAGAATTGCCCGCCGAACTGCAAGCCTACTTGGATGAACATGAGCAATAAGGCTGCTTCGCCGATTCATGCACATTGGGGGTGGAATGCAAATACACAAGCATGACGCGATCATCATTGGCGCGGGCGGGGCGGGCTTGATGGCGGCGCTCTACGCCAGCAAAGGCGGCGCGGATGTCGCGGTCGTCAGCAAGCTGTACCCGACGCGCAGCCACACCGGCACGGCTCAAGGCGGCATTGGCGCGGCGCTGGGCAACCTGGATGACGACAAACCAATTTATCATACCTATGACACCATCAAAGGCGGCGACTACCTGACCGACCAGCACGCCGCCAAGATCCTCGCCGAAAATGCCGTCGATGCCGTGATTGAGCTCGAGCACATGGGTTTGCCCTTCGACCGCACTTCCGCCAAGCGCATCAGCCAACGTCGCTTTGGCGGGCATACGCGCGAATTCGGCAAGGAACTGGTGCGCCGCGCCTGCCATGCCGCCGACCGCACCGGGCACATGATCTTGCAAACCCTGTATCAACAGTGCATCAAAAATCAAGTTGCCTTCTTCGACGAATTCCAGGTGGTCGATATGATCATCGTGGATGGCGTCTGCGCTGGCGTCGTGGCGATCGAACTAGGCACAGGCGAGTTCCATATTTTCCACGGCAAAGCCAATTTCTTTGCCACGGGCGGCTGGGGGCGCTGCTGGTCGGTTACGAGCAATGCCCATGCCTTGACCGGCGACGGAGCGGCAATCGCCCTGCGGCGCGGCGTGCCTATGCAGGATATGGAGTTCTTCCAGTTTCACCCCACCGGCATCTACCGCATGGGTATCTTGATTACCGAAGGTGTGCGTGGCGAGGGCGGCGTGCTGATTAACGACCGCGGCGAGCGCTTCATGGAACGGTATGCGCCCAGCGCCAAAGACCTGGCTTCCCGCGATGTCGTCAGCCGCGCCATCTACCTGGAGACGCGCGCCGGACGCAGCATCAAAAACCGCGGCTATGTGCACCTGGATATCCGCCCGCAGACGGTCAACCGCTACTTCGCCGAAGAAGGCAAAGACCGCAGCGACTTCATCGATGGCGCGACTATCGAGCGCAAATTGCCCGACATCCTGGATTTCTGCCGCACCTACCTGGGCGTCGACCCCGTGCATGAGCCCATGCCCGTCCAGCCGACCGCGCACTATGCCATGGGTGGCATCCCCACCAATGTCGAGGCGGAGGTGGTGATAGACGCCGCTGGCACGGTCATGCCGGGCGCATTCGCCGCCGGTGAGACCGCCTGCGTCAGCGTGCATGGCGCAAACCGGCTCGGCACTAACTCCCTGGTCGACCTGGTTGTCTTCGGTCGGCGCGGCGGCATGCGCATGGCTGACTACGTCAAAGGCGTCGATTGGACGCCCTTGCCCAAAGATGCTGGCGGCGAGATTCAAGCTGAGTTCGAGCGCATCCGCAACGGGAGCGGCAAATCACGACCGGGTGAGCTGCGCGCCAAAATGCAGCAGACGATGATGGACAATGTCGGCGTCTTCCGCACCCAGGAAACTTTGCAGCAAGGCATTGATGACCTGGCGGAGCTGCGCGAACGGTTCTATACCGACTTGCGGATTGACGACAAATCGCGCGTTTTCAACACTGATTTGATGGAAGCCTGGGAGCTCGGCTGCCTGCTCGACCTGGCGGATGTAACCGCCCGCGCCGCCATCGACCGCAAAGAGAGCCGTGGCGCCCACAGCCGCGAAGACTTTCAGCAGCGCGATGATGAGAATTACCTGGCGCATTCGCTGGCGCGTCACGATGGCAACTGGTCCGCGCCCAGCATCCAAACCAGCTTCGACAAAAAGGTCGACCTGTCGCTGTGGGAAGCAGAAATCGCGCAGGGCATCGCCGACGACCAACAGAAGTTCCGCCCGAAAGAACGGGTCTATTAGCTGCCAACCAGGGGGAATTGACCAAATGGATGTAACATTCAAAATCAGACGCCGCAACCCGGATGTGCCAGCCCAGCAAAAACCCTACTGGCAAGAGTTCACGTTGAGCGATGTCGAGCCCACCGACCGCGTGTTGGAGCTGCTGCATCGCATCAAGTGGGAGCAGGATGGCAGCCTGTCGCTGCGCCGGTCTTGCGCGCACGGCGTCTGCGGCTCGGATGCCATGCGCATCAATGGCGTCAACCGCCTGGCTTGCAAAATCCTCGTGCGCGACCTCGGCGAGAAAATCCAGGTTGAGCCGATCCTGGGTTTGCCCGTCATCAAAGACTTAATCGTCGATATGGAGCCCTTCTTCGACCATTACAAGCAGGTTATGCCATACTTTGTTAATGATGAGCCGCTGCCCGCCGATGGCCGCGAACGGCTGCAAACCCAGAGCGACCGCGAGCGATTTGACGATAGCACCAAGTGCATCCTCTGCGCCTGCTGCACGACCGCCTGCCCCAGCTTCTGGGCGAACGAGCAGTATGTGGGTCCCGCCGCCATCGTCCAGGCGCATCGCTTCGTCTTTGATACGCGCGACCAAGCCGGCGCGGAACGGCTGGATGTGCTAGGCGAGCCCAACGGTGTCTGGCGCTGCCGCACGATCTTTAACTGCACGCCCGCCTGCCCGCGTGATATCGAAGTAACCAAAGCCATCGGCGAGGTGAAATTGGCGATTCGAAAAGGCACAACTGTTGGCATCATCCAGCCAGATGCGATACACTAAGCACAGCAGCGTAACAGGCTGGCTAAGAAGTAGCACCTTCCGTTAATCGCATAGCTATCCGGAGGTCATTATGAAATCCCATAGAAATGTTCGAAGAAGTTCCCGATTTTGGTCGCGGCTGTTGGGTAGCCTAATCGCCTTTGTCATCGTCGCTTTGCTGGTCTTCGGTGGTGTGCAAAGCGTGATGGACGAGATGGCGCATGCCTACGCTGCCTTGGCGGCGAGCCAGGCGGAAACCACCCTAACCCAGTCGCGCCTCGACAACGCCCGGCTGGCGCTGGCGCATACGCAGGCGGAGCTGGACAGCGCGCTGCAAGCCAACCAGCGGCAGGCGCGTCAATTGCAGTTGCGTAGCCGCGCCCTCGTTCATGCCAATGACGAAATCGAGGCGCTCACTGTCGAGCGTAACGACTTGAAACGGGGCATGCGCGAGGCAGTACAGATCATGGCGCAGAGCCACCGCGACTACAAAGCGGTAGCCGCCGAATACCGCGCCGCCAAAGCTGAGATTGAGCAAATCAAGCAGCAGCCCAAACTCAGCGTGGTGGTAACGACCGAGCGTCAATTCGCCATGAGCCAGCGCGAACGGGCAGCGGCATCGCAGGTGAAGCTCTACGCACAGGGTGATGCGGGCGCGGTTTATTACGCTTCTGCCAAAGCCTTCCGCGAGAAGGAAAAGCATGTCCGCTACACCGAGCGGTCGCAAGTTGTCTTGACGCAGACGGGACCCGGCGATGATGTGCTGCGCTGCCTGCGCGATGGCTGCGCGATGGTGCTCGCCGCCCAGCAAAGCGCAATGCACATGGAGAGCTACAGCTACCAGGCGCAGTCCGTCAGCAGCGAGATGTTGATGGTGGATAACCGGCGTCGCTAGGGGGCTACCCCCCACCCCAAACCCCTCCCCGAAAATGAGGGAGGGGCTTTTTAATTTGCAGAATTGGGCGAGTCATCGCTTCGTGCCTACGGCATTCCCTTTCTGGCAAAATGCCTTTGTGTTCTTTGTAACTTTGCGCCTTTGTGGTTGAGTTTTGATATTGACAGCGCTTCTCCCGCGCAGTAGAATGGCGACCGTTGCCCATCAGTGGGAAGACGAACCTTGCGTTTTCGCGCCGCGGCGTGATACGATGTTCTGCCTGCCACCATAGCTCAATCGGCAGAGCACCTGTTTTGTAAACAGGTTGTTCCGGGTTCGAGTCCCGGTGGTGGCTCTGGCTTAACAGCCGAAGAACAAATGGGTCGGTGCCCGAGTGGCTAAAGGGGGCGGACTGTAAATTCGCTGGCGAGAGCCTACACTGGTTCGAATCCAGTCCGGCCCACTTTGTTTCGCCTCCGTAGCTCAGGGGTAGAGCGCTCCCTTGGTAAGGGCGAGGTCATGAGTTCAAATCTCATCGGAGGCTCTGCAAGCGCTGTGGCATGGAGCAATAGATAGAACGAGGGAAGCACATGGCAAAGAAGGGTCAGCGCATCGTTGTCAAAATGCGCAGCACTGAAAGCGGACACATCTACATCACCCAAAAGAGTCGGCGCAATACGCAGAAGCGGCTTGAACTGCGCAAGTATGATCCCTACCTGCGCCGGCATGTCGTCTATCGCGAAGCAAAATAGCCTTGCCAAGCCAAAGGGTCATTTAGTACACTGATGGCAGGACGAAGCAGCGCATAGGGGTATAGCTCAGTTGGTAGAGCGACGGTCTCCAAAACCGTAGGTCGAGAGTTCGAGTCTTTCTGCCCCTGCTAGCAATATCGTAAACACCGTCCGCCGTGGCGGTGTTTATCTATGCGGCGGCAGCGACCCCGCCCAGGACAATGAGGAGCATGTGCCGATGGCGGTAGAATCAGCAGCGAATGAGCAGGCAAATAACGCCACCACCGCGAAGAAAGGCCGGGCGACGCCAGGCAGACGTTCGCGCCGTAGCAAATCGGTCGTAGTAGCCAGCAACGGTGGCGCGCCAGATGAGAATCAGCAGAGTAGCGCCATTACCGAAAAGAAGGGCAAAGCCACGCCAGGCCGGCGCACGCGCAAGGTCAAGACCGCCAAAGCCGAGCCGCAGGGCAATTTTATAACCCGCCCACTGTATATGACGGTCGACTACTTCAGCGATGTGCGCTCGGAGATGAACAAGGTCGCGTGGCCCAGCCGCGAAGACACCCGCCGCTTGACCATCCTCTGCATCAATGTGACGATTGTTTCGGCGATCTTCCTGGGTATCCTGGCTGTCATCTGGTCGGAGTTTATGCGCATCGGCTTGCAGCCCAACATGGCTTGGATGCTGATTGCCGTCATCGCCGCCATGCTCGGCGGTGCCTTCTATATGATCCGCCGCGGCACAATTTGACCAACTTGGCTGCCAAGAGGTAGCGCATGAACAAGCAACCGCACAACCCATTCATCGACCACGACCCGGAGCCAGTGCTGCTGGACGAGGCGGATGACGATGGCTTGAATATCTCGCTGGAAGCGCCCGCGGATGAAGACGATCCCACGCGCCTGTGGTATTTCATCCACTGCTATTCCGGCTATGAAAAAAAAGTGGAGCACGCCCTGCGCCAGCGCATCGACACCATGGGCATGAAAGACAAAATCTACGATGTGCTCATCCCTACCGAAGACGAAATAGAGGTCAAGGACGGCAAGCGCCGCACAGTCGAAAAGCGCGTCTTCCCCGGCTATGTCATGGTGCAGATGACCCTGGACGAAGATAGCTGGTATGTCGTGCGTAATACGCCCGGCGTGACCGGCTTCGTCGGCGGCGGCAACGACCCCATCCCCCTGCGCCCCGAAGAAGTCAAGAAGATCATGGACCGCATGGACTCCGAAGACAAGGTCGTCAAGGTCGATTATCGCATTGGCGAGCGCGTGCGCATCGTGGGCGGCCCCTTTAACGACTTCCCGGGCACAGTCGCCTCGCTGGACTCGGGCCGCGAGCAAGTGCGTGTCATGGTCGATTTCTTTGGACGCGAAACCGCCGTCGTGCTCAGCTTTATGGAAGTCGAGCGGATGTAGGTTTTTTCGGCGGCATACGACAAATTTGGAATTGAATGAGGAAGCAGCATGGCAAAGAAAATCAAGGCGGTCGTCAAATTGCAGATCCCGGCGGGCAAAGCCAACCCCGCGCCGCCGATTGGCCCCGCGCTCGCCCAGCACGGCATCAACCTGATGCAATTCTGCAAGGAATACAATGGTCGTACATCCAGCCGCATGGGTGATATCGTGCCGGCGGAAATCACTATCTTCAGCGATGGCTCCTTCAAGTTCGCGCTGAAGAGCCCGCCGACTTCTTTCTTGATTAAACGCGCGGCGGGCATTTCCAAAGCAGCCTCCAACCCAGCCACTGAAACTGTCGCCACCCTCATGCGCGACCAGGTGCGGGAGATAGCCCAGGCCAAGATGAACGACATGAACGCCATTGATATTGAGGGCGCGATGCGGCAGGTCGAGGGCACGGCGCGGCAAATGGGCATCAAGGTCGCCGATTAATCGCGTCCGCAAATTGCTATCGTGGGAGGGCGCGCCCGCCCGTATACCACCGAGGAGAAGAAAAAATGGGAAAACGAAGAAAAGCGGCGCTCGCGAGCTTCGACCGCCAGACCTACTATCCAATAGACGAGGCGCTGCGGCTGGTGCAAGCCAATGCCACCGCCAAGTTTGACGAAACAATCGAGGCGCACTTCCGCCTGGGCATTGATCCGCGGCACAGCGACCAGCAAGTGCGCACGACCGTCATGCTGCCCCACGGCACGGGCAAGCAAGTCCGCGTGCTGGCATTTGTCGATGAGCAATTTGCAGAAGCGGCGCTGGCGGCTGGGGCGGACATCATCGGCACAGACGAAGTCATCGCCAAGATACGCAACGGCTGGCTGGACTTTGATGTGGCAATCGCCATGCCGCCCATGATGCGCAAGGTCGGGCAGATCGCGCGTATTCTTGGTCCGCGCGGCTTGATGCCCAACCCCAAAGCCGGCACCGTCGTCCAGCCCGATGATATGCAACGAGTCATCGGCGAGCTGAAAGCCGGGCGCGTGGAATTCCGCAATGACCGCACGGGCAATGTGCATGTGCCGGTCGGCAAAGCCAGCTTCCCCTACGCCAACTTGTCGGAGAACCTGCAAGCCGTGCTGAATACCGTGCGCGCTGCCAAGCCCGAATCGCAAAAAGGCGCGTATATTCGCCGCCTGACGCTGAGCTCGACCATGGGTCCGGGTGTGCGCGTGGACGGTGTTTCCTAGTCGCCCCCGACAGGTCAGGTAGGAAGCGAAAACAGACGAGGGCGAGTCAGCGCCGCGCCCCTAGCCCAACCCTCTGTGGTGAATCGCCCCAGCCGCCGCCGCCCGGCGTCTCGACGATGACGCGATCGCCTGGCTGCAAGCGCGCGCTGTGTTTGCCGCTGACGACCTGGCTGCGCCCGCCCAGGTCCAACGTGTTTTTCCCGCAAGCGCCGTCTTCTCCGCCGCGCAGCCCATAAGGCGCTCGCCGCCGCCGTTCGGCATTGATAGTAACGGTCACTGGCACGAGCATTTCATACTCGCGCAGGATGCCATCGCCGCCAGTGTGTAGCCCCGCGCCGCCACTGCCCTCGCGCAGTTGATAGCGCCAGACGCGCATCGGCAGGCTGTATTCCAGCGCCTCGACGGGTGTGTTCAGTGTGTTGGACATGTGGCAATGTCGCCCGGACAAACCTGCGCCCAGGCGCGACGCGCCATGCCCGCCGCCCAGGGTCTCGTAATAGACGAATTGCCCGCCGCCGTCCAAACCGCCGACAGTAAAATTGTTCATCGTGCCTTGCGAAGCCGCGGGCAGGCTGTCCGGCAGCGCTTTGCCCAGCGCGCCCAGCACGACATCCACGATGCGCTGGCTGGTCTCTGTATTGCCCAGCACGACCGCCGCGGGAAACTGTGGATCTAGCAAGCTGCCGGCCTCTGTGATGACCTCGACCGGCTGAAAGCAGCCCGCATTGACCGGGATGTCTTCGTCCGCCAGCAAGCGCGCGCAATACCAGGTGGCGGAGCGCACGATGGCTGGCACGGCGTTGACATTGCCAGCTACCTGGGGCGCGCTGCCGCTGAAATCCACAGTCATCGACTCGCCCGCAACCTTGATGCAAACGCGAATCGGGATGTCAAATTCGGCTTGACCATCGCCTTCCATGCCATCTTCAAAGTGATACATGCCATCGGGCAGCCGCGCGATAACCGCCTGCATCATGCGCCGCGAATAATCCAGCAGCGCCGCCGCATGCTCGGCAGTCGCTCCCACGCCTTGCTCGATCATCAGGTCGCGCAGCCGACTTTCACCGACGCGCTGGGCAGCCAGTTGCGCTTCGAAGTCGCCGATACGCTCTTCCGGGTTGCGACTGTTGGCAACCAGCAGCGCCATCAGACCATCGTTCATCCAGCCACTCAGCCGCAGCTTCACCGGCGGGATGATGATGCCTTCTTGGTACAGCTCCGTGCTTTGCGGTGAAGAGCCGGGCGTCATCCCGCCGACATCGGCATGGTGCGCGCGGCTGGCAACGAAATAACATAGGTCGCCACCCGCGAACACCGGCGAAATCATGGTGATATCGGGCAGGTGCGTGCCGCCGTGATAGGGGTCGTTGAGCACGACGACATCGCCGGGATGAAATTCGTCAAACGTTGCGACAGCCGCAGCCACCGAAGCCGGCATGCTGCCCAGGTGCACCGGGATATGCGCGGCTTGGGCGATCATGCGCGCTTGAGCGTCAAAGACGGCGCAACTGAAATCCAGCCGCTCGCGGATATTCGGGCTGAAGCTGGCGCGCTGTAAAGTAAGCCCCATCTCTTCGGCGACCGCCGCAAACAGATTTTTGAATACTTCCAGGCTGATCGCATCAACCGCCATACGCGCCTCACTTCATCGCCTGCCCGCCTACTATAGCGATTTCAACGAATAGGGGCAGGGGCTGTTTGCCACAGAGGCGCAGTAGTTTATTGTAGGGGACAGGCCGCGACTCGCCTGTTTCAACCCCTCTTGGTGTACTCGTTTGAAATCAGCCATCAAGCCATATAGAGTCGTCTCGATGACCCGACCGCGAAGCCAAGCCAATGACCGAATATAATGGGCAAGTATCTGTACTTCTCTTTGCCAACGGCATCATCACGCCGGGCACAGCCGTTCAGCGCGCGTTGGCGGCAGGTCCCGCGCCAATCATCGTCTGCGCGGATGGCGGCGCGCTGCACGTTCGCGAGCTTGGCTTGCAGCCACAGACCATCATCGGCGATATGGATTCGCTGAGCTCCACTGATGTCCAGGCTTTTGCAGCGGCTGGCGCGCAGATCGTCAAGCACCCGCCCGAGAAAGATGAAACCGACCTGGAATTGGCGCTGCATTACTGTAAGCAGCTCGGCGCGGGGACGGTAACGATTTTGGGTGGCTTGGGCGGACGCTTTGATCAAACCTTGGCAAATATCCTGCTCTTGACCTTGCCGGCGCTGGCTTCACTGCGCATTAAACTGGTCGATGGCGCGCAGACCATCCGCCTGCTTGAGCCCGGCTTTCACCAAATTGCTGGCGCGGCTGGGGATACTATCTCGCTCATCCCGCTGCAAGGCGCGGCAACTGGCATCACGACGCGCGGATTGCAATATGCGCTGCGGGACGAGATCTTGCTTTCGGGACCAGCGCGCGGCATCAGTAATGTCATGCTCACGGGGCAGGTGGAAGTCGCGCTGGGCGGCGGCTTGCTGCTGCTGGTGCATACCGACGGGCGGGCTTGATGCGCCAGTTCACCATCATCAAACGCGACGCAGCCAGCCAGGAGCAATTGCGCTACAGCGGCGTCCTCCACCAGCAGACAGCGGAGTACCTGTGCATCGATGCCCGATTTGAATTGGCGGACCGCGATTTGGGCTATATTCAGTTGCGCCAAGGTGACCACTTCCGCGAGTGGTTTTATTTCGGACGCTGGTACAACATCTTTCGCGTGGGCGACGCGCAGAGCGGCGCGCTGAAAGGCTGGTATTGCAATATCACCCGCCCACCACGTCTGGGAGTGCAGCAGATCATGGCGGATGATCTCTGCCTCGACCTGTTTGTTTATCCTGATGGGCGCGCGCTCCTGCTGGACGAAGCTGAATTCGCGCAGCTTGCGATTTCTATGAACGAGCGAGCGGCAGCCAGGCAAGCGGTGGCGGAATTGCGGCGGATGGTCGCTCGACGCCAGCCGCCCTTTGATGAAATCAGCGCGGCTATTCGAGGTCGGGGCGGATCACCAGCACCGGCACATTGACATCGTGCATGACCTTGTTGGCGACGCTGCCGAAGACCAGCCGCACCAAGCCTGAATGTCCATGCGTCGTCATGATGACCAGGTCGGCTTCTTCTTCATGGATATATTCGATGAGGTGCTGCGCCACGCCCACCGCGTCTATGATGTGCAGGCGGCATTCGACACCTTCCGAGCGGACTTCATTGCGCAGGTTCAACAAGTGCTGTTTGATCTCTTCGCGGATACGGTTTGCCAGCTCATATTCGCCGGCGATGGCCAGGGAATCGACGAACTCGTGCATCGGTGGCGTAAAAACATGCAGTAGAATCACCTCGCCGCCGCTGATGCGCGAAAAGTCGACGGCATAAGGAACGGCGCGCTCACTCCAGGCGGAGCCGTCTGTGGGCACGATGATTTTCTTAAATGAGCGATGTTGAAACATACTGTCCTCACTTTGTGCTGTGAAACTCTACAGTAAGTATAGCATAGTCGCACCAACAATAGGCGGGCAAAGGAACTGGCTTGCCCCGCGCTAACCCTCGGTTCCCTTTGTGTAGCCTCGTTTCCTCTGGGGTGAATCATTTACTGCGGTCGCGCTAGCGCCCGTGGCAATCGTCACTTGACGCTTTGGCTTGAACGCCCTAGGATTAGCCAATCAAAAGTCCTCTCAACCTGCTATCTACCGATGACAAGACCTCAACCTTCACAGCTGTCCGTCGGTCGCAACTTGAAGATCGCCCTCTTTCATTTGGGCTCGGGCATGGCGGATGTATTGACGACCGGCGTCTGGAATCGCGTCATGGTCGCCGACCTGGGCTTCAGCGCGGCTTTGGTTGGCTTATTGACAGGGTTGCGCTATTTCCTGGCGCCTTTGGGCGTGTTGGCGGGCCGCTGGTCGGATACGCATACGATTGGCGGGTATCGGCGCTTGTTCTGGATATGGCTGGGGCGGGCGATGATGGTGCTGAGCACTTTGGCGCTGGGCTTTGTAACAGCCGAGCTGGTGCGCAGCCTGGGCGAGCCAGTCCCTGCGGCGCTGTGGATGGCGCTGGCTGTGAGCTTTCTGCTCTTCAGCCTGGGCAACGCCATCTCCGGCAGCACCTTCCTGGCGTTGATTTATGACCGCGCTGCCCCACATCAGCGAGGGCGGGCTGTCGGCTTGGTGTGGACATTTTTGTTGATAGGCTTCGCGGCCAGCGGCGTGTTCTTCAGTGTGCTGCTGCCACAGCAAGCCGGTGCCGCGCTTGGCTACAGCGCCGATGCCTTGTTGACCTTGTTTCTGGCGGCGGCGGCGGTGATGTTCCTTTTGTGGGTCCTATCCATGCTGCGCGAAGAACGGCGCGCGATCGCTGCTTCTGTCCCTGCGCGCGACAACCCGACGAGCAGCCTGCGCGCCGATCTATCGGTGGTTTGGCGCAGCCCGCCCTTGCGGCATTTTCTACTCTACCTGACGATATCGATGCTCTTTGCTTTCTTCCAGGATTCGGTGCTGGAGCCTTTTGCTGGGCAAGTCTTTTCGATTGATGCCAGCCAAACCAATCGCTATTCCGCCTATTGGGGTACTACTGCCATCCTCAGCTCTTTCAGCAGCCTGGCTTTGATGCGCGCTTCTGCCCGCTTTACGCACAGCAATGTATCGATGCTGGGGCTGGCTGTGCTGGCGGCGGCTTACTTCAGCTTGTCGGCGGCTGCGCTGCTGACGATGCAGACTTTGGTTATGCCTTCGCTGCTGCTGCTGGGCTTGGGCTTGGGCGCGTGGAATATCGGCACATTGGGCATGATGATGGACATGAGCCCCAAGGGGCGCGCTGGCACATTTCTGGGCTTCTGGTCATTTTCAGTTACGATTGCCCGTGGCTTGGGCGTAGCTGGCGGCGGCGTAATCCTCGAAATCGCCAAAGGAATCTCAGGGGAATTTGCCACTGCCTATGGCACGGTCTTTGTCGTCGGTATGCTCGGTATCCTCTTTTCCGCCTGGAGCCTGCGTCGCGTCAAGCGCGAAAGTTTCCATAGCAAGCGCAGCCCAGGCGACCAGCTCGCGGCGATGTTTTCGCTGTCTATGGACTAAGCGAGCGCAACAAAGTCCGAGGAAAAGGTGCAAAATTCTCAGCTACATTCCTTCTGCCTGATCCCGCGCACTCAAAGAAGTTCTCAAACATCTTCTTTCGATTCCCATACTTCCTTTACTTTCTCAAACCTTTCAATTCGATTCCGAATCTTGCCAATTTCTTTCGGGTAAAATGACAAGACTGCATCACAAAATTCGATCATCCATTTCTTCCTGGAATAACTATCCCGAAGCAAAATATCGTTAGAATTTCTGATTTGTATTTGCCCCCATCCAAGAGCGCCAATTGTTAGGCACCTCCAATCCAGATATTCGATCGGAGCGAAAATAACATCTCTAGCTCGCACCTTTAATCCATCAATCTCGTATTTCACCATAAGTACAGAGAAGACATTCTTGTCGTCTTCATATAATCTCGCCAATCGTTCTACGGAGGTTAACTGTGGCATGTTGAAACTTGTGTCAATTCGATGGGTCTTGATGTCTGTGATGTGATAGAAGCCATCTTTATCGGTGAATGCTATATCAGCCATTGCGCGACGGGCAAAGTCATTTGAGTAATCCGTACACCAATCCCCCAATATGTTTTCGAAGTGATCTCCTACAATCTTCTTCAAAGCATCCCCGACTGCTCTGGGGCTGTCCACGGTAATAGCAGACAAGAAATCTCTCTTGGCATTGATACGATCCTTAACATAGGAGGCGATCCTGCTGCGGCGCTCCTTCTGATACAGCCTCGATCTCATATGCACTTTGAACCTCTCTTGACCTCAGTTTACGAATCGAATTCCGCTCCCAGAACACACCATCTTCATAGCCTTGTATGGTGCTACTTTCGTCTGCGGCAATTAGCCGCTTTGCCGCCCAGCACAAGTACTCTTGATTAATGTCAATGCCGCACCAATTTCTATTTAATTTCTTCGCTACAACTACCGAAGTCCCGCTACCCAAAAAGGGGTCAAAAACAAAATCATTTTGTTTCGTACTAGCAAGGATTAGTTTTGCCAGCAGCTTTTCGGGCTTTTGAGCAGGATGCGGTGTATTTTCCGCCATTGACCAAAAGGGTACTGTCAAATCAGTCCAGATATTGGACGGATGGGTTAGGCGCACATTTCCATCGCTAGTAGCTTGCCAGTCCTTCGGTTGACCATTTGACCTATACGGAGCCAAGACCGTCCTGCGTATCTTAACCGCATCAACATCAAAATGGTATTCCTGTGACATCGTGCAGAACCAAATGTCTTCGGTATTGTTTTTCCAGTTGCGTTTTGCCCCTCGTCCTTTTTCTCGCTCCCATGTCACACGGTTCCTGACAAAGTAGTGTTGTTCCAGAATCGGGTAGATGATGTTTGAAGTTTGCCAGTCGGCACAAACATAAATGGTTGCGGTAGGCTTCAACGATTTCTGAAGCAGGCTTAGCACACTATCAAACCACGCTGCGTAATCTTTCTTTGGCTTCTTTGAAAAGCTGTATTTTCCAAATTGCTTTGACAAATTATAGGGCGGGTCTAGAAACAGCAGATCGACAAAACCATGCGGAAGGAATTTTGCGACTTCAAAGAAATCGCCTGCGATGAGCTTGGAAGGCATTTCCCGCAGTTTCAGTCGCGAATAGACGCAAGAGATACTATTCCGCAGAGCGGCCATTTCCTGCTCAGTGCAAGTTAATGTTTTGTTTCTAGGCGAAACCATCTCCCCGAACCTTTGCAACCTTCTATCTCTCAAGTAGATAAGCATGGTAGGCGTCCGCATCGAACATGTCAAGCAGAAGCCAACGAAACGCCCCTGCTGTGTGTCTCTTTTGCAAGACTTGCTTCGGCCTGCTTAGGTGTCCGCCTTCATCAACGTCTGGACATCGGTATAGCCCATGATGTTGTAGCCGGCATCCACATAGATGACTTCGCCGGTGATGCGCCGCGACAAATCCGACGCCAGGAAGAGCGCCAAATCGCCCACATCGTCCTGGCTGACCAGCTCGTTCATGGGCGAGGTTACTTCGGCGTATTTCAATAGGTCGCGGAAACCCGCAATGCCGCCCGCCGACAAGGTCTTGATTGCGCCGGCGCTGATGGCATTGACGCGGATTTTACTGCCGCCCACATCCGCCGCCAGGTACATGGTAATCGCCTCCAGCGCGGCTTTGGCGATGGCCATGGCGTTGTAATTGGGGATGACCTTGCGCGAGGCATTATAAGTCAGGCTCATGATGCTGCCGCCCTCGCGCATCAAGGGTTCGGCGCGCCGCGTTAGCTCAATCAAGCTGACGGCGCTGATGTCGATGGCGCTCAACAGCGCATCCCGCCGCAGGTCAACGAAACGGCCACCGAGGGCATCGCGCTCGGCAAATGCCACCGAATGCACCAGCACATCCAGCTTGCCATAGCGGTCTGCGACGGCGGCAAAGACGGCATCCAACTCCTCCGCATTGCCGACATCAGCCTGCAGCATCAATTCGCAGCCCAGCGATTCGCCCAATGGCTTGACGCGGCGCGCCAGCCTGTCCATAGCATAGCTCAGCGCGATAGTTGCGCCTTCCCGATGCAGGGCGCGCGCAATCCCCCAGCCGATTGAGTTTTTGTTGGCGACGCCGAATACTAGCGCGACCTTGCCATCCAGTATGCCCATCGCATTCTCCCTGGTTTCAATTGTCAGCGCTTGACAATGCGATTAGAATCGAAAATATCACTAACGATTTTACCACGCCAGCCCGCGAGTTGCCAAGCTCGCTATAGGAGGGGAGTGGCTAGTTGTATAGTCCTAGATTATACTGGTACTGTATCCAAGG
>VXNO01000113.1 GCA_009840575.1 Chloroflexota bacterium | reverse complement strand
TTCCACTTGCCTTAGCTCCCCTCCCTGATGCTTAGGGGAGGGGCCGGGGGTGGGGTAGAAAAAGCGCCCCTGCATAAGCCATCAGAACGACAAGAATTCTTGGGTCAGGGGCGGGCGGCTCCTGCCATGCTGGTCGATCAATCCATAGCCGTTGTGCATTCCCTGCGCCCAGGCGTACCAGATCATCACAGCGATGCGCCCCGGATACTGACGCTGGAGATAGCGCAGAAAACCGAGCGCATACCGAGCGATATCAGCCGGCTTGTCATTGCCACGGTCCAGCACGCCCCATTCGGTGATCCACAGCGGCTTGTCCGGCATCACATTGCTGTATGCCCAGATTGATTCGTCAATATGCCCAAACATGGCGTAATAGGGGTGGCCATTGACGCCGCGCCCATAAGGGTGAAAAGCCAGCCCATCGGGCTTGTCATCGTCGGATAGTTCGCGCAGCATGGCGCGGGCATAGGCGCTGCCACGCCCCGGTCCACTATTAAAGCCAGCGGTGATGACCTGCACATTGCTGTCAGCGCTGCGGATGGCGCGTTTGACCTCGCGGAACATCAAGCCATAATTGCGCGCGCGCAAAGGCACAGAAGCCACCCCGCTCAGCGAATCAGGCTCATTCCAAACCTGCCAGGCGGATATTAGGTCGCGCCCCGCCCACTGCGCTGCGATGTCGCTCATCATATCGGCGAAGCGCGCAATCAAGCGCCGCCACTTGGCATCCGTCATCTGTTCCCAGGGCCAGTATTCATTCTTGCCTTCACCATAAGTCTGGTGGCTGGTGGTTACGACGATGCGATACCCAGCCGCGCGGTATCGCTCAAAATAAGGCAGGTAGCGCTGCAAGGCAGCCCGAATATCTTCTGAGCCGCGCCGGCTGGAGACATTGTAGCCAAAGCGCACCCAGCCCAAGCCGCCTAATTTGGCCGGGTGTGGCTTGCCGCGCGGATGAAAAATATCCAAATTGACGCCGGCCGGGTTGATGCCGGGGAAGACTTCCGTGCCCTCATGCTGGGTGGTCGCGCTCAAATACCAGGCGGCTGCATAGCCTTCCACGCCACCCGCCGAGCGCAGCTTCAGCCAACTGCCGTCTTCGCCGATTTTCTCCAAGGCCCGACCATGATGCTCCCGCGGCTCGAGCAGTTGCCAGCTATAGGCGCGGCCCACGATGCTGGCATACAGGCTGGGCAGCGCGCGCAGATTGAGGTTGTCTACAGTCGGGCGCAGGCGAAAACCGTCGATATACAGGTATTCGCGCGGGTTGAGCAGGTTGTGCAGCCCGCCTATGCTGATGCCGCCAGCAGGGGGCGATTGCACGGTCAAGCGCAGGCGATCGCCCTTGGCGCTGCCCAGTTGCTGCCCGGCTTTGACCGTCTCTCCGATGCGCACGCGCGCCTGCTGCAAGCCGCTATACGATGTGAGGTAGCGTCGCCCCTCCACCAGCGATTCGATTTGGATTTCTTCGCCGGTGGAAAGGACTCTCCCCGCCGCGCCACAGAGCGCCGCCGCGCCGGCTTGGCTGGCGACATCCAGGCTGGGGCGCAATGCGCCGGCTTCTTCATCATCATTGAAACGCGCCAGCACGCGGATCGGGCGCGCGCTGGTGGGCCATTCCAGCACGAAGCGCTGAAAAATGTGTTGGGGCATAGCGTCGCGTTGGCCATAGCGGTCTTTCTGTTGGATGCGCCGCTGGAGAATGGGGCGCAGCTCAACAGGCGAGGCGGCATCGACGACATCGACCATCACCACCGATGGGTAGACGCGCCGAATATGCGCCAATGCCGAGTCCTTCCACCAGGTCAGCGGTGCCTGGACAGCGCTTACATTGCGGAAGCGGTTAAGGTTGTTGCCGGCTGGCGAGCGCACCACAGCCACGCGCGGGAAGGCTTTCAGGTAGGGACCCAGCACGACCAGCCACTCGTCAAAGTCGCGGTCGGGCAAGACAAAGGCGTGCGAAATGGGGGCTTGCTTGGGCATGGGCAGACCTCGTCAAACGCGATTTCAGCGGCTACATAGGCTTTTTTCCTAACATAGGCAAGTGCCTGTGCGGGCGAATTATGGTCGCGCCGCCACAAGCCGCATTGTCCAATCCAGCGGCAAATGGC
This sequence comes from Chloroflexota bacterium, assembly GCA_009840575.1. Taxonomy (GTDB): domain Bacteria; phylum Chloroflexota; class Anaerolineae; order Aggregatilineales; family Phototrophicaceae; genus UBA6055. Next base: position 27,665 of record VXNO01000113.1, on the reverse strand, counting down.
ATACTATAGTATAGGTTGTCTCAGCGTGGGGATGGGCTGGCTGGGGCGGCATCTGGGTGATTCAGGAGCGGCAGCCATGAAGGTGGACAAAGAAAAGGCGCTCAAGCTGGTCATCGTCGCGATAGCGACTCTGGCAGCGCTGGCTGTGATTGGCACTCTGATACAGCTGATTCAAACTGTGCTGCCTTTTTTGATTGTCGGCGCGGGCATCTATGCCGGGTATCGCTGGGCATTAAATGACGAGCCAGCGCCCACCGCCGACGAGGTGGAAGAGCAGGCGCGCGGGCTATTCAGCCGCTTCCGCCGCACCAGGCAAGCGGTCGAAACGACAAAGCGAGTGGCGGATGTCGTGGACAACCTGACCGCCACACCGAAAGAGGAAGCCGCCGAGCCAGTAGACGCAGCCCCCCAAGCGCGTGAGCGCAAGCACCGACGCCGTCCTTTTGCGCGACAAAAGCCTGCCAAGGCAGAATCAGCCGCGCCCACCGAAGCCGACGACCGCGCCGCCAAAACCCGCCAGGTGAAAGGCGCGCTGGCCAACAACCCCGATGGCGGGATCGAATTCAAGGACAAAGATGTGGTCATCAGCGCAGCCGATATCGTAGAGCCCGATTTATCGCGCCTGCAAGAAAAAGAGAAGCAGACACCAAAAGTAACCCCTGATGTGCTTTCGCAGATTGAAGAACGGCAGCGGCGCCTGCGAGAGGGCGGCTAGCTGCGCGCCATGTCTTGGTAAATCGGCTTCAGCGCCTCGTAGAGCTGCACATAGCGCGTCAACTGCCGCTGGTACACTTCGGCGCGGTCGGGGCGAGGGCTGAATGTCTTGCGCACACGGATGAGCTGCTGCGCCGCTTCGTCCAGACTCGCATAGACGCCGGTTGCCCAGCCAGCCAACATAGCCACGCCCAGGCTGGCGGCTTCGGAGGTATGCAGCACCGAGACCGGCACCGCGCAGATATCGGCTTTCATCTGCATCCAGCGGTCACTGCGCGCGCCGCCGCCCACCGCCGTTAATTCGTTTATTTCCACGCCGATCTCGTTGAGTTTGCGCAAGCCCAGGGCTTGTTCATAAGCCAGCCCTTCCAATATCGCGCGCACAATATCGGCGCGTTTGCTGTCGAAGCTCAAGCCAAGCAGCGCGCCGGTCGCTGTTGAATCGCTGTACAGGGTGCCGCTGCCGACAAAATAGGGCAGCAGCAGCAATTCGCCTGGCGTATCTTCGACCTGATCGACGATGACCTCATAGACATCGCGCCCGCTGCTTGCCGCTTCCGCCCGTTCAGCCGCCGCCAGTTCATCCCGATACCAGCGCAGCAAGCGGCCGCCGGTTTGGTTGCCGCTGAGCGCGATGAAGCTGCCCGGCGCGGCATGTGGATAACAGGAAACATGGCAAGCCAGCATCTCCGGGCGCGGCGCATCGGTTACGGCGACCATGGCTTCTGTCGTGCCAATCGACAGCATCGCCCTGCCCGGCACCAGCACGCCCGCCCCCAGCGCGCCAGCCGGCTGGTCGTGCCCGCCGGTTACGACAGCTACCGCCCCGCGGAAGCCCAAATCATCCGCCAGCCGCCGCGGAATCTCGCCGATGATCGTGCCGCTGGGCACAGGGGTCGCCAGTTGCTCGCGCCGCAGCCCGCCAGCCGCCAGCAGTCCGTCCGACCAATCCAGCCGATGCACATCAAAAGCCAGGGTGCGCGCCGCCATGCTATAGTCGATGGCCGCCTGCGCGCCCAGCCGATAAGCCACGAAATCGACATAACACAAGATTTTCCAGCTTTCGTCCAGCAAGTGCGGCAGGTGCTCGCGCCACCACAGGACTTTGGGCACGGTGTAGATGGTATCCATAGGCTGCCCGGTAATGGCATAGATAGACTCTCTGCCCAGCCCTGCTTCCAGCTCTGCGCTTTGACGGGTATTGCGGCGGTCGGAGCTGACCGGGCTGTTGGCCAGCACGGTACCATCCCGCGTGATGGGGATCATCGCTTCGCCTTGGGATGACAGCGCCAGCGCCGTGACGGGGTCGCCTCGTAGCTGGGCATTGACCTCGCGCAGGCAGTCGCAGAGGAATGACCAGACCTGCTCGGGGTCGAGCTCGTACCAGCCAGGCTGTGGGCTGAGCAAAGGGTATTCACGCGCGGCTTGCGCCAGCACAGTCCCGTCATGCTCAAATGCCACCACCTTGCAGCCGGTCGTGCCGACATCCACGCCCATCAAGCTCATGCCTTATCCCCTTACCGCGCTAAACATGACATGTTGCGCCAGATAATAGCGCATGATGACTGGCAAAAAGACATTATGTCGCGCGCCTGCCCTGTTGCTCTAGCAAAACCTTCTGAAAAGAAATACAGTAGTCGTGTTGTATGCCAATTGGAGAAACAAGAATTAATCCAAAATTTAGTTCTAATCAATTCGTGCATCTTGCTGCGGATCCAAAGCGGCAAGGCCCTATCATCAGCATCTCAGGACCGATCGGCGGACAGTATCGCTATCAGGTCCATCATGATACTGATAACGCTCCGTGGTATGACGAAGATCAATTGCGCCCCAGCGACCCGCCGAAAGCTGGTACTGAACTGGAAGCTGCCCTGGTCAATCAAGAGTTCATTTCGCCCGGAGAGTTTAGCGCGCGCATCACCGCTGAACGGTTGGCCACACCGCTGACGGATACAATATATGCCCTGCATGCCGCGCGTATTCAGTACATCCCTTTCCAATTCAAGCCGCTGCTGCGCTTCCTGCGCGCCGACCAGCCGCGCCTGCTCATCGCCGATGAAGTTGGCGTGGGCAAGACAATCGAAGCCGGGATAATCCTGCGCGAAATGCAGAGCCGTCAAGATGTCGACAATGTATTGATTGTCTGCCCCAAGGCGCTGGCGCAGAAGTGGCGCGACGAGATGGAGCGCTTCGATGAAGATTTCCCTATTTTGGATGGTGGCAACCTGCGCTACTGCATCAATCAGTGCCATTTGGAAGGACAGTGGCCGCGGCGGTTCTCGAAAGTGATTGTCCCGCTCGAACTGCTTCGCCAAAGGCAGTATGTTGATGAAGCCAGGAGCAACAAACCTGTTCTGGAGTCGCTGGATCCAGCGCCTACTTTCAGCCTGACGATCGTCGATGAGGCGCACCATGTCCGCAACCCGGAATCCTCGTCGCACAAGGTGGCGAGATTTCTATGCGAGTCCAGTGAAGCAGTGCTATTCCTGTCGGCGACGCCGGTTCAACTCGGTTCGGACAATCTATTCCAGTTGCTGAATCTGCTGCGCCAGGACTTGTTCCCTGACTTTAGAACTTTTGAGCAGATGGCCGCGCCGAACTCCAGCATTCTGAAAGCGCTTCGACATATTCAATATCGCAGCCCGGCCGACAATTGGCAAGGCGAAAGCATTGAAGCCATCGACACAGCAATGAATACAGATTGGGGCAGGCGGAGCTTGGCGAAAGATCCGCGCTTGCGTGATTGGCGTGACAAGCTGGCTCACGAAAACGATCTCAGCGAGATGTCCCGTATCCAATTGCTGCGCGATCTGGAAGAGGCTCACACGTTAGCGCCAGTGATGAATCGCACGCGCCGCCGCGATATTGGCCGCTTTACAACTCGTGAGCCCCACACAATCGAGGTGGCTTTTACAAAAGAGCAAAAGCGCTTCTACGAGAATCTGGTTGATTTTCGACGGCAACTCTTGCTGGAGGAGCACGATCCGCGCGTAGTCAATCTCATTTCGCCTCTGCTAGAGAGGCAAGCTACTAGTTGTTTGCCCGCTATGCTGCCTATGCTGGATCAGATTCTGAGTACAGGCCGGGTAACATCCAGCGCGCATTCTGATGATCTGGCAGAAGAGGCGGACCATAAACTGCCGAAAAGGCTCAGCGAGCGAGCGAAAGAGTTGCGGCGGATGGCGTCTGCGCTTCCAGAGCATGATGACAGCAAGCTAGCGAGTCTGATCAAAATTATTGAGGATGTTCTGACAAGCAGCGGCAAGAAGAAAATCCTCATCTTTTCGTATTTTCTGCATACGCTAGGCTATCTGCAAGACAAGCTGACCGAGCGTGGACTGCGCGTGCGCGTAATCAGCGGCAATACCGAGGAGGATGAGCGAGGACAGCTACGAAAACGGTTCAGCTTGCCACACAGCAATCCAAACGCGCTTGACATTCTGCTCTCTTCCGAGGTGGGCTGCGAGGGGCTGGATTATCAGTTCTGCGACTGTCTGGCGAATTACGACATTCCTTGGAATCCCATGCGCATTGAGCAACGGATCGGGCGTATCGACCGCTTCGGACAGACCAGCGACAAGGTGCATATCTACAACTTTATTACACCAGACACCGTCGAGGAGCGCGTCTTTCATCGCTGCTTTAATCGCCTGGGTGTTTTCGAGGACACGGTTGGTGATTTGGAAGCAATCTTGGGCAAACTGTCGAGGGATCTGACGAAGATCGCTTATGACACGACGCTAAGCTCCCAACAGGCTGAAGAACAAGCGTCGCAAATGGTCGATAACAAGCTGCGCCGCGCGGAAGAACAGCGGCGTCTAGCGGAAGATAGCGCTGCTCTATTTGGCTGGCAGAGCGCCTTTGCTGACGAGATGGATGCACTGGAGGGGCAAGGGCGGATTGTCTCCCCCTGCTGACTTGGAGCGGGTGATCCGCCGCTATATTGAAGCGTGTGGCGGCGCGCTGCGTTCATTGCGTCGGCGTGGTCGCCATCAATTGCGCCTGAGTGCTAATGCTCGAAAAACCCTGCTTGAAGAACTCAAGAGCTTGCGCCAAGACAAAGCAACACTTGATTTCTCGCGTTGGTTGGAAAGTAGCAAAGCTCCACAGCATGTTACCCTTGATCAAGAGACGGCATTGGCGGAGCGCGATCTGCCATTCATCACGCCAGCGCATCCCTTGGCAAAAGCCGCCATCGCCTTTTGGCAGGCTGAGCAGCAGCCACTTGTCGCTCATTTGTCGATTCCTAACAGCGGACTTGCGGCGGGGCTATATCTCGCGGCGCTGGAAATGTGGGAGACAGTCGCAGCGCGCCCGGAGTTTCGTTTGCATGGATTCATTTGGGAGGCAAAGCAGCGACGCGTTGTGCCAACACCAGAATCATTTCTTTCACAGCTTGCGAATGCGGACGCGCCAAATAGTACCGCCCAACTGGATCATGTCGAAATCAAGCATGGGTTGCGAGCCATCAATGAGCACGCTATCGAAGCGCGCCGTAACGAAGTGGCTGAGCTAAAGCGAATCAACGACGAACTGGTAGAACAACAGCTTGCCAGCCAAGCCAACTATTATGAGAACCGCCTGGCGCGCGTAAAACAAGAATTAGAGCAAGCAGAAAATCAAAAAATAACCGTCATGAAGCGGTCGCAAATGGATAGGATTGTGCGCGAACGAGACGCGAAGCTGAGTGAGATTGAAGAGCGCCGGGCTTGCGATATTGTTTCCAAGCGAATCGCCCTATGCCTGCTACAGGCGCTGCCAGAATGAAACTGCGCGGACTAATCGCGGCGCTCAAATCATGGTGGCGAAAGCTGCCGGGCATAGCCGCGATTCGGCGCAGGGAGGATGAGCCTATGATCCATATTCGCTTATCGCGAGGCCCGACGAGTCCACCAGGATATCGCATTGTGGTCAGCCACAAGGCACGCGGCGGCGACTACATTGAGGACGTCGGGCATTACAATCCTCGGAATTATATTCCTACGGAAGTCAAGGAAGACCGCGCCTTGCATTGGCTCAGCGAAGGCGCGCAGCCCAGCGGCATAGTCCGGAAAATTTTCGAGGATACAGGCACTTGGGGTCGCTTCCAGCGCCTGCTCAACGGCGAAGCGCTTGAGGATTTGCTGACCGAGTCGCATAACAAACGCTTGATCTTGTCAGACCAAAAGACTCTACCGCTGTCCCCAGACAAGCATCCGACGGAGATACCGTCAGAACCGCAGGACGATTTTTATCTTGCACCTGTGCCAGAGCCCACTGTTGAACCCGAATTAGAACTTGAATATGGTACAGAACCCATTCCAGACCCAGCACCAAAAGCTGAACCAGTCCCTGTTCCTGTCGCGGACGAGTCGCCACAGCCTGATGAAAGCGAGCCAGCAAAGGCAAACATTTCGGTCAATGTAGAAGAGCCCGCAGCAGACCCGCTCCCGCCCGCTGACGACAGCTCTATTCCAGAACCTGCTCCAGACCCGATGCCTGTCGTAGAAGATATTCCTCAGCCTGATGAAAGCGAAACCAAAGAGCCGACCGACAAGACTCCCGAGAATAAGGATGTATTGTACGAAGACATGAATCGGCCGGGCGCGACAGAGTTATCCGAAGAAGCCTACCCGCCTGATCCTGTGCCCGACCCGTCTTTCCGAGCAAACCGTACGCGCGAAGATATTCGGGAAGCGAGACGCAATGAGCCAGATGTTGAGAACCGACGCCGAGAAGTGTTGCAGCAGAAGTGGAACGACAAGGACACGGCCACTCGCGACTTCCTCAGAGTCGAGTACAAGGGGGAATGCCAAATCTGCGGCGATACCTTCCCCCAACACGACGGCGGGCCGTACTTTGAAGCGCTCTATGTGGAGTCATATAAGACTGCCGAATGGCTCGACCGTCCTGCGAATACACTCTGCCTCTGCCCCAACCATGTCGCGCGCTTCCTGCACGGGGCACGGGTATTCACACCGGATTATCGTGAACAAGTCTTATCATATCCTGGCTCAGGAGAGCACGAAATCAATTTGGAGTTATGCGGCGAACAGGTGCGGATTCGTTTTTCGGAGCGGCATATCATAGGTTTGAAAGTTATCGTAGAAGAAACGGCTGGCGACGCTGCCAGCTAGCCCCTTACCGCGCCAGCAGTCAACCCGCTGACCATGAATCGCTGCATCAGATAATACACCACGATGACAGGCAGTGTAATCAGCGTCAGGATAGCGAACATCGGTCCCGGGCGCATCATGAATTGCCCGCTGTAGACCAGCGGCACCAGTGTCAACGGCTTGGTTTCGACGGAATTCATCGTGACCAGCGCCAGGATAAACTCGTTCCATGAGGTCATAAATTGCCAGATGATGACCACCGCCACAGCCGACCAGCTCACCGGCATCATGATGCGCCAATAGATTCCGAAAGGGGTGCAGCCATCCAGGATAGCCGCCTCTTCCAGCTCGCGAAGGAAACCCGCGAAGAAGCTGCGAAAAATCACGATGGCGAAAGGTACGCCCAAAGCGGTATAGGGAAGGATCAGCCCCAGATAACTATCGAGCAGTCCCAGCGCCTTGTTGATCTGGAAGATAGGCACGACCAAGGTGGGGATGGGCAGCATCAGCGTCGTGATGAGCAAATAGAACCACAGATCGCGCGCAAAGAATGTCAGACGCGCCAGGGCAAATGCCGCCAGCGAGCTAATCAGCACAACCAGCACGACAGAGGGAATGGTGATGGCGAAACTGTTGATGAAGTGCTGCAAGATAGGCGCGTCCAAAAAGACAGTTACATAATTTTGCACGCTGACGCCACTGATGAGCAGCCCGCCAAAACGGGGGGCGCGCTGGTCGGGCGGCATCAGCGAGACCACCAGCATCATGATGATGGGCACCAGCCACAACAGCGCCAGCAAGCTGACAAAGATGAAGCCGAGCGCTTTGGCTGTCCGCGCACCCATGAATCAGCCCCCGATGGTGAAGCGCGAGCCCAAAACGCGCACCTGGAAGATGCTGGCGCTCAAGGCGATGACCAACAGCGCCACCGCCACCGCCGAGGCATAACCCATGCTCTGCAGGGTGAAGGCTTTCTGAAAGATGTAGGTGGGCAGCATTTCTGTGGCATGGTTGGGGCCGCCCTTCGTCAGCATATAGACCAGCGCGAATGTTTGCAACGTGCCGATGACGCCCAGCAGAATCAGTGTTTGGTGCACATGGCGCAGCATAGGCAGGACGATATAGCGCGTTCGCTGCAAGCTGCCCGCGCCATCGACCTGGGCGGCGCTCAATACCTCGCCAGGCAAGCCATTCAGTCCCGCCACATACATCAGCATGGAAAAGCCCGTCCACTGCCAGACATTGACAGCGATGGTCGAGAAGATGGCGATCTTCGGGTCGGACAAATAAGGCTGCATGAGAAAGCGCGCGCCTGTCTCCCAAGCCAAGTCAGCCAACAAGCCGCCGAAAGGCGCATAGATGCGCTGCCAGATGATGCCCAGCACCACCGGCGATATAATTGCCGGCATGAAGAAGATGACGCGGAAGACGTTTTGAAAAGGTATGCCCGCGGTCAAGATGCTGGCTAGTACAAATCCCAAAATCATCTGCGGGAAGATGGTCAAAAATGTCCAATAGACAGAATTGCGAATGGCGACGCTGAAGGCGCGGTCGTCGGTCAGCATCTCGATGTAATTTTGCACGCCAACATAGACCGCCTGGTTGATGCCGTCCCAGTCATAGAGGCTGGCCGCGAAGATGTAGAAAATGGGATAAAGCACAAACACGACGAAGAGAACTAGCGCCGGCACCATGAAGAGCAGTCCCTGATTGGCGATGAGCCAAGCGCGAGGCATAGAGGCGCGATTCACAGCTTTGACCTACATCAGATTATGGCGGGATAGGGGCGACTCAACCTGTCGCCCGCATTGGTGTTCTCAGCGCTGCAAGGGGCAACCCCGAGAGATTGCCCCCTCACAGATTTACATATTCGCGTCTTGCACCATCTGCATGCCCTCGGCCGGTGTCATCTCACCAGCCGCCACGCCAGCCAAGGCATCTTCCAGCGCCTGCTTGACATCCGGACTTTTTAACTGGCGCGCGTATTTTACTGTCGCCAGCCAGTCTTCGGTAAACATGTCCCAGACAGCTTCCTGATTGGCAGAACCAAAAGTCTCGGGGCGCAGACCGATATAAGCGGGCAAGTCGTTGTAGGTATTGATCAAGGCTTGCGCGCCCGCGCCGCTGATCCAGTCGGTGATGACCTTACAAGCCGCCTCGGGATTCGCCGAGTCGCGCGTTACCCCCAGCATGACATCAATGCCGCCCAGCAAGTCTTCTGGCGCGCCCATGCCAGTTACATCCGGGAACTTGAAAGCCGCATAACCTTGCAAGTTTTGGTCGAGCGGCGGCGGATTGGGGTTGGCGGCTTGTTGCTGCCACCAGGCGCCCATGGGGAACATGGCCGCGCGCCCGCCTTGGATTTGCTCGACAGCGGCGGGATAGTGCGACATGCCTAGCGCGCCCATCTGGAAGATGCCATCATCAAAAAGGCGCTTCCACCAAGTCATGGCTTCGACGAATGGCTCATCGGTAAAGCTGGCTTCGCCATCTTCGGCTTGATAGATCAAGCCAGGCGCGATGTTGTGTATCAGCTGCATATAGACATCGCGGCGGATCCAGCCATCGCCGGCGCCGATCATCACCGGCGCGATGCCTTGCGCATTGAACATGTCCGCCAGCGCCAGCAGTTCGTCATAGGTGGCGGGCGGCTCGACGCCAGCCTCTTCAAAGATGGGTACCGTATACCACATATTGATCGTCTGGGTGAGCACCGGCAATCCATAGATGTTGTCGTCGCCTTCGGGGTTGCCCAGGCGCGCCTGCTCGATGCCGACCGGGTAGAATTGCGATTCCCAATCCTCGCCCCAGGTTGCTACAGCGCAGTCCTGCATGGGCATCAGGTGGTCGCGGTATTGCTGTGTCAATGCGCCTGGCTCCAGACCGATCAGGTCGGGCAGCGCGCCTCCAGCCGCCATCGTCTGCAAGTCGACGATGTACTCGGTGTAATTGGTGATATTGGGCTCGATGCGGATATCGGGATTTGCGACATTAAAGGCTTCGATCATGGCTTCGGTGGTGGCGATGACCGGGCTCCACGAGCGGAAGTGGATGACCACTTCGTCCTGCGCTGTGGCGGTCAAGCCAGGCAGCAGCAGAATCAGCAGCAATAGGGACAAGGTTGCTTTTCGTAACATGGGTGAACTCCTTAGAAAGAATCAAAATGCTTGCGATGGTATGTGAGCTTGCGAATATCTTTCGTGCGCGCGCCTCCTTTCTCAGATGGGACAGCCGCTCGCCATAGACATTGCGCTTCGCAACATCCTGCTCCTAGCCGACCAGGCGGTCGTGATAGCACTGGGGGATTTCTTGCGGCTGCCCGTGCAAAAGCGCCATATGATGAAGCTGCGCGGACATCTCTACCATGACTGTGCAGTGGATGGCTTTGCCCAGGCTGCCCGCCAATGCCAGCATGCCATGGTTCGCCCAGACGACTGCGTTGCGCGCGCCCATCACTTCCAGCATGGCGTAACCAAATTCTCGCGATCCGCTGGGCGCGAAAGGCATGACTGGCACATCGCCGCCGACATCGATCAACGTGTTGACATGCAGCGGCGCGATCGCTTTGTGCAAGACGCCGAAGAGATTAGTGTAGACCGGTTCGGCGTGCACGATAGCGCCAGCATCGCAGCGCTTTTCATAGACCGCCAAATGCACTGGGGCTTCGTGCGATGGCTCGCGCTCGCCCGCTACAACATCGCCTGCCAGGTTCATGACGACGACATCAGCGGGCTGCAGTTGGTCGTATGGGAAGTCGTGCGGCGTGATGAGAATGAGCCCGCTGTTGGGGTCACGCAGGCTCAGGTTGCCCTGTGTCAGCGGCATCAAGTTTAAGCGCGATACTTGCCGGGCTCCGTCAATCAACTCGTACTTTAAGGCAGACAAGTCCTTTTCTTGCATAAGAGATCCTTGGCACTTTGCCTCGATTATAACGAGTCGCGGCGTACCTGCAAAGAAAGTATTAACTGCCGGGTGCGCAGAAGCAAACAAATATGATGATGCAAACAAAACGGCAGCGCCAGCTAACCCCCGCCCAGCATAGGCAGCGCCCGCCGCCTGTGCTAGCATGCCGCTCCATGCGGGACAAACGCGCCATCATCATGCTGACGCTGGTATTCTCAGCCGGCTTAACGCCCATCGCCATCCGCCTCGCCCAGGGCGAAGGTATCCCTTCGCTGGTGATTGTATGGATTCGGCTGTGCCTGGTCTCGCTGGGCTTGCTGCCGCTGGTGTGGACACGCTACCGACAGGACTTGCTTTGGCTGACGCGGCGACAACTGCTGCTGGCGGGGCTGGCGGGCTTTTGGCTGGCGCTCAATCTACTGCTGCTATTTGTGTCGCTGGAATACACCAGTGTGCTGATGACCAGCCTGCTGCGGCGCACGACGCCGATGTGGATCGTGCTGCCCGAGATATTGATCTTCGGCGTGGTTTTTTCGCGGCGCTTTTGGCTCAGCCTCGCCCTTACCTTGCTGGGCGTGGCGATGGTGGGGCTGGGCGGCTTGACAGCCGTCCAGGCGGGCAGCAATCCTCTGTTGGGCGGCGCGCTGGCGCTGGTTGGCTCCTTCTGCTTCGGCGCTTACCTGCTAATCGGCCGGCAGCTCAACAACCGCATGCCACCGCTTCTGTATAGTTTTCTGGTTTTCAGCTGCGCGGCAATTTGCATCAGCCTGGCGGTGGCGGTGACCGGCACGCCTATCAGCGGCTATTCGCTGGAAGCCTACCTGTGGACGCTGACGGTTACATTGATGGCGCAGGTTTTGGGGCATCTGGGCATGAACCTGGCGCTGCAATTCCTGCGGGCGACGGCGCTGGCTATCCTGCTGCAAGTCGGCGTGGCGCTGAGCGCGGCGGTTGCGCTGCTGGCTTTTGGCGAAGCGCCGTCGGTTGTACAAGTGGCGGGCGGCGCGCTGGTGGTTTATGGCGTGGTCGTCGCTACCTACGAGCAAACACGAGCGTAACTCGCGCACATAATCCCTGCGCGCACTGGTAAGAATCGCCCGCGCAGGGTAGTCTGTATGCTGAATAATCCGCACTTGAAACAGGAGCGATTTGCATGAAACAAGAAACACTCGCTATTCACGCTGGCTACCAGAGCGAGCCGACCACCAATGCCGTGGCGGTGCCGATTTATCAGACCGTCGCTTACGAATTCGACAATGCGCAACACGGCGCAGACCTCTTCAATCTGGCGGTGCCGGGCAATATCTATACGCGCATCATGAACCCGACCAATGCCGTGCTGGAAGAACGGGTCGCAGCCATGGAAGGCGGCGTGGCGGCGCTGGCGCTGGCAAGCGGGCAGGCAGCCATCCACTATGCCATCGTGAATTTGGCGGAAGCCGGCAATAATATCGTCACAGTGCCTCAACTCTATGGTGGCACCTGGACGCTCTTCCGCCACATGCTGCCCAAGCTGGGCATCGATGTGCGCTTTGCCGACGATGACAGCGCCGAGAGCCTTGCCAAGCATATCGACGCCGATACGCGCGCCGTATTTTGCGAATCGATCGGCAATCCCGCGGGCAATATCGTCGACCTGGAAGCCATCGCCGATATGGCGCACGCGCATGGCGTACCGGTCATCGTCGATAATACCGTGCCGACCCCGGCCCTCTGCCGACCCATCGACTACGGCTGCGATATCATCTTGCATTCCGCCACCAAATACCTGGGCGGGCTGGGCACGACCATCGCCGGCGTGCTGGTCGATGGCGGCATATTCGACTGGGCGGCGTATGGCGACAAGTTCTATCAATTCACCTCGCCAGAGCCGAGCTACCACGGCGTCGTCTATGCGGACGCGCTGGGTCCTGCGGCTTATATCGGTCGGGCGCGCACGGTGGCGCTGCGCAACACCGGCTCGGCGCTCAGCCCCTTCAACGCCTTCTTGATCCTGCAAGGCATCCAGACGCTTTCGCTGCGCATGGAGCGGCATACCGATAACGCGCTGGCGGTTGCGCGACATCTGCAAGAGCACAGCAGCGTCGAGTGGGTCAGCTATCCGGGCTTGGAAGATTCGCCTTATTATGCGCTGGCGCAGAAATACACCGGCGGGCGGCCTTCGGCGCTGTTGACCTTCGGCATCAAGGGCGGCTTCGAGGCGGGCGTGAAGTTCTATGACGCGCTGAAGGTCTTCAAGCGGCTAGTCAATATCGGCGATGCCAAATCGCTGGCGGCGCACCCGGCGTCGACCACCCATCGTCAACTGACAGAAGACGAACAAGCCGCGGTTGGCGTCTCCGCCGAGACGATCCGCCTGTGCATCGGCATCGAGCACATCGACGACATCATTGAAGACCTGGAACAAGCCCTGTCCGCCGCTAACTGATGCAGCCTCAGCTTTCGCCTCCCCCTGACTTGTCGGGGGGATTGAGGCGGCTTGAATCGGACACGAAGACCAAGTCACGCAGCCCCATCGCCAGCAAAGCGGCTTTGATGCGCGCCACTGCCTGCGTATCCTGGGCATCGCCAACGCGGACGCAAAGCAGCCGTTGGTCGGGATGCGCCTGCCCGGTGGCTGGGCGGGTAGATACCTTCGACTTGTAGCCCAGTTCGCCGGCGATAGTCGCAGCCTTGACCATTTGCCAGGCATTATCGACTTCATGCGCGCGCAGGCTGACGCGCCATTCGCCAGCCAGGGCAGTCGGCGCGGGAGTATCGCCAGCGGCGGGTTTGGCTTCGATCCAATAGACAGCAGCATAGTCGCTGGGCAGCGCCGTCGCGTCGTGCAACATGCGCGCGTCTTGCACCATCTGGATGAGCGCCAGGTTGATATCCGCGCTGGGCGTGGGCTCGGGCATGCTCAACTCACAAAAGAAGCGCTGTCGGTCTGGCTATCGAAGCCATAACGCCCAATCAGCGGGACAAAGCGGCAGCCTAGCAAGCTGCGCGTGGTGAAGCGGCCGCCTGCGCGGGTGATGAGCTGGAGTTCTTGGGCGGGCGCGTCGCCGATGGGCAAGATGAGCTGTCCGCCGCGCGGATTGAGCTGGGCGCGCAAGACATCGGGCAGGCGTGGCGCAGCAGCCGTCACCATGATGCGGTCAAAGGGCGCTTGGTCGGGCAAGCCTTGGCTGCCATCGCCGATATGAATATCCAGGTTGCCATAACCCAGATTGCCGATGCGCTCGCCCGCCATCTTCGCCAGCCGCGAGATGCGCTCAATGCTGTAGACATAACCAGCCAAATGGCAGAGGATGGCTGTCTGATAACCCGAGCCGGTGCCGATCTCCAGCACTTTATGCTGCGGCTGCAAGCGCAGGTTTTCAGTCATGAATGCCACAATGTAAGGCTGAGAAATGGTTTGCCTGGCACCGATAGGCAAGGGGCGGTCTTCATAAGCCCGTGGCTTGTGCTCCTCAGGCACAAACTGATGACGCGGCAGGCTGCGCATGGCATCCAGCAGGCGGCTGTCGCATATCCCGCGCTTGACAAGCTGCTCAGCGACCATGCGGCTGCGCAGGCGGGCATATTCACACGATGTTGGCATTCAAGGAATCCAGACGACCTGGAGACATTGCATAGACAATAACAGGAAAGTCACTGGCGAGCAAATCCTGGGGTGTCTCTCCCAGCCGCCTATTCCCCACGCAAGCGCGGGTCCAGGATATCCCGCAAGCCATCGCCAATGAAATTGAAAGCCATGACCAAACTGGCGATGGCGAGACCCGGGAAAAGCCACATCCACCACTGGTCGAAGAAGTCGATGCCGATGCTGACCATGCGCCCCCATTCGGGTGATGCGGGCTCTGGACCCAAGCCGATGAAACTCAGCGCCGCGAAGCTGATAAGCGCAGTGCCGATATCCAGCGTGGCCAGGATGACAGCGGGGGCGATGCAGTTGGGCAAGATGGTGCGAAACAAGATGTACAGTCCGCCAGCCCCGGCACTATGCGCTGCTTCCACATATTCCTGCGCCTTGACCTCCAGCACCAGCCCCCGCAGGATGCGCGCGTAACGGGGCCACCAGACCACACACAAGGCAATTACGGCATTCTGAATATCCGGCCCCAGCGCCGCCGTTACCGCCATCGCCAGGATGATGAAGGGGAAAGCCATGAAGAGCTCGGTCAGGCGCATCAGCAACTCGTCAATCATGCCGCCAGCATAACCAGCGACCGCGCCAATGATGACGCCGAGCGCGCTGCCGATGATGATGACTGCCAAGCCCGCCGGTATCGTAATGCGCGAGCCCCAAAGCACACGGCTGAAGATATCCCGCCCCAGCTCGTCCGAGCCCATCAGGAAGAGCTCGCCCGGCACCGCCAGGCGGTTGGCCAAGTTCTGCTTCAGGGGTTCGACCGGGGCGATGGCGGGCGCGATGAAAGCGATGACAATCCAAAGCGCGGCGATAACCAGCCCCAAAGCCACCAGCGGGTTGCGGTGCAGGTGGTAGCGCGCCCGCTGCCCCCAATTAGGCGACGCGGATACGGGGGTCGATGAAGAAATAGAGGATATCAACGACAAAATTCACTCCCACATAGATGAAGGCGAAGAGCAGGCTGACGCCCATGATGGCTGGGAAATCCTGTGAGGTGCTGGCGCGAAATGTATAGGAGCCGATGCCGGGGTAGGCGAAGATCTGTTCAATGAGAATGGACCCGACCAGCAGGTTGCCATAGGACAAGCCGATGACTGTCACAATCGGGATTAAGGCGTTGCGCATGCCATGGAAGCCGATGACATAGCGCTCGCGTAGTCCCTTGGCGCGGGCGGTGCGCATATAATCCTGGTTCAGCACCTCCAGCAGCGACGAACGGGTAATGCGCGAGATGATGCCGCTGATATAAAGCGCGAGGGTCAGCGCCGGCAAAACAAGGTGGTTGAAGGCATTGACGAAAGTTTTCCTGTCACCAGCGAGCAGAGCGTCTACCGTGAACATGCCTGTGACATTGGGCGGCGGACGCATGATGAAATCAAGGCGGCCCGGTCCTTCGGCGATCTCCAATTGAACGTACAAGACATTTAACAAGATGAGCCCGGTCAGAAAGACTGGAAAGCTCACCCCAATGAGAGCGATGACCCGGGCGAGGTTATCCGCCCAAGAATCCTGCCAGATAGCGGAGACCAAACCCAGCCCGACGCCGAGGAGGATGCCCAGAATAATCCCGAAAGTCGCCAGTTCAATTGTGGCGGGCAAGCGGCGGCTGATGTCTTCGCCGACGGGCTTGCGCGTCTTGATAGAAGTGCCCATGTCGCCCTGCAGCAAGTTGCCGAGGTAGGTCAGGTACTGTTCGTGCAGGGGTTTGTCCAAACCCCATTTCTTGCGGAAGGCGGCGATGGTGTCTTCGTCGTTGAGGGCGTTGGCGGGCAGGTTGGCAATGATGGGGTCGGCTGGGATGAGGTTGGCGATGAGAAAAGCCATCATCGTGATGCCCAGCAGAATCGGAATTACCAAGAGAACGCGGCGCAGGAAGTATTGAAGGAAGTTCATGGCTGCCTATGATCTACCGTTGGGTGCAAGCCCGGAGAGATTGTACCATAAGCAGCTCGCCCCGATGTAAAGTGAAATGTTAGCTGTACAGGCGGCCCAGCTCGTACAGGTTTCTGAAATGTAAGCAAAAGGGGTGAGCCGCCGGCCCACCCCTAGAGAATACTTGGCGCAGAGACTGCGCGCGATTACATATCCGCCCGGCTCAACAGCGAAACATCCAGCGTCCAATGCGGGTGGAAGATGAAGCCTTCCAGGTTCGCCAGGGTTGCCGAGGGCTGCTCTGGCACGACGAAGGGCGCAAAGGGGCCATGCTGCTGGTTGAATTCTTGCAGCGCGGTATAGACTTCCATGCGCTCGTCCGGGTCGCTGGCGGTCTTCGCCCGTGCGATGAGCGCCTGAATGTCCTCCGGCACATCGTCCAGTTGCCAGTTGTTGCGCTCGGTCGCGACCTTGCCACCGGGCAAGAAGCTGGTGAAGTCGATGGGGTCGAGGATATCTGGACCCCAGAGCCAATAGCCGACGCCATGCAGGCCGGTGCGGTATTTGTCCAGCTCGACCTGCAATTCGCCAGGCGCTAGGGTAACATTGATGCCTGCTTCAGCCAGGTCAGCCTGGATTTTCTGGGCATTGGTGTTGAAGCTCACGCCGCCGAGGGCAAAGTCCGGGTATTCCAGGTCTACATCCAAGCCATCGGGATAACCAGCTTCCGCCAGCAGTTCGCGGGCTTTGTCCAGGTCACGGCTGAAAGCGCGGTCTTCGCCAAAGGCGGTGAACAAGCCCACCCACATATTGCTGCCGGGCGTAACGCCGCCCCAGAGGGTCTTGTAGCCTTCATAATCCAGCGCATAACGCACGGCAAGCTGCACTGTCGGGTTGGCGAATGGTCCGCTCTTTTCTTCATCTGTGTTCATGATGATGAAGTGAGTCCAGTTGCTAAGCCCGCGATAAATCTCGATGCTGTCGTTGCCCTCCAGCGAGGCGACATTGTCGCTCGAGAGATCCAGCGCGATGTCGATTTCGCCCGCTTCCAGCGCAGCCTTTTGCGTTGCCGCTTCTGGCATGTTGATGATGATGACGCGGTCGAAATAGGGCTGTTCTCCCCAGTAGTTCTCGTTGCGTACCAGCTCGGTGCGGATTTGTGGCTCCCACAGCGCCAGCACATAGGGTCCCGAGCCTGCCGACTGGCTGTCCAGATAAGCGCCAGCGGCGTCGGTTTCAGCCGCGTCCATAGCGTCTGTGCCGCCATTCGCCATGACGACATCGGCGTTGGTTACGCTGAAGACCGCGCTGGTAATCTCGGACAGGAAGGACGGGCGCGGCTCTGTCACCGTGATGGCGACGGTGTCATCGTCAATGGCTTCCAGAGAGGCTATCGGGTCAGCCAGGAAGGACGGGTTGCCATCGCGGTACTTCAGGCGGTTGAATGAGAAGACGACATCATCGGCGGTTACATCGTCGCCATTGGCGAAGACGGCATCGGGGTTCAGCGAGAAGGTATAGGTCAAGCCATCTTCAGAGATTTCCCAGCTATCTGCCAAGCGGGGCAGGATTTCGCTGGCGTCGGCATCTGGGAAGGTTACGAGCTGGTCATAGGCGACATGGTTGACCATGTGCGTAGTCCCCGTGAAGCCGTTGGCGGGGTCATAGGCGTCGGTCGATTCGGCATGGCCGATGACGAGCACTTTTTCGTCTTGCGCAAAACTGGTGAATGCGCCAGCCAAGAGCGCCAGCAGCGCAAGGCAGATCAACAAGCGGTTCATGTGATTCAACTCCTTCTGATAGGTTTTGGATTTGAGTTGCAAGCTACTCAAGTGTAACCAATCGCTGGGCGCGCCGCAATAACCCCCTGTACTTACGCCTCCCCCTGACTTGTTGGAGGGGTTAGAAGTACACGCGCCGTCCCTCGCGCGCGGATTGGTATGCGCCCAGGATCATCTCGATGCAGACCTTGCCTTCTGCGGCGGTGGCGATAGGTGGCGCTTTCCCTTTCAGGTAGTCGATCAAGGGACGCGGCACTGCTTGTATGCGCGCTCGCTGCGGCACGAGCGGGAAGTCATAACGTTGCCAGTCGCTCGCGCCGGCGCGAAATACTTTCAGGGCGCTGCCGTCGGCGGGCAACAGGCTGGACGGGGCATCGCCATAATTTTGATGGATGCTGCCCGCGCTGCCATAAATCTCGGTGGTGGCTTCGGCTGCTAGTTGGGTGGAACTGTTAAAAAGGATGCCGATTTCACCTTTGCGGAAGCGAAACAGCGCCACGCCGTTGTCGTCGGGCGCGGCTTGGGTAATGACATTGTCGATTTCTGCCATGACGCTGACCGGCTTGCCCAGCATCCAATAGAACCAGTCGGCAGCATGCGAAGCATCATCCATGAACATGCCCATATTCTGCACGGGGTCGATGTGCCAGTTGCCGGGGGCAGCCCAGTTTTTGTCCAGCAACAGGGGGATGGCGTGGCGGCGACGCAGGACGGCGATATCTCCGACAGCGCCCGCATCCACCAGCTTTTTCATCTCCAGGTTGACCGGGTCGCAGCGCATCTGATAACAGAGGCTGAATTTGACGCCCGCCTCATTAATCGCGGCGATAATGGCGTCGCAATCCGCCAAGGTGAGCGCCATCGGCTTTTGCAGCAGGATATGCTTGCCGGCTTTGGCGGCAGCGACCGCGTGCTCGGCGTGTTGGTTGGTCGGGCTGGCGATGAAGACAGCATCAATATCCTCGCGCGCCAGCAGAACGTCCAGCCGCGGCAGCCAGTCGAGGCCGAATTGCTGGGCAAATTGCTGCCCGCGCGCGGCATCATCGTCCCAGCAGGCAATGACTTGCGCATCGGGATAGTCGGCGATCACCTGACAATACAGGCGCACATGGGCATGGGCAAAGCTGATGACAGCCAGGCGGATGGGCGCGTCATGCTCGGGCACGGTGGTCATCTTTCGCTGAAATCGCGGACATCGACATCGACGATCAGGTTAGCGCCATCCACCTTCACGGGATAGGTCTTGACGCGCACTGTGGGGTCTACCAGGCATTGTCCGCTGGCGATATCGAATTGCCAGGCATGCCAGGGGCAGCGCAGAATTTGACCATCGCGTTCGTAGTCGATGCGGCTATCGTGGGCCGAAGGGGGCGTTTGCGCGGCACCACGGCCAGCCACCTCGCCCGTGCAGAGTGGCCCCCGCTTGTGCGGGCAGATATTGCGCAGGGCATAGAAGCGGCCGTCGATATTGAAGATGCCGATGCCGGCGCGCCCACGAAAGGGCACGACGATCTTGCGACCGCCAGCCGGGATCTCATCCGCCCGCCCGACCACGATACCGCTCATGCACAAGCCCGCTGGATCATAGCGTCGCTGATGCGCAGCATATCCAGCGCATTTTGGGCGAAGATGCGCCGGTGACTACGCTCATCCAGCCGCGGCAGCACAGTCACCGGGTCATTCCAATCAAAGTGCGGGAAGTCGGTGCAGAATAGCAAGGTTTCGTCGGCGTGCAGCATCTCCAGCATCTGGTATACCTGCTCGGTCTGTGGCGGCTCGTGCATGGGCTGGCTGCCGATGCGGATGTGCTCGCGAAAGTACTCGCTGGGCAAGCGCTTCAGCCAAGGAGTCTGGTCGCCGATCGCCTTCCAATCGACATCCATGTGCCACATCAGCGGCACTGCCCACATCTGCTGTACTTCGATCATCGCGAACTTCAAGTTAGGGAAACGTTCGAAGACGCCTTCGACGATCAAAGAGGCAGATTGGGCGGAAGCCACGCTGGGGCGAGCCATGCGCGCTTCCATGTAATAGCTGGGGAACCCGACCGGGGTGGGCGTGGAGCCCGGGCTTGCGCCACCGATGTGAGAAACGACCGGCAAGTCATGCTCGGCGCAGGCTTCCCAGATGGGGTGATAAGCGCGGTTGCCAAAAGGCAGCGGCGTCTGCATGGGCATCATGACCGCCACGGTATCTTCGCGATGGGCGAGGCGGTGGATCTCGCGGACAGCCAACGCTGGGTCGTTAGGCGCGACTAAAATGGCGTTGACAATGCGCGGGTCTCGCCCCAGCCAATTGTCGATTGTCCAGTCGTTGAAGGCAGTGCAGAGCGCGGCCGCCCAGTCAGGGTCGGGTAGACCGGCATAGGCGTAGAAGACCGGCGGACCGGTCAACAGGGCGAAATCAATGCTCCAGCGATCGAGCAATTCTTTCTGCGTGAATTCCAGCGAAAAATTGAAGTCGCGCTCTTGCAGCGCTGGGTCTTTCAAATCGGGGCGAGTGCGCCGAAAAGGGGTGTTGGCATAGCCGCTACCGGGTAGATGCAAGCCTTGGTCGAGCAGGTGTTCTTGATAAAAGCGCGGCAGATAGGGCAGCAGCTCGCTGGCTTCGCGGAAGTTGTGGTGGACATCACAATCGACCAGCTTGACGCGCTCGCGGCTTTTGGATGTCCAGCCGGGCGCGGCAATCGGCGCTGCGCCGTGTTTACCAATGTGAATCTGGTCGAGTTTGTCGATGATAGCCATAAGGGTCCCCGCTGAATCACTTGTGCGCAATAGAAAGCAGCTTGGCGGTGGTTACTCCGGCTTCAGCTCGCCCAGCGTGCGCTCGCCCCGCCGCGCATAGCCCGCCACCGGGCTTTCCACGCGCCCATAGGCATTCCAGATTTTGAAGCCCAGCAGCGCCAGCAAGTCTTCATCCGCCTCTGCCACGACTTCGGGCGCGGCCGCCAGGGTGAAGTTGACCTGCGTGCGGAATTGCGGCGCGACAAAAGTAGTCAGCAAACCCAGACGCTGTTCGTCGCTGACATTGGCACCGGTGCCATGCCAGATGCGTCCGTCGAAGAGCATAGCGCTGCCCGCAGTGCCTTCGGCGGGAATGCTGACGACATCTTTGTCGCGGTCTCTGTCGGGTCGCTTGCCGGCGAGGTGGCTGCGCGGCACGAGGCGAGTCGCGCCGTTGGCTTCGGTGAAGTCGTTGAGCATCCACATTACATTGACGACCACCGGCGGCGCGATCATGGCTGGTGTATCATCGACGCGGTTGGAAAGCTCGCGCGTCAGTGAGCCAGCCGGGACGGGGCTGGGACGTCTGTGAATAGGCTCGGGCATCCACCACTGGTCGGTGTGCAGGTTCATGGCGATGCCGCCGGGTTTGGCGATGTTCGCGCCAAAGCTGGAAAGCAGGTAATCCGCGCCCAGCACATGCCCGACCACCGCGCGCACCAGCGGCTGCGAAAGCATCTCGCGGAAGACAGCGCCTTTGTTTATCAAGACCCAGACGCGCTGGTTGACGCCGCCCGCCTGCGCAGAAAATGCCTCGCGGCGGATCTTGCCCTGCTCGTCGGTGAATTCGCCCCATTGCTGTTTTGCGCCGCCATCTTCAAATGCCTGCCCGGCTTGCAGCTCGGCTTCGGCTTGCTCGAGCAGCCGTTGACGGGCGCGCGCCAACGGCTCGGGCGGCAGCGCGTCCTTCAGCAGGCAATAGCCATATTCGTCTATATTGGCTTTTAAGGTGGCGAGGTCGGTAGTGGGCTGCGGTAGTTCGTCGGGTGTCCAGGTGAACATAGGTTTTCTCCATTAGGTTTGCAAAAGAATGACAAGTCGCTATTTCGAGCTAAATCATCAATGCGGGGATTGTGGGGAGCGTACAATCGTTGGAGAGCATATACAAATCTATCACTGCTTTTTTTCAAAGATTTGCATAAATTCAGTGAG
The DNA here is from genome assembly GCA_009840575.1 of Chloroflexota bacterium. Lineage (GTDB taxonomy): Bacteria > Chloroflexota > Anaerolineae > Aggregatilineales > Phototrophicaceae > UBA6055. The sequence continues at coordinate 5,728 of VXNO01000113.1, read as the reverse complement.
TGCTTTGGGCTGTTACCAACTCTAATCCCATTGCGGAATATCCAGAATCGAACTCAACATAATCAGCACTTCATCAACTACATAGCCGGGTACTCTCGCCAAGAATCTAGTGCCTCTTGCCCGCCAGTCAATTGACCTCACCTGGTACACGAGCACGATTCCCTTTACCCCAAGCCCATCAGGAAGAGGGACTTCAAACTCAGTTCGCTGTGGGCGGCTCGTGATAGGGCATGCGATTGCCAGCTTTATTTTTCGATTATATTTTTCTTCCGTCAGAACCAGCGCAGGTCGATGGCCGGACTGCTCGTGCCCTACACGGGGATCGAGGTCAATCCAAATGGTATCGCCGCGCTGTGGCAAATATGCCATTACCAGATCTCATTTCCGACTGGTGGACCGATGTTCCACTCTTCGGGTTCGAAATCATCCGGCACACTTGCCAACATTTCATCAAGGTTGTAACGCTTTCTGTCTCGCCTCCTGATTCGGATTTCGCCGTCCACAAAGTAGATTTCAACTGGCGCGCCTCGCTTAAGCCCGGCTTCTTTCACAAGCCCGCTCGGAATCCGCACCGCTAAACTGTTGCCCCATTTGGAAACTGTCGCAATCATCACCCGCCCCTGTATATCCAAAGTAGAAACAGCATAACACAATGTCTAGCGACCTGGCAACCATTGTCGGATTCGCCTTGTGCACAGCCACGCGCTACAATGCCGCGCATTGTCATGACTGTAGCTATCGATACGAGAGGGATCACCATGAAAACACGGGTTGCATTGATCGGGGCGGGCGGGATGGCGCGCAACCACCTGCGCATTATGCTCGAGACAGGCGCGGACATCCGCGTCGTCTGCGAACCATCCGCCCAAAATTACGAGCTGTATGCCGATGCTGTCAGCGAGATGGGCGCGTCGCCGCCGCCCAACCAGCCCGACCTGGCGCAGTTGCTGGAGGACCATCGGGGTGATTTGGATGCCGTATTCATCATCACGCCGCACAACTTGCACCACGACCAAGCCAAAGCCTGCATGGAGGCGGGGCTGGATGTGCTGTTGGAGAAGCCCATGGTCATGAACGCCGCCGAAGCGCGCAGCCTCATCGAAACGCGCGATCGCACCGGGCGGCATCTCGTCGTCGCTTTCCAGGGTGGGCTATCACCGCAGGTGCGCTATGCCGCCGAGCTGATCCAAACCGGCGCGCTGGGCGAGTTGCTGACCGTGACCGGGCTGGTCTGGCAAGGCTGGAAAGGCGCGGTCGTCAATACCTGGCGAGTCGTGCCCGAGATTTCTGGCGGCGGCTTTATGTTTGATTCAGGCGCGCACATGCTCAATACCATCTGCACGCTAGTGGGCGAAGACTTCGCCAATGTAGCCGCCTGGACGGACAATCGCGGCATGGATGTCGATATCCTCGCCGCGATCATGGGCCGGCTGGCTTCGGGCGCGCTGGTTACCATCACGGGTTGCGGCGACTGCATGCCCGGCATGGCATCGGAGATTTATGTTTGCCTGACAGGCGGCGTCGTGCGTACCGGCGTGCATGGCGAACGACTTTTTATCCGTCGCGCCGACGAAACCGCCGAAGTCGAAGCCGACCTGCCACCGATGCGCGGCGCATGGGAACAATTCATGCAGGTGCGCGCCGGCGAAATCGAAAACCCCTGCCCGCCCGAAGTCGGCTTGCGTATGGCGAAGCTCTGGGATGCCATCACCGAGTCGGCTGGCAAGGACGGACAGGTGGTCGCGGCGCAATAATCCGCCGCATGCCGACAGTCCAGGGCATTGCGGGCGAGTCGCCGCCTCGCCCCTCCCCGACCGCCAGTGTCTACGCGGCGCAAAATGAGGGAGCGGATCTGCGTGGGCTGGCTAGGTTCGGCTTTACTTCTTCCGTTCTTTTATTTTGAACGCGCGAGACCCTCGCGAACTGGGACCTGCCACGCCATTGGCATCCACGCCGCGCACGCGCGCCCGCACCAATTGCGGCGATGCCAAACCACACCAATGCGCCAGGTTGTCATTCATGAACGGAAAGAGCTTTGCCCTAGGCTGCCACCCTCTCATATCCACGTGTTTTCTGTGTTTGCGCTTGATATCTTCAGCATACTGGAGGCTGCCAGAGCCTTTCTTCGTGACGCGGATCTCGTAGTCACTCGCGCCCCGCACACCGTTCCAGATGATTTTTATACAGTCGCGCATTGATGATTGTAGTATTTGCGGTCTCCCGGGCGCTGGAATTTCAGCTTGGGCAGCAGCGGGGGAGGGGGGGCGAGGCTCAAGACCAGGCTGAAGAGGACGACGAACATCAGGGTGGTACGCATAATATTTCCTTTTATTCTAAGTATATGAACTAAGAAATATGGTGAGCGGCACTGCCTGCCCCCTGCCCCAAAGCTCTGCGTCCTCTGTGTAGCCTCGTTTTCTCAGTAAATGCAGGTAAGTGATAAAAAACTAAGCACCGAGCGCACCGAGCTAGACGAGGGCACAGAGCGGGTTTGCCTTGGCAAGCCCCTACAAACCCCTTATCCATACCTCTTTGTGGTCGGTTTGTTGCATGATTTACCTGTACTTACTTCTGCGCCTCTGTGGCAAAATAGGCTGTAGCCTTTGGCTATCAGGGTGCCCACGTGCTCGTGATGCAAGAAAATACCCGCCCGCCCTTTGATTGCGCCGCTGCCCGCGAAATCCTGCGCGCGTATTATCATATCCACGCGAGCTCTTGCCGCGAGCTGCCCGCCGAGCTCGACCGCAACTTTCACCTGCAATGCGGCGACCAAGACGCTTTTGTGCTGAAGATCGCCCACCCAAGCCTCAGCGAAAGCGAATTGGACTTGCAGAACCAGGCGCTGCAGCACCTGCGTCCGCTGCGGCTATTCCCACAGATCGTCCCGTCCGCCACTGGGCAATCCAGCATCACCATCAGCGCGCCGGACGGCGAACGTTATCAAGCGCGTTTGCTGCGCTATATCGACGGCAGCCCCCTGCGCGATTTCCGCCCGCATTCGGATGAACTGCTGGCGCATATCGGGGCGCGACTGGGCGAAGTCAGCGCCGCCATGGCAAGTTTCGACCACGTTGAAAAGCGCCGCGACTATCGTTGGCATATCGCCAGCCTGCCGCAGGTCGCCAGCTTTGCGACCGGGCTACCCGCCGAGAAACAAGCCCTGCTCGATTATTTTCTGCGCCTCTACACCGATGAAATGCTGCCCGTCTTGTCTTATTTGCGGAGCGGCTTTTGTTACAACGATGCCAACGACACCAACATCCTCGTGCGCGCCGATGACCCGAGCGCGCCACAGGTGGCTGGCTTCATCGACCTGGGGGATATGACCTATTGCCCCGTCATCGCCGACCTGGCTGTCGCGATAGCCTATGTGATGATGGATTGCGCGCGCCCCTTGCAGAAAGTCATGCCGCTGGTCGCCGCGTATCACCGCGCCTTCCCCCTGCGGGAGCGGGAAATCCGCCTGCTGTTTCCGCTGGTGGCGGCTCGCCTGTGCCTCAGTGTCTGCATCAGTTGCTACCAGCAGCGCCGCGAGCCCGCCAACCGCCACCTCAGCATCAGCGAAACGAGCGCCTGGCGCTTGCTGCGGCAACTACGCGAGATCCACCCGCGCCGCGCCCATTATCATTTTCGCGCTGCCTGTGGCTTGCCCGCCGTGCCTCATGCAGCCACCCTGCGCGATTGGCTGAAATCGCAGACCTGCGCGCCGATCCTGGGGCGGGAGTTAAACGCGGAAAATAGCCAATTGATTGACCTGGGGCTGCAAAGCGAACTGCTGGCGCAAGTTCCCGACCTGGCCGACCCAGCCGCTTGGGCTACGCCATTGCACACCCAGCTACGGGGCAAGGTCGGCATTGGCATGTACAAGGAAATCCGCCCCATCTATTTGACAGACCTGTTCCAAAGCGCCCGTCAGCAGCGCCGCACCATGCACCTGGGCGTCGATCTCTTCGCGCCGGCGGGCAGTCCAATTTATGCGCCTCTGGCTGGCGCTGTGCGCGTGGTCGCGGAGCACGTTGCGCCGCAAGATTTTGGGCCGATGCTGATCGTTGAGCATCAGCCACAGCCCGGCCTGCGCTTCTATACGGTCTATGGACACCTGGATGCAGGCGCGCTGCAGCGCTGGCAGGTCGGGCAAACAGTGGCGGCTGGCGAATTGCTGGCGCATATTGGCGCTCCCCCGCGCAATGGCAACTGGGCGCCGCACTTGCACTTCCAGTTGGCGCTGGATTTGCTCGACCTGCGTGACAAGCTGCCCGGCGTCTGTTCGCCATCTGAAAGCGACTTCTGGGCTTCGCTCTGCCCCGATCCCAACTGGCTGCTGAAGCTGTATTGCTCGACCCAGCCGGGCCAGCAAAGCTCGCTAAAGCAACTGCTGGCGCGACGGCGGACGCTGAATCCCGCGCTCAGCCTGTCCTACCAGCAGCATCTACATATCCTGCGTGGGAGCATGCGCCACCTCTATGACGAGCAGGGGCAGCCTTTCCTGGACTGCGTCAACAATGTGGCGCATGTCGGGCACAGCCACCCGCGCATCACGGCGGCGGCAATGCGGCAGATGGCGCGGCTTAATACCAATACGCGCTACTTGCACGCTACCATTCTTGACTATGCCGAGCGGCTGAGCGCGACATTGCCTGAACCGCTTTCGGCCTGTTTCTTCGTCAACAGCGGCAGCGAAGCCAATGAACTGGCGCTGCGGCTGGCGGCGGCTTATAGCGGCGGGCGCGATATCCTTGTCATCGATCACGCTTATCACGGACACACCAGCGCGCTGATTGACATCAGTCCCTACAAGTTCAATGGCGCGGGCGGACGCGGCAAAGCAGCGCATGTGCAGGTGGCGCAGCTACCCGATAGCTTTCGTGGCCCTGCGCGCGGTTATGATGAGACCGCTGGCGCTTATTATGCGCGTTCGGTCGCCGAAAAAATCGCCGCCATTGACACGCGTGGCGGCAAACTAGCCGCCTTCTTCGCCGAGGGCATCCTGGCTTGTGGCGGCCAGTTGCCGCTGCCGGCGGGGTATCTGCGGCGGGCTTATGCTATGACGCGGGCGGCGGGCGGGGTCTGTGTGGCGGACGAGGTGCAGACGGGCTTCGGGCGGGTCGGCGAGCATTTTTGGGCTTTTGAGCTGAGCGGCGTCGTCCCCGATATCGTCACCATGGGCAAACCGATCGGCAATGGGCATCCCCTGGGGGCAGTAGTAACCACCCCCGAGATCGCCGCGGCATTTGATAATGGCATGGAATACTTCAACACCTTCGGCGGCAACCCGGTCGCCTGCGCCATCGGGCTGGAGGTGCTGCGCATCATTGATGACGAAAACCTGCAAGCCAACGCGCGCTCGGTCGGCACCTATTGGCAGCGGCAGTTGCGCGAACTGCAAGAGCGCTACCCGATCATCGGCGATGTGCGTGGCGCTGGCTTGTTCTTGGGCATTGAGCTGGTGCGCGACCCCCAGACCTTGCAGCCCGCCGCCTGGCAAGCCGCCTACATCGCCGAACGGATGAAAGCCCTGGGCATCCTGGTCAGCACTGAAGGTCCGCTGGGCAACGTGTTGAAGCTAAAACCGCCCATCATCTTCCAGCGCGACCATGTGGATTTGTTTATGGACGTATTCGCGGAAGCGCTTCGGGATACTGTGCTGCAACGAAAGTGATCGGTGATTGTTTATTGGGAGTGGCTAGTTGTATAGTCCCAGAGTAAGATGGGTGGGTTTTTGGTGAAA
>VXNO01000029.1:10312-30229 GCA_009840575.1 Chloroflexota bacterium | reverse complement strand
TTAACAGGTACAACCGCTTAGCAGGCGGCCCCAATCAACCACTCTGGCACCTCTCCTTTTGCTATTGCTATGTTAATCGGCTCAAGGCGGAGAGGACAGGATTCGAACCTGCGGTACGGCGAAACCGTACAATGGTTTTCAAGACCATCGCCTTAAACCACTCGGCCACCTCTCCAACGATGCGATGCGTTGCGCTGTGGCGATTGGAATGCTAGCATAGCGGAAGTTGGCTGTCAATAACTTGCTCAGTATTTGAGTCTGCCCAAGTGCCCAGGCACGAAAAACAAAGCGCGCATGATCGAAATTCTTATCCTGTCTGCCTATATCCTGCCCATGATCATCGCTGCCAACCTCACGGAAAAGCAAGGACAGCTATCACCAATTCTGGTGATTCTGAGCTTGGGCATGGTGGCTCTCAGCGGGCTATGGCGATTGTTCGCCCAGGCACTGTCGCGATTGAGCTGGTCCGAGGCGATTGCCTTCGACCCCAAGAAGTCCGTGCATCGCACGGCCGCCTTCCTGATGATTTTGGGATTTCTCAATCTAGCCATGATCATTTTGCTGGACGACGCCACAAGCGAAGAATCAGCGATTGTGCTGGCGGAAGCATTGCAAGAGCTGCTCAGCACAGGCGCGCTGCACCTGGCGGCGGCATTTTTGGGTGTCGGCTGGCTCATGCGCCGGTCTGTGCCGGCTGTGCTGGATCGGCTCTGCCTGCGCAAACCGACGCTGCGGGAAGCGGGTATCAGCCTCGCCACCGGCATCGGACTATGGTTGTTTTCGACGGCGGCTGTGGCAGTCTGGGAGCAGTCTGTGCCCGCCGAGGTCTTCCTGCAGCAGACAGAAGAGGCGCAACTCTATTTTCAAGCTTTCTCGGGGTCGCTGCTCACGGCGCTGTTATTGGCGATTGTCCCCGCCGTCTCCGAAGAGATATTTTACCGTGGAGCGCTGCAGCCGGTCTTTGGCATATTTGTAACTTCGCTCTTTTTTACAATCACCCATGTACAATATGGATTGACGCCAGCCATGTTGATTTTGTTTGCTGTCTCGCTGGGTTTTTCCTGGCTGCGGCTTCGCTATCACACCAGCGCCGCCATCATCGCCCACGCCGTCTTCAATTTTCTGCCCTACCTGGTGGGCGCATGAGGCGCGCAAAGTCGTAGTTTGATGATTAACCTCTACGCCCTGACCGATGCGCAACTGCGCGACTTGCTGGTTGAACTAGGCGAAAAACCTTTCCGCGCCCAGCAGATCCGCGATTGGATTTATGGGCAGCGCATCGAAAGGCTCGACGACATGCGCAACCTGCCGCGCGCGACGATAGGCAAACTCACGGCGGTCGCTGAACTCGGCGAGCTGAAACTGGCCGCGCAGCAGGTCAGCCGCGATGGCACGATCAAGCGCGTGTACGAATTGCGGGATGGGCAGCTCATCGAGTCGGTGCTGATGCCCTATGCGGATGGCCGCATGACCGCCTGCATCTCTTCCCAAGCCGGTTGCGCCATGGGCTGCGTTTTCTGCGCGACCGGCCAGATGGGCTTCAGCCGCAACCTGACCAGTGCCGAGATATTCGAGCAAGCCATGCGCTTCGCCCGCGAGTTGGCGGCGCGGGGCCAAAGGCTGAGCAATGTCGTCTTCATGGGCATGGGTGAGCCATTCCACAATTACGAGGCGACGCTGGCGGCTGTGCATTTGCTGATGCGGCGGCTGGGCATCGGCGCGCGGCACATCACCATCAGCACCGTCGGGCTTGCCCCACAGATACGCCGCTTCGCTGATGAAGGGCTGCAAGTCAAGCTGGCGGTCAGCCTGCACAAATCGGACGATGCCCAACGGTCAAAGTTGCTGCCCATCAACCGCCGCTGGGATATCGCGGCGCTGCTGGATGCCTGCCGCTATTATTGCGCGCGCGCAAATCGGCGCATTTCTTTTGAATGGGCGGCTATCGCCGGCGAAAATGACACAATTGAAGAAGCTCGGCGACTGGGGCGGCTGCTACAAGACATAAACTGCCATGTCAACATCATCCCCTTGAATCCGACCGGCGACTATACCGGCATACCAGCCGACGCGCGCAATATCGAGGCATTCCAGGTTGCGCTGCGCTCTTTCGGTGTAGGCAGCACAGTGCGTGTTCGGCGCGGCATCGATATCGCGGCTGGCTGCGGGCAACTCAAAACGGCGTTGCTATTGCCATCGGCGCGCGCAGGCAGTACCATTCGCGCTATGCCAAAGGAAGCGATGCCTCAACCATGATGCAGCGAAAGCTCAAAATCGCGCCATCGATATTGGCGGCGGATTTCACCTGCCTGGGCGAGCAAGTGCGTCAAGCGCAGGCGGCTGGCGCGGATATGCTGCATATTGATGTCATGGATGGGCGCTTCGTGCCCAATATCACTATGGGAGCGCTGGTTATACGGGCGGTGGCGCGGGTGGCGCGCATTCCGCTGGATGTGCACCTGATGATTGTCGAGCCTGAGCGTTACATTGAGCAATTTGCCGAGAGCGGCGCTACTACCATCACCGTCCATGTTGAAACCTGCCCGCATCTGCATCGCGTATTGACGCAGATCAAAGAAGCCGGCTGTCACGCGGGAGTCGCCCTCAACCCGCATACTCCAGCCGAATCTGTCCGCGAAGTGCTGGATATGGTCGGGCAAGTCAATGTGATGACGGTCAATCCCGGCTTTGGCGGGCAGCAATTCATCCGCGCGACCACGAGCAAAATCAGCCAACTGCGGCGCATGGCGATGGAGGCCGGGCGCGATATGGATATTGAGGTTGATGGCGGCATCAACAGCAGGACGGTCGCAATTGCCAGGAGCAGTGGCGCGAATATCATGGTCGCTGGCAGCTGCATATTCGGGCATGCCGGTGGTATCGCGGCGGGCATGGCTGAGCTGCGACGGGCGGCAGCCAATCCATGAGCGCGGCGATTGGCGGGCATTTGCTAGAAGTCGGGCTGGTGGGATTAGCATACGCAGCGATTTATGGTGGTCAGCGAGGTCGTCCCGACTTGGTCAAAGTAGCCTAATGCCTAGAATCCAGATCGTAACCGATAGTGGCGCGCGCTATTCCAACCCGCGTTTGATGCGGCACTTCCCCATCACCATCCTGCCCAATATCATTACGATGGCGGGAAAGCAGTTTCGTGAGGGGATAGATATGGATCCCGAAGCGGCTTTTGCGCAGATGGCGCAGATGGCGCAGCCGCCGACCATCACGCCGCCATCAGAGCGTGACTACACGGAAGTTTTTCTGCGCCTCGCGCCGGTTTGCGACGCCATTATCTCCGTGCATCCCTCGCGCAAATTGAGCCAAAGCTGGCAGAATGGGCGCATGGCTGCGCAGGCTGTGAGCAGCGATTGCGAGATTGCCATCATCGATTCGCAGACGATGTGCGCCGGGCAAGGCATGTTGATCCGCGTGGCGGCGCAAGCAGCCCAGGCAGCTGCCGATATCGAGACGGCAATCCAGCAGGTGCGCCAGGCGGTCGACCGCATCTATTCGGTCTATTGCGTCCGCGATACCCGCTTTCTGCGCGCCAATGGCATTATGAGCACATCCCACGCGATCTTGTCCAGCCAACTGGGCATCATGCCCTTTCTCAGCCTGGAAGGCGGCGAAATCCTCATTATCGAGAAGGTACGCGACAGCAGCCAGATGATCGAGCGCCTGGTCGAGTTTATGTCGGAGTTCAATGCTTTGGAAGACGCGCTGGTGCTACAAGCCCAAGAGCAGATCACCGAGCAGACGCGCCTGCTGCATGAGGTTTTGGCGCTGGACTTTCCTGGTCAGCATTTCCCTTTCACCATGTACAGCACGAGCATGGCTTGCTATTTGGGCTTTGCCGCCAGCGGCATGGCGGTGCTGGAGAAAGCTGATGAAGATGACTTTGAATTCTAAGCAGGCGGGCGCCGCTGCCGAGAGTCCATAGACGGTATCGCGCTATCTGCTACACTGGTCTACGAAGCCGGCACGCGCCTGGCCTGCCTTGTCGGCAAGCTCGGTCGGCTTGGCGAGGCTGCGCAGCGACTGGAGACGATGAGAACATGCCCTCTGCATTGGAAAACCTGGTCGCTTTGCTCAAGCGCGAGCGAAAACAGGGCGCGCAGGATACGGCGGTCGCTGGTGGATTGGGCGCGTATGCGGCTGAATGGCAGAGCCAAGCGCGAAAGCAAGCCCGCCGTCCGCGCCACCAAATCCTCATCGACGAGATCGTGGATGCGCTGACGGACTATGCCGGCATCAAAGACCAGAACGAACGGATAAGCCGCCTCAATTATTTGCTTGACCGCGCCACCAACCGCTTGCCAGCCCCGCCCCGCTACCAGAAGCGCCTGCCGGAGTGGGAAGCGAAAATGAAAACGCGCCCGCAAGCAAAACGTCGCGGGGGAGCCGAAAGCAAACCGGCGCGCCAGCAGCAGCGCTCATCGGGACGCCGCCGCCCCAGTTATGATGGCGATTCCTGGGACGACGATTACCTGCGTGGACCCAGCCACAACCGCCCGGACCTGCCAGCGATGCCGCGCTTGAGCCGGCCGCCGCGGCTGCCGCGCCCGGAAGTTGACGCCGGCGAATTATTGGCATTGCAAGATGAGCTCGCCGCGCCGACGACGCATGTCAAAGGCATCGGCAAGAAGTTCGCCGACATGCTGGCGCAGCTCGACCTGCATACCATCCGCGACTTGCTCTACAGCTTCCCGCGCGATTATCACGATTACCGGCAGCAAACCTGCATCAAAGATGTCGCAGTCGACGGAACCACGACGACAATCATCGCCTCTGTCGAAGCTTTCCACACAGTCGCCCAAGGCGGCAGAAATGACCTGGTCATGGTCGTCAGCGATGGCAGCGGCAAACTGCGAGCGCGCTTTTTTGGGCAAGGCTACAACGCCATGCGGCTGCGCCGGGGCCTGCCGGTCGCGCTGCATGGCAAAGTCAGTTTCTTCCGCGATATGAAACAAATGGTGAACCCGCAATGGGAAGAGCTGGACCTGAACAACTTGACCATGGTCGGCATCGTGCCCGTCTATCGCATGACCAAAGGCTTGCGCCCGCGCTTGTTCCGCCGCACCATGCAAACGCTCACGGCGGAATGGGCGGAGAAAATGCCCGACCCCCTGCCGAGCGCGCTGCTGGATCGCTGCGACCTGGCAGATCTGAGCTGGGCGATCCGCCAACGGCACTTCCCAGAAGGCGAAGACCACCGCGAACACGCCCAGCGCCGCCTCCTCTTTGATGAACTGCTGGTGCTGCAATTGGCTTTGCTGGGCGCGCGGCGCGAATGGCAGTCTCAGCCGGCAATGCCCCTGCAAGCCGCCGATGACTTTCTGGAATCCTTCCTGGCGGCTGCCTTCCCGTATGCGCTGACTGCTGACCAGGCGCGGGCTGTGGCGGAAATTCGCGCTGACATGAGCGGCGCGCTGCCGATGAACCGGCTGCTGCAAGGCGATGTCGGCAGCGGCAAGACGGCGGTAGCGATCACCGCGCTTGCCATCGCGCTGCACAACTATGCGCAAGCCGCCATCATGGCACCAATCGGCATCCTAGCGGAGCAGCATTACAAGACCATCAGTGAGGCATTTGCCGGGCTGGCATGGGAAGAAGCGCCACAAATCGCGCTGCTGACCGGCGCGCTCCCCGCCAGCGAGCGTGAGGCGATTTATGCCGGCTTGGCGGCGGGCGAGATCGACATTGTCATCGGCACGCAGGCGCTGATCCAAAGCGGGCTGGAGTTCAAGAACCTGGGGCTGGCAGTCATCGACGAACAGCATCGCTTCGGCGTCGACCAGCGGGCAACTCTGCGCGGCAAGGGGCAGAACCCGCACTTGCTAGTCATGTCGGCGACGCCCTTCCCGCGCAGCCTGGCGCTTACGTTTTATGCCGACCTCGACCTCAGCATCATCAGCGAAAAACCGCCGGGGCGCAAATCTGTCGATACAAAAATAATCGAACCAATCGCGCGTGAACGGCTGCATGGCTTCGTCGAAAGCCAGCTTGACCAGGGGCGACAAGCCTTCTTTGTGTATCCGCTGGTGGAGGAGTCGGATTCGCTGGAGACCGCCTCGGCGACAGCAGCCTACGAGCGCTTGAGCCAAGTATTTTACCGGCATCGAGTCGCCTTGCTGCATGGGCGCATGGCAGCCACCGAAAAAGACCGGCTGATGATCGATTTTGTGGCGGGGGAAATTGATGTGCTGGTTACGACGACTGTGGCTGAAGTCGGCGTGGATGCGCCCAATGCCAGCGTCATCGTCATCGACGGCGCGAATCGCTTTGGGCTGGCGCAGCTTCATCAATTTCGCGGGCGCGTCGGGCGGGGCGAGCATCAGTCCTATTGCTTCCTGCTGCCCGATAGCGCAGCCGAAATCGACTTGGAACGGATCCACGCGGCGCGAGACGGCACCCTGCGCGCAGAGCAACTCAGCCAGGCGGAACGGCGGCTGGCGGCGATGGAACAAACGGACGATGGCTTTGAGCTGGCGGAGCTGGATATGCAGCTGCGCGGCAGTGGCAGCCTGCCCGGCAAGTTCCAGAGCGGCGCCAACATCCTGCAAGTTTCGCAGGCGATCGACCCGGCTTTGGTCGAGCTGGCGCAGGCGGAAGCGCAGACCGTGTTTGAAGAAGACCCGTCGCTTGAGCTGCCCCAGCATCAGCTACTGGCGGAGATGCTTCGCTCGCGCTTTCCCGCTTTGGGGGATATCAGCTAGACAATCCTCGGGCAAGCGCAGCAAATTATTCACCCCAGAGGAGAAGTGGCGCAGATATCGTTGGCGCGGTATTTTGCGCAGCTCTACAATGCTGTGGCGGCAGGGGGAGGCTATATGGCTGGCAGGGGCACGGCGCTTTACGCGGCATCGCTTGACCCGATTCATTACGGACACATCAATATCGCGCTGCGGGCGGCGCGTTTTTTCGACCACCTCATCGTCGCTATCTATGCCAACCCGCAGAGCAAACACCTGCTCTTTGCCGTCGAAGAACGGGTCGCGCTGGCGGCGGAGATATTCCAAAAATATCCCGCTATTTCAGTTGCGAGTTATTCGGTACTGACAGTAGAATATGCTAGGTCAGTCGGCGCAATCGCATTGGTACGCGGCTTGCGCGTCTTTGGAGATTTTGAGTTTGAATTTCGCATGGGCATGGCAAACAAAAAACTAGCGCCAGAGTTGGAAACAATCGCGATCATGTCGGATGAGCAGTATATGCACATCAGTTCCAGCACGATCCGCGAAATCGCCCAGCTAGGTGGCGATGTTAGTTCGATGGTGCCGCCTGGCATCGCCAATGCCTTAAGAGAGAAATATCGACAGGGATAATCCATAGCGCTTTGACAGGGAGGGTAGCGATGGACATTCAACATTTGGTAGATCGCCTGGAAGATTTGATCGACGAAGGACGCCATCTCTTTGGCACCAAGTACACCATGCTGGATGAAGAACGGGCGCTGGAGATCATCGACCAGATGCGCATTTCCATCCCCGATGAGATCGAACGGGCGGCGAAGACGATCCAGCAACGCGACCGCGTCCTGGCGGAAGCCAACGAAGAAGCGGCGCGCATCGTGCAGCAAGCCCGCCAGCACAGCGAAGACCTCATCGACGAGCAGGAAATGGTCAAGCAGGCCAAGGTCCGCGCCGAGTTCATCATCGAACAAGCCAATCAGGAAGCGGACAAGATCACCCAAGAAGCCGATCATTATGTCCTGGCGCAGCTCAGCCAACTGGAGCAGCAATTCGCCCATACGCTGGACGAGATACGCAATGGCATCCAGTTGATGCAGCATCAGGAGCCGGCTCCAGCCGAGCCGGTAGTGGCAGCGCAAGCCGCGCCAGCGCCGCAGCAAGTTGTTCGTCAACAGCCGATCAACTTTGAGCGACCAGCGCCGGCTGCCGCAGCTAGCCCCTAGCTGTATAGTCCCTGAGTACCCTCCTGGTTGATTTTTCCACATCGAGCCTCTAGCTATTGAGGCTCGATAGTTGGGTTTTCGTCCCAAGCTCGCTTATACTTAAGACCATCAGCAACTTAGCAACCATTCATCGTCGTGCGGCTGATCTATATCGCTGTCGCCTGGGTAGTGGGCATCCAGCTTGCCCAGGTCTTACCCCAATTTTCTGCCGACTTCTGGCTCTGCGGCATCACGCTGTGCCTGGCGCTGGGCTGGGCATTTCGTCACAGTCGCCGGCTATTGCTATTGGGCGCGCTCGCAACATTATTCGCTGGCGCTTGGCGGACGGCGCTCATCTCGCCCGGCAGCGACATCGCCGCGTACAATGGCAGCGCCGGCACGGTCACGGGCATCGTTGCTGCTGAGCCAGATGCGCGCGACGACCGCATCCTGCTGCGTGTGGAAGCAGAAAGCATCTTCGCGCACAATGAGCTCCAAGCCACGAGCGGGCTCGCGCTCGTCGAAGCGCCGCGCAACGCTGGAGTCGCTTATGGTGACCGTATCCGCGCGACCGGCTCGCTGACGATCCCGCCAAGTTGGGACACATTTTCGTATGCGGACTATCTCATGCGGCAGGGCATCTTCAGCCGCATGCCCAATGCCGCTGTGGAAGTCGTCAGCGCCGGGCATGGCAGCCCTTTTCAGTCCCTGCTCATCGAGCTGAAGCAGACCGTGAAGCGCAATATCGGCGCGGTACTGCCAGACCCACAAGCCAGCTTGCTCACCGGCATCGTAACTGGCGACGAAAGCGGCATTTCATCCGAGCTGGCGGAGGATTTCTCGCGGGTGGGCGCATCGCATGTCATCGCCATCAGCGGCTTCAATATGGTTATCGTCAGCGCTATCGCCTTCCGGGTGATCCTCGCGCTCGCGGGCGACAAGGCATTCGCGGGTTTCAGCGCGGTGGCGATCATCTTTGTCTATGCCATCTTTGTTGGCGGCAGCCCGGGCGTCATGCGCGCGGCTTTAATGAGCAGCCTGGTCATCGCCGGCGACCTGCTGCGCCGCAAGACATTTAAACCGGCATCGCTGGCCTTTGCGGCGCTGATTCTGCTGGTTATTGACCCCTATGCGCTGCAAGACCTGGGCTTCCAACTGAGCTTTTGCGCGGTGCTGGGGCTGATCTTGTTTGCCGACCCCCTTTCTGAGCGGCTCAAGCGCTTGCTGCAGCGCATCTTGTCGGAGCGGCCTGCAAAAATTACGCATGGGTTACTGGCTGAGCCGCTGGTCGCCACATTGGCTGCGCAGATTACCACCTTGCCGCTAACGATTTTGTATTTCGGCAAGCTGTCGCTGGCGGCGCTGCCCGTCAACCTGCTGATCGTGCCGGCGCAGTCGGCTCTGCTGGTGTTGGGATTAGTCGGGCTGGCGGTCTATGTCTTTGTGCCGGCGCTGGGGAGCTTGCTGCTGTGGGTGGATATGCTCTTCTTGTCCTGGACGATCGCTGTGGTGCGCGCCTTTGCAAAGTTCAATTTCGCGGAGCTGGCTATCGGTTTTGATGGGCGCGTCATCCAAGCCGGCTATGTGCTGCTGATTGGGGCTGCTATCATGGAAAAAGCGCGACCACAGTCTATGAAAAGGCTCTTGACATTCATGCGCGGGCAAAAGGCAATCATCGGTCTATTTGCCTGCGCCTGCGCCTTGAGCCTGTTGATACTGGCGATGCTGCTCAGCCGCGGCGATGGCAGGCTGCATGTTTGGCTGCTGGATCTCGGGCACAGCAACGCCGTCCTGATACAGTCGCCGGGCGGCGCGCATATCCTGGTTGATGGCGGGCGTTTTCCGGCGCGCTTGCTGACGGCGCTGGGCGACCGGCTGCCTTTTTACGACCGCGAAATCGAAGTGCTGGCAATCACGCATCCAGAGGCTTGGGATATCTCGGCAGTGAAGCAGGCGCTGGGACGCTACTCGATTGGCGCGGCGCTCTACCACGGGCAGGAAAATACCGGCGAGGAGTTTCAGCAGATACTAGGGCGGCTGCAAGAAACAGGCACACCCGTTGTAGAGGTTCGCGCCGGCTATCGCATTGAGGTGGATGATGGCTTGGTCCTGGATGTGTTGCATCCACCGACCAAGCCAGCCATCACCGACAATTTGCATGACAGCGCGCTGGTGCTACGTATCAGTTATGGCAATGCGTCTTTCTTACTGACCTCCGATCTCGGGCGCGAAGGGCAAGCTGGCCTACTCAGCCGCGGGGGCTGGCTGCATGCGACCGTCTTGCAACTGCCGCAACACGCCACTCGTGGCTCGCTGGATGCGAGCTTCCTGGGCACGGTAGACCCGCAGCTCGCCATGGTGCAGGTTGATACCGCCAACCTCCGCGGCGACCCAAATGCGGACACATTAGCCCTGCTGGATGCTGAGGATGTGCCAGTTTATCGTACTGATGAAGCCGGCACAGTGCATATCAGCAGCGATGGCGCGCGCTTGTTTGTGCCCCCTGCTCCCACCCCTACTTCTACTCCTAGTAGCTGATGTCCACGCGCCGGCCACTGTTCGCTGATTCCAGGATGGCATCACAGATTACGGCGTTGCGGTAGCCATCAACGAAGGTGGCACCATAGGGCGCGACATCGCTGTCATTGACGATAGCGGCGAAGAAGTGGTGGAACTCATGCACGAAGCTGTGTTCCCAGCCGATGATATGCCCATGGGGCCACCAATTCGCCCAGTAGGGGTGATGCCCTTCGCTGACCAGCACATTGTGGAAGCCTTGTGTGGTATCCGGCTGCTCGCCTTTCCAGAAGACATTCAACTCATTCAGCCGCTCCAGGTTGAAATGGATGGAGCCGTTTTCGGCGTTGATCTCGAATGAATTGAAGTTCTTGCGCCCTTGGGCGAAGCGAGTCGCCTCGACCGTGCCCAGCGCGCCGTTCTCAAAGTCCAGCAGCGCGACAAAGCCATCGTCTACATCGGACTTCGCCATGCCGCCGCTGCCATCCGGGCGTTCGGCGATCCAGGTGCGCGCCAAGCCGGAGGCGGCTCGCGGCTCGCCCACGAGGAAGCGCGCCAGGTCGATGATATGCGCGCCCAGGTCGCCCAGGGCGCCGCTGCCAGCGATAGATTTATCAAAGCGCCAGCTCGTCTCCATGGCGCGGTCCATGCCCCACTCTTGCAGGTAGACCGCCCGCCAATGATAAATCTGCCCCAGCGCGCCGCTCTCGATGAGCTTCTTGGCTTGCTGGACGGCAGGCACAAAGCGGTAGTTGAAAGCGACCATATGCTTGACGCCGGCCGCTTCCACCGCGTCCAGCATGGCTTTGGCTTCTTCGGCGGTGCGCGCCAGCGGTTTCTCGCAGAAGACATGTTTGCCGGCTTTTGCCGCGGCGATGCAAGGCTCGGCATGTGCATCGTTGGGCCCGCCATTGTCCAGCACATCGACATCGTCATCGGCGACCATATCACGCCAGTCGGTATAGGCGCGCTCGTAGCCATAACGCTGGGCGGCGGCGTTCACGGCGTTTTCGTTGCGCCCGGCGATCGCCACCAGCCGCGGCACGGCGACCGGCGGATACATCATATAGGGAATGGTCTTGAAGGCGTTGGTATGCGCTTTGCCCATGAAGGCATAGCCAATCATGCCGATGCCCAACTGCGGGGCGTCGGCGGCGCTGGCTTCTGCTGCCTGGCTGGTGAAAGTGCTGCTTACTTGCTGTTCCTCTGCCATTTTTATTCTCCTATTCGTCGGCGAAGGCGGCGTCGAATGCCACTGCCGATGCGGTAAAGTCATTGGCTTTGACCCAAGCCGCCGATTCAGTCGCGCCAAATTCGCGGTCCATGCCGCTGTCTTCCCATTCCACCGACAGAGGACCCGTGTAGCCAATGCGGTTCAATGCGCGGATCATCGAGTCGATGTCCAAATCCCCATGCCCGGGCGAGACAAAATCCCAGCCGCGCCGATGATCGCCAAAGTTCAGGTGCGAGCCGAGGATGCTTGATACATTGTCCAGGGTAACTTTGGAGTCCTTGACATGCACATGGAATATACGGTCGGCGAAGCGGTCGATGAACTTCACGGGGTCGAAGAGCTGGTGAATGAAGTGGCTGGGGTCGAAGTTGAAGCCGAATGAGGGGTGATGATCCAGCGCCGCCAGGGTCTTTTCCGCCGTGTAGATGTCGTAAGCGATTTCGCCAGGATGTGCCTCCAGCGCGAACTTCACGCCCAGCTCGGCATAGGCATCCAAGACAGGCTTCCAGCGCGCGGCGAATTCCTGGTAACCGGCGTCGACCATCTCGTCGGATGTGGGCGGAAAGCGGTAAATCAGATGCCAGACCGGGCTGCCAGTGAAGCCGTTGACGACATCGACGCCAAAGGCTTTGGCGGCGGCGGCGGTATCCATCATCTCTTGGGCGCAACGTTCGCGCACGCCATCGGGGTCGCCATCGCCCCACAAACGGTCGGGCAGGATAGCGCGGTGGCGTTCATCGATGCTCGCGTCAGCCACGCATTGCCCGACCAGGTGATTGCTGATTGAGAAGTAGGTTAAGCCATGCCGCGCCAGCAAGTCTTGCCGCGACTGTATGTAGCCATCGTCTGCCAGCGCTTTATCGACCTCAAAATGGTCGCCCCAGCAAGCCAGCTCCAGCCCGTCATAGCCGAACTCGGCTGCTTTTGCGGCAAGGGTTTCGATAGGCAGGTCTGCCCACTGCCCGGTGAATAAGGTTACGGCTCGCGCCATCAGATAGCTCCTTTCAGCTAGACATCTTGTCCAGGTTAGTTCGCGCCATTATAGCTTGCCGCGCGACATTGACAAATAGCGCCATCTGTGCTTAAGGCAATTGCATCAAATTATTCACCACAGAAGAAAGTAGCCAATCCATGCTTTGCGCCTGTGCCGCCAGCGCGTTATCATCTGCGCGCAGCAGCCAGCAATAGCGAGGTTTCGCGCCATGTACAATGGATTGAAGATCATCGACTTTCATGTGCACTTCCCGACGCAAAAGCGCTGGATTATCGAACGGGGACCGAACTGGCGACAGCGCTATATCGAACGCATTGGCGAGAAACGGGCCAAAATCGCCCGCGAGCACGCCATGAAGTATAACCGTCAGTGGCGCGCCACCTGGGGCTTTGAACCGCCTGAGCGCATAGAGACCACCGACGAGCAGCAAGCCGATCGCTGGGCGGCTGAAATCGACAGGTACGGCTTGCGCGCGGTGGGCTTCGTGACCGGCGGCGGCAACAAAAACCTGGCGAAGATCATGCGGCGGCATCCCGACAAATTCATCGGCTTCGCCCACCACTACCTGTTCAGCGACGGCGCTGCGGATGAACTTCGGCGCGCCGTAACCGAAGACGGCTTAAAAGCCTACAAGCTGCTGGCGCCAGCGTTGGACCGCCCGGTCGAAGATATGGACGCCTACCCGGTCTGGGAGGTCTGCGCCGAGTTGGGTATCCCGGTATTGATCCATTTTGGCATCCAGGGCAGCGGCGGCGGCATCGCCTGGCACCAGAATATCAACCCGCTGAAGCTGCACAATGTCGCCAAGGACTTCCCCGAAGTTACTTTCGTCGTGCCGCATTTTGGCTGTGCCTGGATCCGCGAGACACTGCAATTGTGTTGGGCTTGCGGCAATGTCTGTATCGATACCAGCGGCTCGAACCAATGGGTGAAGTGGGTGGATGGCGAATGGGATACCAAGAAGCTCTTCCGCAAGTACATGGAGACGATTGGCCCCGAGCGCATCATCTTCGGCACCGATTCCAGTTACTTCCCGCGCGGTTTCGCCGAGCCCTATTTGAAAGACCAGATCCGCGATGTGCGCGAGTTGAATTATCGTGAAGATGATATCCAGCTAATTTTCGGCGGCAACGCGGCGCGCCTGCTCAAGGTCGAGCTGTGAGTGGCGTTGGCGATTTGGCATCCGCGCGCAGATGCGTTACAGTGGCGATGCCCTAGCAAACAAACATGAATCGAGGAGATGAAAATGCGTTTCACCAAACTCTTTGCCTTTTTGGCTGTTGTGCTTGTCCTGGCGTCTTTGGGAACGGTCGCGCTGGCGCAGGACGATATGGTCGAGATTGAGTATTGGCAATACAATTTCCAGGCGCGGGTTGATGCGATGAATGAGCTCATCGCGCAATTCGAAGCCGAAAACCCGGGCATAAAAGTCGTTCATAATAGCGACATCCCCTATGCCAACTTCCGCGACGAGCTGGCTGCTTCCGCGCCGGCGGGCGTTGGCCCCGACGTCGTAACGCTCTTCTATGGCTGGATCCCCGCTTTCGTTGATGCTGGCTACCTCGTGCCATTGCCCGAAGACCCCTTCAGCGAAGACTTCATCCTGGAGCACTTCTCGCCGATGGTCGCCAATTCCAAGTTTGAAGGCAGCTACTGGGCGATACCCACGGCGGTGCGCTCGCTGGCGATGTTTTGGAACAAGGACATCTTCGCCGCGGCCGGGCTTGACCCCGAAGCGCCGCCCGCCAACCTGGATGAACTCGTAGAAGCGGCAATCGCCACGACTGTCTATGATGGCGATATGGATATCTTCAACATCACGCAGCAGGGCCACGCAGCCGCGCTGGCATCGCAAGACCACCACTGGTTCCGCGAGGTGCTGATACGGCAATATGGCGGCGCGCCCTACAGCGATGATGGTCGCACGGTCACCTACAACAGCGAAGAAGGCTGCGCGGCATTTAGCTGGCTGACCGCCTTTGAAACCGAGCACATGACCGGCAGCAACGACATCCTGGACGGCGCGACCAACGCCTTCGTCAATGGCGATACCGCGCTGCATGTCGATGGCTCCTTCCGCATCGGCACCATCGCCAGGAACAACCCCGACTTGAATTATGGCGTCGCTGAACTGCCAGTGGGGCCCAACGGCGAGCATCACACCTTTGGCTCCTATTGGACGCATGGCATCACGCGGCGCGCCAATGACGCCCCGGCGCGCCTGGAAGCGGCTGTCAAGTTCCTGCAATTCATCACCACGCCCGCAGCCGGCACGCTCTGGGTCAACAGCGTGGGCGAGCTGCCAGCCCAAGCCGCCGCCGCCAGCGATGAAGCTATCCTGGCTGACCCCATCCTGGGACCCTTCTCGGCGGGCTTGGCTTACTCGCACGCAACCTTCTTCGTCGATGAAAGCGCCCAGCGGCAAGTGCTGATTGACGCCTTCGACAATGTGCGCCTGGGCGGGATGGATCCCTGTGAAGCGCTGGACGAAGCCGCCGCCATCGAGCAAGAGTTGATCGACTCTTTCTGGGCGGATCGCGAATAGCTGCTCAGATAATCCACACGAGAGCCGCGCTGACTGGCAATAGTGGCGCGGCTCTCACTAACTTATGCAGACAGGAGCGGAAGATGTCATCGGTATATGGAAAAGGCTACCACGACGGTATGCGAGACGCAAAGGGAGGCAGATTTGCAGGCTGCATGAAGAGTTGTCTGATGCTAGTCGGCGCGATTACGGTGCTATTTTTATGTCTTGCGGTAACAAGCATGGGCGGTTAGCAACATCCTCTAGGGGGACAAGTTGAAAGAAAAGAACGAACAAATCTACGAAGCGGGCTTCCAGGATGGACTAACCGCCGCCAGTATTGGCAATGCGCCGCGCAGTGACGCTGCCTTCTACATCGGCTTGCTCGGCGGACTATTTGGCTTATGGGGCTTGGCGCATATACTGAATGGCAAGGTCGGCATGGGCTGTTTGTGGATGCTGATTGTAGGCCCATTGCTCGGCGCGACCCTGGGCGGTGTCGTCGTAGCGAGGGGCGGCCTCGCCGGCATCATTATCATCCCGCTGTGGCTGTACATCGTGTATAGCCAGGCGAAGAACGGCGCAGCGCGCAACTGACCATCAAAGACGCGCGGAGGGTTTCGCTTTGGCGGCAGCGCGGCAGAAAATAAAAAGCCCCGTATGGACGCTGGCTCGGCGCAAGGTCGTCTGGGCGTATATCTTCCTGGCTATCCCAATTCTATTCTTCGCCTACATCCGCATCTACCCCGCCCTCTTCGCCTTTCAGATGAGCCTGCACGATTACAACCCGCTGGCGGCGGAACAGCCTTATGTAGGCTTGGAAAATTACGAAAAGCTGGTCGATGAACTGAACAAACGCAAATCCCCCACCAAAGCGGCTTTTCAAAATACAGTCAATTACCTGCTGCTGGGCGTGCCGATTCAGCTTTGCCTGGCGCTGATGATCTCGCTGATGCTCAACGAAATTCGCTTTATGAGCACGATATACCGCATCATGTTCTTTTTGCCTTTCGTTACCTCGACAATCGCCATCGCCTGGGTCTTCCGCATGTTGTACCAGCCGCGCTTTGGTTTGGTGAATGTTATGCTGCAGTTGGTCTCCCTGCCCCAGCAGCCTTTCCTAAAAAGTCCCGCGCAGGCGCTGCCCTCGGTGCTGTCGCTGGTCGTCTGGCAGGGCATGGGCTTCGCGGTCATCATCTTCCTGGCGGGCTTGAAGCAGATCCCGCGCACCTATTACGAAGCCGCCGAGGTTGATGGTGCCAGCCGCTGGCACACCTTCCGCTTCATCACCTTGCCGCTGCTGAACCCGACCATCGTGTTCTTGCTGGTCTTGCAGACGATATCCTTCTTGCGTATGTTCGCGCCCGTCCTGGCGATGACGGAGCAGGGGCGCGGCGGACCTTTGGATTCGACGACGACCGTCGTGCTGCGCGTCTACCGCGAGGCTTTCACGAGCTTCAATATGGGCTACGCATCGTCGCTGACGGTGGTGCTTTTCGCCTTCATTTTAATCATCACCATTATCCAACTGCGCGTAACAGCGCGGCGCATCAACTGAGCGGGCGCGATGGCAGCGATTACCCCCAGCAACTTATTCCGAGAACGGAGCCAATCGCGCGCGGTGGGCAGCGGACGCGGCGAATGGAAGTATCGGGCTTTTTCTTACCTGGTGCTGACGGTCTGCGCGCTGACGATGGTCGTGCCTTTCATCTGGATGCTCTCGACTTCGTTTAAGCCCGAGAAAGAGATATTGCGGCGCAATTTCTTCCCCAACGAAGCGACCACGGCGAATTACAGCGAGGTCATCACCGAGACGGACTTGCCGCTGTGGTACAAGAACTCATTCATCGTGGCGGTTTTCAGCACCATCAGCGTGGCATTTTTCGATTCGCTGGCTGGCTATGTCTTCGCCAAGTACCAGTTCCCGGGTAAGCGCCCCATCTTCATCATCTTTTTGACTTCGTTGATGGTGCCGACCGAGATGTTGATCATCCCTTGGTTCATCATGTCCTCCAACCCGCCCATCGGCGGCACCTGGGTCGATACCTATTGGGGCATCGCCTTCCCGGGCGTCATCACCGCTTCGGGCATCTTTCTGATGCGCCAGTTCATGCAGGGCGTGCCTGATGAGCTGCTGGATGCCGGGCGCATTGACGGCGTCAGCGAGTTCGGCTTGTATTGGCGGGTGGCGGTACCACTGAGCCTGCCGGCGATTGGCGCGCTGTGCATCTTCAACTTCCTGGGCAACTGGAATGCTTTTATCTGGCCCCTCATCGCCACCAGCAAAAGCGAGATGTTCACCCTGCCGGTGGGCATCCAGCTATTTTCGTCTGAGGCGCAGACGCCCTGGAATCTGATTATGACCGGCGCGTCGCTTTCGGTCGTGCCGTTGCTGATTGTGGTCATCATTTTCCAGCGCTACATCATCGAGGGCATCGCGCTTACCGGGCTTAAGGGCTAGGCATGGCGCGCGCCGAAGCCGGCTTCCCGCATCCGCTTTACGACAAGGTTGTCTTGCAGCCTTTTTTCGCTGATGCGGCAGTCTATTATTTCGCGCCGATGCTGGCTGCCAACCGCGCGCATGTTGTCATGCTTTTCAAATGCGGCATCATCACGCGGGAGAATGCCGCGGCGCTGCTGCGGGCGCTGGCGCAAGTCGAGGCGCTGGGCGCGGACGGGCTGAGCTACCGCGCGGGCGTCGAAGACCTCTTCTTCGCCATGGAGAATGAGCTAATATCACTGGCTGGCGCGGCGCATGGCGGCAACCTGCAGCTAGCGCGCAGCCGCAACGACCTCGGCTATGCGCTGACGCGGCTGGCTCTGCGCGAACTGCTGCTGGGCGCGCTGGAAGACCTGCTGGCTCTGCGCGAGAGCCTGCGCCAATTTGCTTCTCAGCACCTGCGCACATTGATGCCTGGCTACACCCATACGCAGCCGGCGCAGCCCACCACACTGGCGCATTATATGGCGGGCGTATTGGCGGGCTTGGCGCGGGATACAGCCCGTCTGCAATTCGCCTGGGCGACCAACAACCAGAGTCCGCTGGGCGCAGCCGCCTTGACGGGCACGGCTTTCCCTATCGACCGTGCCTTGAGCGCGAGACTGCTGGGCTTTAACAACGTGATGCACAGCACCTACGACAGCATCGGCGCATCGGACAACCTCACTGATGTCTCAGGCGCGTTGAGCTCGCTGGCGGTCAACCTGTCGCGCTTCACGCAGGACATGCTCTTTTGGGCGACACAAGAAAGTGGCGCGATCCATATCCACAGCAGCTTCTTGCAGATTAGCTCGATCATGCCGCAGAAGCGCAACCCGGTCGCGCTGGAGCACCTGCGGGCGCGCATCAGCCGCATGTTGGCGCAGGCGCAGGGCATCGCGCTGCAATGCCACAACATCCCTTTCGGCGATACGCAAGATATCGAAGACGAGATTTTTACGCTGCTCTTTGGTTCGCTCGAGACGGCACAGGCGATGCTGCAGCTCTACGCAGCGGTCATGGACACGTTGGAAGTCAATACGCAACATCTACGCGCGCGGGCTGCGGCGGGATTCACGACTGTCACCGAGCTGGCGGATACCCTCGTGCGCGAATGTGAGCTGCCTTTCCGACAGGCGCACAGCATCGTCTCGGCCTTGGTCGCTCACGCGCAGGCGGAAGGACTCTCGCCGGGCGATTTGACGGCGGAGATATTGCGGCAGGTAGCGCAGAAGCGCCTGGGGCTGGAGATTTCGCTAGGCGAGCCGGCTTTCCAGCGCGCCTTGGATGCGCAGGCATTCGTGGATGCGCGCAGCTTGTATGGCGGCGCAGCGCCCAGCGCCACTGCTGAAGTCCTGGCGGCGCAGCGCAGGCAAATCCAAGCCGACCGCCAGTGGCTGACCGACCGGCAGGACGCGCTGGCAGCAGCCGGCCAGCTATTGCAAAGCGAGATCGCGGCGCTGCTTACTCCAGCGTGAGCATATAGGCGATGAGGTCGTAAAGCTCGGCTTCGCTGAAGATCTGCGCATAATTGCCGGGCTTGACGCCGGCGTCGTAGTCAGGCACCAAGAAGTCAGTCGGGTTAACTATCGCCCGCAACAGGTACTCGACGGCGGACTGCCCCGCCACGCGAGTTTCCGCCCGCGCCCCGATATTTTGTAAGCCAGGACCAATCAAGCGCGCTTCGCTGTCAGTGTAGTGGCAGCCGGCGCAGGCGAAACCGGCTTCGCTTTGCAGTTCGGAAAACAGCGCTGCGCCACGCTCGGCATAGGCGGTATCAGGCAGCGCGATATCGCCATAGATTGCCATATCTACGGGCGGCTGCTCATCTGTGGGCTCGGGGTCGTCAATATCGGAGCGGCCTTCCAGGGTCATCAGGTAAGCGACGATATCGAAAATCTCCAGATCGCTGTAGATTTCCGCCCAATTGGCCGGCATCAGGTCGGCATCAAAGCCCTCCACAATGTAGGCGTTGGTATCCACGATGGACTGATAGATATATTCGGCGGGGCTTTGTTGGGGGGAGCGCAGCGCGGCGCGGTCTTTGATATTCAGCAAGCCGGGACCGATGAGTGTCTTTTCGCTAGTTGGGCTGTGGCAGTTGGCGCAGGAGTAATTGGCGGCATCCTGGAATGTCTCGAAGAGGACAGCGCCATTCTCGGCGTCGCGCACGGCGACCAGCCTGTCAATGGGCGATTGCGGCGCGCTGGTTGGCTCGGGCGTGGCGGTGGGCAGCGCAGGAGGGTCGTTGGGCGGCGCTGCGGTGACTGGGGGGGCC
>VXNO01000029.1:0-10302 GCA_009840575.1 Chloroflexota bacterium | reverse complement strand
TGCGTGGCGGTGGGCGGCAGTGGCGTGGCGGTGGGCAGCGCAGTTGGCGCTTGGGTGGCGGCTTCGCTGATTGCCTCGCCCGGCAACGTGGGGCTAGGCGGCTGCATGATTGGCTGCTGATAACTGCCGCAGCCCGCCAAGACAATACATAGCGCTAGACAGGCGCAGAAAGTCAGCCAGGTGGTCTTTGCAATCGCCGTATTGGAATGTGTCATGCTGGTCGCGCCTCGCCCGTGGATGCCTCTATTCACTGTCGGTCATTATGGCAAATCGCGGCGTGAAAATGTAGGGGCAGCCCGCCACAATGTCCGCCAATGCGCTATAGACAGCGTGGGCAGACTGTGCTAGCCTGCCTGACATAACTGGTCGCCGCTACGCGACCCGCTTTGAGATGAAAGGAGCGCGGGGCAGCTTTCGCCCCCGCAGCAGGAGCTATGGCAAATAACAAATCCGCTTTGAAGCGCATCCGCCAGAATGAAAAGCGGCGTCTGCACAACCGCAGTTATCGCAATCGCACGCGCACCCTGGTCAAAAAAGCCCGCGCCGCCATCGAAAGTGGCGACCTGCAAGACGCCCGCGAAGCCACCCATGCCGCCATGCGCGACCTGGACAAACTGGCCAGCCGTGGCGTCGTGCACAAGCGCAATGCCGCCCGCCGCAAGAGCCGCCTGATGAAGCAGCTAAACTTGCTGGAAGCCTAGGTCTACAGCGCTTCCAGCAAGTTTAGCAGTCGATCAATTTCAGCGCGGGTATTGTATTGCCCGATGCCGATGCGCGCCATGCCCTGCGGTCGCCGCAGCCGCTGCATGATCTCCTGCGCGTAATAGTCGCCACTCCATACATAGACATGATGCCGCGCCAGATATTCGGCAACGGCGTCGGGGCTGTAGCCCTCTTTGACCAGCGCTACAGTCGGCACGCGCCAGTCAAAGCGAGCGCTATCGGTGATGCCAGCGATATGAACGCCTTTTATTGCGCCCAAGCCCTCGATTAAGGCGGCGACCAACTCACGTTCATAAGCCTGCACCGCCAGCATAGCACGTTTCATCGCGGCTGTTCGCCCCGCATAGCCAGGCAGATCATCCTCGTCGGCATACTTGCCCAGCGCCTGCCAATGCTCGAGGCAAGCCAGCAAGCCATGCCAGGTTTCGTAGCTGGGCGTGCCGACTTCCCAGCGCCAGGGCGCGGTATCTTTAGCGGGACGCACTTTATAGACGGGCAACGCATTCAGCAGGTCTTCGCGCCCCCATAAAATGCCCAGGTGCGGACCGTAGAATTTATAGGACGAACAAAGCAGAAAGTCGCAGCCCAGCGCAGTCACATCAATCGGCACATGCGGCGCGCTCTGCACAGCGTCAACCACATGCCAAGCGCCGACCGCATGCGCCATATCAGCGATTTGCTGGACTGGATTAATCGTACCCACGGCATTTGAGGCATGCACAGTGGCAACCAGGCGGGTTTTTTCGCTGAGCGCCGCCTCGAGGCTGCCCATATCCAGGGTGCAGTTGTCAGCATGGATATCCACCCATTTCACCCCCAAGCCGCGGTCGCGGGCGATTGCTAGCCAGGGCGCGACATTGGCATCGTGATCCATGCGCGTCAGCACGATTTCACCGCCGGGCGCAAGTGTCTGGGCGATGGCGCGGCTGAGGGCAAAGCACAAGGTGGTCATATTGGGACCGATGACGATTTCGGATGGGCTGGGCGCATTCAGGAAGTCGGCTATGGCGCGGCGCGTCGCGGCGACCATGGCGTCAGTGCGCTGGCTGGTTGCGAAGCTGCCGCCCGAATTGGCGTTCATCGTCTGGTAATAGTTGCTGACGGCGTCAATCACCGTCTGCGGGACTTGCGTGCCGGCGGGGTTGTCGAGAAAGATGGGCAAGGTGCCGTCATCAGCGCGGCGGCTCAAGGCGGGGAAAAGCGGGCGGACGGCTTCCGCAGTAAATGGCATTCAAGCATCCTTTGGCGCGGCAAGCGGCATAGTTAGGAAAATGCGCGATGATTTGACCACAAAGACTGGCTGGCAAACAGGGTGCGCTTATGACCACCGAGTACACGGAGTTGCCTGGCTAGCATTGCGCCGGCAGTTCGATAGCGGCGCGGACTCGCTTGGTCAGGCGCAGGAAGTGGCTGTCATAGAGCATGTCTGGTTGGCGTGGTCGCGGCAGGTCGATGGCGATATCGGCGACCAGTTTGCCGGGGCGCTGTGACAAAACGATGACGCGGTCAGCCAGCAGCACTGCTTCGGCGATATCATGCGTAACCATCAGGATGGTTTGACTGGAACGGGCGCGCAGGCGCAGCAATTCCAGGCTGAGCTTCTCGCGCGTCAGGGCGTCAAGCGCGCCAAAGGGCTCGTCCAAGAGCCAGACTTTTGGCGCTTGCAGGATGACCCTGCCCAGCGCGGCGCGTTGAGCCATCCCGCCGGATAGCTCGGCTGGGTAGGCGCGTTCAAATTGCTGCAAGCCCAATTGTGGCAGCAAGTCACGCGCGAGCTGGTGGCGCTCCGGGCGCGGCAAGCCAGCCAGCTCCAGCGGCAGGGTGATGTTGTCCAGCACAGTCCGCCACGGCAGCAGGTTGGCAGCCTGAAACATAATGGCAAACTCATCGGGTGGCGTGGTGATGGGCGCGCCCTTGTAAGTGGCTTCGCCGGCGCTGGGCGCGAGCAAGCCGGCTACGATGCGCACCAATGTGCTCTTGCCACAGCCGCTGGGACCCACCAGGCAGACAAATTCATCCGCGGCGATCTCCAGCGAAAGTGGGCCCAGCGCGGGCAGCGGCTTGCCATCGACAGCCGCATAGCTGCGCTGCAGGTCACGCAGGCTGACGCTCACTCCGCCGCCACGATGAATCGGTTGCTGAAGGCGTCATGCAACTCGACTGGCGTATCACCCAGGAAGCCCATGCGTTGCAGTGTGGCGCGCATCGCCTGCCAGGAAGCCAGGTCGCTGCTGCCCAACTGGTCGGCGTCCCAAAGCTCAATCGTATTTAGAAGGATGTTGAACTGCGCCAGGGACTGGGCATCGAAGCGGCTATGCAACTGGTCAGCCAGATCGGCGCGGCTGGCGGCGACTTCGGCGCGGCTCGGCATCTCGCTCAGAAAGTCGCTTTGCGCGGCGGCGGCGGCTTCCAGCGCTTCCAGCAGCGGCTCTTCGCGGGGTAGCGATTCCACATGCGCCAAGCTGGCCAGGTAGGCGGCGGCGGGGTTGTCGATTGTGGCTCGCAGCGCTTCTGTCAAAGCGCCGACCATGCGCTGCACAGCGGCAGGATCATTATCTAAATGCGCGCGGCTGGTGATCAAGCCATTGGAGACCAAATCAACTTGCGAAGCGACGGATTGCACCGCGACCGTCCGCATATCGCCGCATTCGCCCGCGTCAGCAAGCTGCTGGATTTGCAGTGGCTCGTTGTTGATATAAACTACCGCGGCATCCACCAAGCCCAGGCAGAATACCTCAGGCGCATTAAAGCCGATCTCGCTGATTTCAATATCGGCTTCGGTCAGGGGGGCGCTGTGCAGCAGGGCGGTCAAGCCACTGTAGCTTGCGCCGAAGCGACCGGGGATGCCGATTGTTTTGTCGCGCAGATTGCCCAGATCGGACAAATCGAGCGCGCTATTATAAACTAGCCCGACCGGATATTGCTGGAACCACTCGAAGACATAGACGACATTACGCGCCTGCGAACGCGCCAGGATGACTTGCTCGCCGCTGACGATACCATAATTCGCCTGCCCGACCGCCACCAGATCGAGCACTTCTGGCTCTTGCAGGTGCTCCAGCGCAACAGCAAAGCCCGACTCGGCGAAGTAGCCGGCCTCGATGCCCACATAAAAGGGCGCGAACTGCACATTGGGCACGAAAGTCAGCAAGACGCGCTCGTCAAGCGGCTCGTCCTGCGCGACGGCGGCGCTAGAAATCGGCAGCAAACAGAGCAAAACAATGGCAAGTAGCTTGAACATGGGGATTGCTGAACTCCTGCGCGGCTTGGTTCAAGTCGATGATCGTCTGCGCCAAGCCAGTACGCGCCACTCTATGTAGGCAACCAGGCTGTAGAGCGCAAGCGCGAGCAATGTCATGGTCAGGGCGCTGACGATGACCAGTGGTGTATCATAACGGCTGCGCGCGGCAATCACAAGCGCCCCCAAGCCATAGCGCGCGCTGACAAATTCACCCACCACCGCGCCTATCACCGCCAGGGTCGAGCTGGTCTTCAAGCCAGCCAGGATGATTGGCAGCGCCGCCGGCAGCTCCAAATGACGAAAGGTTTGCCAGCGACTGGCGCGCAGCGAGCGAAACAAGTCAAGCAGGCTGGGCTGCAGGCTGCGAATGCCGGCAATCGTATTGACCAGCGCCGGGAAAAAGACAATGATAGCGGTTGTGATGATTTTGCCAGTTAGTCCTGTGCCGAACCAGATCACCAACAGCGGCGCATAAGCCACGATGGGCGTCGATTGAAATGCCACGATGAGCGGCGAGAGCAGGCTCTCCAGCAGCGGCGCTTTGGCGATTGCATAACCCAGCGCCAGCCCAAAGCCTAGCCCGATACCCAAGCCGACCAGCATTTCCTGCAACGTGGTCGTGGCATGTTTGAGCAAGCTGCCATCCGCCAAGGCTTTCCAAAAGGCGCTGGCGACCGCGGCCGGCGGCGGCAGCAAAATAGGCGATATCAGCTCCAGGCTGGCGATTAACTGCCAGAGCGCGAGCAGGAACAGAATCGTGCCCAGCGGCGCAATCAAGGGCAAGCCTCTGCGCCAAGCCCTTGCCTGAGCCCTGCCGATATGCCGCTGCTTCTGCATGATTCGCGCCCACCCTGCTCCGCCGATTCATATAGGCGAAGCGGCACCAGTGTAACAGGCTGCGCCGCTGGTTCAATACGGGGCAGCTTGGAGAGCGTCGATTTGTAAGGCTTGTCCGCTAAGGGATGGGGCGCGTCGCTCAATGCGAACGGCCGTTTAGAAGTTAGCTTCCCCCTGTTGGTACGGAGTACTGAGCGTGGCAGACTCGCTCGGCAGCAGCTCGCCATCGGCTTTCAGCAACGTGAGGTTGAAGCGCCCCCCCCGCCCCTGGCTGTTGCCTTCCGCCCATATCCGTCCGCCGTGCGCTTCGATGATATGCTTGCAGATGGCTAATCCCAGCCCGGTGCCTTCATCGCCGGAGCGTGAAGAATCGCCTTGATAAAAGCGCTCAAAGATGCGCTCGCGCAAGTCATCACGCACGCCTGGCCCATTATCGTAGACGGAAACGATGATCTCATCCGCCTGCTCGGCGGCGGTGATGGTGATGGCATCGTGGGCTGGCGACCATTTGATGGCATTGTGAATCAAGTTGCCCAGGGCGCGCCGCAGTTGGTCGACATCGCAAAGCGCGCCGAGCCTGGCGGGCACATGGCTGATGATGGTGAGGTTTTTCATCTCGGCTTGGGCTTCCAGGCGCTCGCTGGCTTCATCAATGACCTGCTTGAGCGGCGTCGGCACCATACGCAGGATTTTCTCCCCCGATTCGATCATGGACAGATCCAGCAATTCCTGCGCCAGCCACAGCAAGGCGTCGGTTTCCATAGCGATTTCTTTTAGGGACTGGATGCTGGCTTTGCGCTTGGGTTTGTCGGCATCCAGGAACAAGCTGTCGATAATCAGGCGGATGCGCGTGATAGGCGTGCGCAGCTCGTGCGAGATATTCGCCACCAGGTCGCGCCGCGAGCGATTCAAGCTGACCAGCTCGCTGATGTCTTGGATAGCCAGGCTGACAAAGCGCTGCTCGCCATTGGGCAGCAATTGCGTGCGGGCGCGATAATGCCGTTCATCAACGATAAAGTGCTCTTCCAAGCCTTCTGCTTCGCGCAGGGTCATCTCGACCAGCTCCAGCAGGTCGGGCGCATCGATTAACACAGGCAAGGGTTCGCCGATACATTTGTGCGTCTTGCAGAAATTGGCGGCTGGTTCATTGCAGACGATGAGCCTCAGGTCTTCGTCCAGCACCATCACCGAGTCAAAGTTGACATTGGCGATGGCTGCTGACAGCGCGGCGGTCTCTGCCTGCTCAGCCTTGGCTGCTTGCAGCTGGGCGCGCAAGTGGCGGATCATTTCGTCGCGGTGGGACAAGCTGGCTTTGAGCGCGGACAGCTTGTGTTGCCGGCGATAAGCGATGGCTGCCAGCCCCAGCGCAGCGGCAAAAAAAATCAGCGCAGCAACGTCCATGCCTGACTCCGCCTAGCCCTCGAAGCGATAGCCGACGCCACGCACAGTCGTGATGCGCGTTGGCTTGGATGGGTCGGCTTCGATCTTCTCGCGCAGCCAGCGGATATGCACATCGACGGTGCGCTTGTCCATCGGGAAATAATCGTGCCCCCACACTTTGGTCAAAATCAAATCCCGCGATAGCACGGCGTTAGGGTTGCGCATAAAGACCGTCAACAAATCGAATTCCTTGTTGCTCAGTTTGACTTCCATGTCCGCGCGAAAGAAGCGCCGGCTAGTGATATCCAGGCGCAGGTCTCCCGCGGCAAGCTGCTTCCGCGCCAAGCTGCGGTTGGTGGCTGGGCGACGCATCTGCACGCGGACTCGCGCCAGGAATTCACCCAAACTGAATGGTTTGACGATGTAATCATCCGCGCCGCTTTCCAAGCCGACGATCTTGTCGACTTCAGTGCCGCGCGCCGTCAACATGATGATGGGCACTCCGGCGGCTTTGCTGTCGTTGCGGATCATGCGGCAGAGACTCAGCCCATCCAAGCCGGGCAACATGATATCCAGCACGATAAGGTCGTAGCTGTCGCCCCGCGCCAGCCGCCAGCCGCTCTCGCCATCCAGCGCGGTTATGACCTCGTAGCCTTCGGCGCGCAACTTGTCGGCGAGGTTGGCGACGAGCTTTTCTTCATCTTCGACGAGCAGGATTTTCTTCGCCACGGGTTTTTTCCAGTTCCACTATCCACAGGCAGCGTAGCGACATTATACTAAATCTGAGTTAAGGGATGGGCATGGTTTGATAAGTCAGCTAGTCGCGGGCAGCGCGCACCCCCGCCAGGGAAGTCGCTTGCAGGGCGGCGCGGCGGATTGCTTTGGCGACCACCTCCGCGGCATGAGCGCCCACCAGGGTCGTATCGGCTAATTGCTGGCCGGTAGCCAAAGCAAAGATAGCGTCGCCGTCGAACAGGGTGTGGGCGGGGTTAACCGCGCGCGCCAAGCCAGCCTGCGCCATCTGGGCGACTTTTTGCAGCTGCGCTTTGTTGAGCGCGCCATTGGTGGCGACCACGCCGATGACCGTATTCTCGCGCTCGGGCAGGTCTTCCGATGCCAGCGCGGTCATGGCATCCAGGACCGAGACGAAGCCGCTCCCGTCCGCCGCCCGCAAGCCAGCCAGGATATTTCCGTCCGCGCCGATAACATTGCCGACCGCGTTGACGGCCATCAGCGCCGCCACAATCAAGCCGCCGGGCAGCTTGACCGCCGCCGAGCCGATGCCGCCTTTGCTGGCGCGTTGGTTGCCGAAGACCGCGGCGATGCGCGCGCCCGTGCCGGCGCCGACGCTGCCCATAAGCACCGGGGCAGCAGACGCATTTTCGCAGGCTTGGTAACCAGCCTCAGCATCGGGATAGGCGCTTGGCTCGCCGATGGTCAAATCAAAGAGGATGGCGGCTGGCACGATGGGGACAATCACTCCGCTACGTGAGCGATAGCCGAGGCTGTGCGCTTTGTGCCAGCGCATGACGCCATCAGCCGCTGTCAAGCCGAAGGCGCTACCCCCCGCGAGCAGGATGGCATTGACTTCTGCGACCAGGTTGTGGGGTTGCAGCAGGTCTGTTTCACGGGTGCCGGGCGCGCCGCCCCGCACATCAACCGCGCCGATAGTCTTGGGCGGGCACAGCAGGACTGTGCAGCCAGTGGCCGCAGCCAGGTCGGTGAAATGCCCGACGCGGATGCCCGGCACGCGCGTGATTGTGTCATTCTTCGCGGGTATCATCTTGCTGCCAAATCAGCTGCACGGGGGCGTTGTTGGCTTCGAGGGCAGGGCTGCTATTGTCATGAAGCAGGGCGGCAGCCTGGTCATAATCGGCGGGCGAAACGAGAAGTTTGATTTCGCCCAGGTTGCCGTAGGTGATGCCCAATGCGCTTGCGCCGGCTTCCTGGTGCAGCATGGCGGGGATGCCATGGGCGCGCAGCCTGCCCAGCACAATATGCGCTTCGGGCAAGTTGTGGGTGATGTAGACGGCGATCCAGGTGTGGCCGCTTGCTGTCTTGTGAGCCGGTTTTCGCACCATTGCTGACCCTCCTGTCCGAGAATTGACAAAGCTAGTCTAGCACATTCGCAAGAAAGCTGTCCGCCGCCTCTGCCCGCTCATGCACATGCTCGATCAGCCCGTCGGTCGCCACGCGCAGGTCCGCCAGATCGTCATGCGCGCCAACATCGCGCAAGTAGGCCGCCAGCAACTCGTAGTTGGCTTCGTAGATTGGCTTCATGCGCGCTGGCGTGAACATCTCTGACGAGACCTCCGCCACTAGCGCAACATAGCGGCTGTGATAGACGGGGTCTGCCATCAAGAAGCCGATTAGCGGATGCGCATCCGCGTCTACATCAGCCAGCGAAAGCGTCAGCGGAGCTCGCAAGCCGCGCATGCCGCCCTGCGTACCCGCGTCAGAAGACAGCGCCATGTTATTATCCCAGGGAACCCAAACCAGCGCGCCACTGGTTTCATCAGCGTATAGATAGTAATTGTGCGGCAGGTTGCCATAGGTATCCCAGTTTTGGATAAGCGTGTTGACCGCCAGCCAGCGCAGGAATCCATTCACATCCAGCGCAGCCTCCAAGCCTGCCCGCCAGGCTTCTGGGTCGCTTTGGCGAGTCAGCGCATGCAGCGCGTCAAAGACCGCTAGCACATCAGCATAATCGCTTTTGCTGTTGGTCTCTTTGTCGAAGGATTCCTCACGAAAAGCACCTTTGGCAAAGGTCGCGCCAGTCCCTTCTGGCTTGTACATATTGCCGTTGTCGTCCGCGAACTGAGTCTCGATGAGCGTATCATCTGGCAACTCGATAGCGGTGTATATGCCCCAAAATGCGTTGCCCGCGCCATCGCCGATATCGACATACACCGCATAGAAGGCTGTCTCTGCCGCTGGCACGCCGGCAGAGCGGAAGATATCGGTGGCAACTTTTTCGCGTTGCTGCGAGCTGTCGATGACTGGTGAGCGCGCGAAGGACAACTGCTTGAAGCCATAGAAGCGCTGATTCTGCAGGGCGGGGTTGTCGTCTTCAAATTCGTCAAAATCCAGCTTGAACGGCAAGCCGGTTTCGCCGCTGCCCCAGCCCATGCTGAGTGTCGAGTTGCCCTTGAAGCGGAAGCCTACCTCGTGCCATATGCCATCCGCGAATTGCACGGTCACAGACACCCAAATTGGGTTTCGCGCTAGCTGCATGTTGGCGGGTGGCTCGTCAGCGCCGCCGCGTTGTCTGCCAGGCTGTCCAGCTGGCGGACCAAAGTTGCCCGGCAGCGGAACAGCGTCCATCAGCTGCTCGACATCCACTGCGAGCGCAGCAGCAATTGCGTCAAAGTCTGGCATTAGCTGCATCGCCTCGATCACTTGCTCTTCGCTGCGGTCGAGCGCAGCGGCAACTTCCGCGATGAGCCCACGCATCTGTGGCGGGATGCCGGGCGCGTCGCCAGTGGCTGCCCCTCCGCGCCTACCGAAGCCCGTGCCCGCTGCGCCGCGTTCACCATAGATTTTGGTCATGTCGGCTTCTTGGTCTGCCCAAGATTCGGGCGTGAAGGTGATATAGAGTTCGTTGATGCGGTCGTCGGGCAAAACGACAGCATAGTTGGCGGGCGCGCGGTTGCCGTGCGATTCGTCTGTCCAGCCGGCCGGGCGTTCGCTCGTCTGCGCCGAGGAAGGCAGCACCGCGGCGATAGTCAGCAGCCAGGCTAGCAGCGCGGCGATGAAACTGTTCAAAGACATTCCACTGAAGTTGCTGTGCATGTTAGTCCTCCCCGATGTGCCAGACGCGCAGGCGGGCGGACTGGTTCTTGAGGTTCATTCGGTTGAAGGCTATGCGCACCGGTCTGATGCCCGTGCGCGCGGCGATATCGGTGAAAAGCTCGGCGCTTCGGCTTGGCTGCAAGAGTTCCAGATAGTTAAGTCTCCAGTCCCGACGCGTACAATGGGCGGAGTGTAGTGGAAGTGTGTACGGGTCTGTGGCGCTGCTGTAAAGTATCGGTAAATTATCAGGAGGGTGGCAACACAGGAACAAAAAAAACAGCGCAGCAGTGTTACAGAGCGTTGGCGGCGGCATACTCTCCCACATCGTC
>VXNO01000155.1 GCA_009840575.1 Chloroflexota bacterium | reverse complement strand
CACAGAGGTCTGGTGTAGGGGCGAGGCGGTGACTCGCCCGTTTCAACCCCCTAAGCCACTTCCGACAGGGCGGGAAGCAAAGTACGCGCGAGGATTCTGACTATATCTGGCGAGCGAATTGACACATTGCCTCTACAAATCGACGATTTCGCGTGGATCCGCAGCGTAAAACCTTTATTTTCCTCTCGGCGTACTCAATAAAATCTCGGTGTACTCGGTGGTTAAGCTTTTTGGCGCAGCTTTCATTTTGATGCGATTGCCCTGTGTCCAGCCACACTGCCTATTTCGCATTGGCGATTTCTGCGCTACACTGAGAAGCAGTCCTGCATCAGCGCTGACGGAGACCGGCACCATGGCAAATACCGCCCGTCAATGGTTTTACTCAACCCCCGAGCCGCGCCCCTACTACATAGAAGAGCGCGTCAACCACTCTTTGTGGAACAACCGGCTGCAAAATGTCTTCATGAGCTGTACGCAAGCCGCGCCGCCCGTGCAGATGGAAGGCAGCTTGGATGGCATGCCCATACGCTTTGAATTCATGCCTGGCGGTTATTTCACCCTTTCTATGCCCGAAGAGCGCAAAGATGTCATCAGCACCATCCGCCAAGTGCTGCTTGGTTTGAAGCCCAGCTTTACCTATCAAGATAGCGATGGCATGTTTGTGGTCGAATGGCATACCGATGGCGGCGATGCCCGCTGGCGAGAAATCCAGGGCAACCCGTCTTTTCAAGGCTTGCGCCGCATGAAGCGCCCGCAATAGGGGGATAGCAGTCAATGGCAAAGCGCCGCCGCAGGAAACCCAATATCTCGCAGGCTGCCCTTGAACAAGCCAGGCAAGGTTCAGCCGCGCCCGCATCCGCCACGCCCGCAACCCAAGCTGACGCGCCCGCGCCAAGCCCCCGTCCGCGCCGGCGTCGCGCGCTGCAATCGGCGCAGTTGGAACGTCGCAAAGACCAAGGCGGGCTGGATGCCGAGTATGTCGCCGAGCTGCTGGCGAACCCCACCAAAGTCGTAAGCGAAGACGACCTGCGCGCCGATTATGGATTCGTCATCCGCGACCTGCGCAATATGGGCATGTTGGCGGCGGCCCTCTTCATCGTATTGATCTGCGCCGCGCTCATTCTGCTCTAAACCCGGCGGTTGCACAGCATGGCTTGGTCGACCGCGCATCGCTGGCTCGAAAACTTGTCGCGTCCCTTGCGGCGGCTGGTCTCCGCCTATGCGCTGCTGCTGGCGCTGTTTGCGCTGCTGCGGCTGCTGCGTGTGAGTGGCATCCCACTGCTTGACCTGGCGAACACCTTCGCCCCCTACCTGTTCATGCCGCTGGTCATCACCTTTCCGCTGCCCATCCTGGTTATGCGCGCCACAGCCGAGCAGCCCGGCGAAGTCGCTCGCAAACGCCTGTCCAGCCCGCGCAAAGCCGCCCCCGCCACTGGCTCGCGCCATGCTCCACACTGGAGCGGGCTGCTGCAGTTGGCGCTGATTGTCATCGGGCTGTACTGGTTTGCGCTGCCCGCGCTGTATAAGACCGTCGCGCCGCCGCAGGGCGAAACCTTCCGCGTGATTACCTTTAATGTGCAGGGCAGCAACCGCGATCTGGGGCAGGCGATGGATTGGCTGCTGGGGCAAGCGGCGGACATCATCCTGCTGCAAGAGACCGCCGAAGGCTACGACAGCCGCCTGGCACCGCTGTATGCTGCTTATGCCCACGAAGACCATGTCGAAGACGGTCATGCGCGCGTATTTTCGCGGTATGCCATAATGCAGAGCGAGGTCATCGTCCTGGAAGACGAGCCGGGGCGCTGGGCGCTGCGGTTGCTGCTCGATCAAGACGGGCGCGAACTAGCGGTGTATGCCCTGCACCTGACCTTGCCACTCAGTCCGCGCGAGAAAAATACAATTGAAGAAGATATTGGTCTCGAGGCTTTGCTACGTTATGACGAAGCGCGGCGCAATGCCCAAATCCGCCGGCTGCTGACGCTGCTGAAAGCTGAAAGCGTCCCGACGATCGTGGCGGGCGACTTCAACATGAGCGATACCTCGCTGATCTACGCCGAGCTGGCTGGGCAACTGCGCGATGCCTGGCGCGGCGCGGGCGCGGGCGCGGGACGCACCTGGCCCCTAGCCGAAGCCATCGGCTGGCCGCGCATTATCCGCCCCTTGCTGCGCATCGACTACATATGGCATAGCGACTCCTTGCGTCCGACGAATGCAGCGGTTGGCGCGCCCATCGGCTCGGACCATCTGCCGCTGCTTGCCGAGTTTGAGTGGATTGACGGCTGAAACCGCGCTCGCCACGCCGCGCAGCCACGTCGCAATCAGCATATACTACGGAGTATGGAAGCCAACTTGCAGTTCATTCCCATTATGATTGTGGGCTTTGGCGCGTCGTTGTGCCTGACGCCGTTGACGCGCCAGATCGCCATGCGCCTGGGCGTAACCGCCGCGCCCAACAAGCGCAATATCCACGCCCGCCATGTGCCTTTGATGGGTGGCGCGGCCATCTACGCCGGCTTTGTGCTGTCGGCGCTGCTCTTCAGCCCGCCCGCTTATCTGGTGGAGCTGGGCGCGATCGTGGCTGGCGCGACTTTGCTGGCTTTGATCGGCTACCTGGACGACCGCCAGCACCTTAGTCCGCGCCTGCGCTTGCTGGTCATGACGGGTTCGGCGCTGGTGGCTGTGGCTGGGGGCGTGCAGATTCGCTTGTTCAGCAACCCGCTTATCGACCTGCCGCTGACGGTCTTCTGGATCGTGGCGTTGATCAACGCCGTTAACTGGATCGACAATATGGACGGGCTGGCGGCGGGTACGGCTGCCATTACCGCCGGCTTCTTTTTGCTCTTGGCGCTTTCGCAGGGGCAGGTGCTGGTGAGCATGCTGGCAGCGGCGATCTTCGGCAGCGCGGTCGGCTTTTTGACCTACAATTTCAACCCGTCCAGCACCTTCATGGGCGATATGGGCGCTTATACATTGGGCTTTGTACTGGCGATCCTGGCGATTAAGCTCAAGTTCGCCGCCCAGCCACTGAATGTAACCTGGATGGTGCCGGTGTTTGTGCTTGTCCTGCCCATTCTGGATATGAACCTGGCGGTGTTGACGCGCCTGCTTGAGCGCCGCCCGCTGATGCTGGCCAGCAAAGACCATATATCGCACCGCTTCCTCCGCCTGGGCCTCTCACAACGGCAGACCCTGGCGCTGCTGTATGGCGCATCGGTGGTCTATGGCGGGCTGGCGCTGGTCATCAGCCAGGTTGCCGCGGAGGTTGCGCTGGCGCTGGGCGGCTTGGGACTGTTGGGCATGGGTGTGAGCTTTTGTCTGTTGATCGTCATGCGCGCGCGGCAACAAAATGCCAAGAAGGGCGAGTAACCGCGATATTCACCACAGAGACGTGGTCTACCCCCTCGGACCCCATATCAATGGGGGCAAGGTTTCGCCGAGCATTCGCATAGACATCGAAACCCATACAGAATCGCGATTCCGCCTGCCTTAGCTCCCCTCCCTGATGCTTCG
>VXNO01000057.1 GCA_009840575.1 Chloroflexota bacterium | reverse complement strand
CGCTTGCCTTGGCTCCCCTCCCTGATGCTTCGGGGAGGGGCCGGGGTGGGGTAGACTACCAGCCTCTGTGCCTCTGAGGTGAATGGATATGCCAATCACGATTGACGACATCAAGGTTATCCTGACGCAGCCGGGCAAATCGCGCCTGTGCATCGTCAAGGTCATCACTTCCGAGCCGGGCCTCTATGGCTTGGGCTGCGCCACCTTCACGCAGCGCATATTCGCCGTCGCCACGGCCATCGAGCGCCACCTGAAGCCTTTCTTGTTAGGGCGAGATGTCGACCGCATCGAAGAAATCTGGCGCATGTCCATGGTGCATGGTTACTGGCGCAATGGTCCCGTGCTGAACAATGCCATCTCCGGCGTCGACCAGGCGCTGTGGGATATCAAAGGCAAGCGCGCTGGCATGTCCGTCTGCGACCTGCTGGGCGGGAAAGTGCGCGAGGCGGCGCATGTTTATGTGCATGCCGATGGCGGCAGCAAAGAAGAAGTCGTCGACAATGTGCGCGCCTATATGGAGCGGGGTTTTCGCTACA
The DNA here is from genome assembly GCA_009840575.1 of Chloroflexota bacterium. Classification (GTDB taxonomy): domain Bacteria; phylum Chloroflexota; class Anaerolineae; order Aggregatilineales; family Phototrophicaceae; genus UBA6055. Next base: position 2,981 of record VXNO01000057.1, on the reverse strand, counting down.
TCCGCGTGCAGATGGGCGGCTATGGCGGGCAGGGCGGCCAGCTAATTAAGCCGCTTAATGCGCCCGCTGGGGCTTATTTCAATCCGCGCGCCTATTGCCGCGACATGCTGGAGATGATCGCCCATGTGCGCGAGCAGGTCGGCGCGGAGGTCGAGCTGCTGCATGATATCCACGAGCGGCTCGCGCCTATCCATGCTGTGCAGTTCGCCAAAGATGTCGAGCCATTTAGGCTCTTCTTTCTCGAAGATGCCCTTGCGCCCGAAGATATTCACTGGTTTCGGCATATTCGCGGACAGTGCGCCACGCCCCTGGCCATGGGCGAGCTATTTAATAATCCGCAGGAATGGCAGTTGTTAATCCAGGAACGGCTGATTGATTTCATCCGCATGCACATCAGCCAGATGGGTGGCATCACGCCGGCGCGCAATGTCGCTATCTTCGCGGATTTATATGGGGCGCGCACCGCCTGGCATGGTCCCAGCGATACCTCGCCGGTTGGTCACGCCGCCAACTTGCAGTTGGATTTGTGGCATCCCAACTTCGGGGTGCAGGAATGGTATCAACCTTCCGATCTGGATTATGCGATCTTTCCTGGCTTGCCGATTGTGGACGCTGGCTACCTGTATCCCAACGACGAGCCGGGCTTGGGCATCGATATCGATGAGCGGCTGGCGGCAAAATATCCCTGCCAGGACTTCGTGGAAGAATGGACGCAGACGCGCCTGCCCGATGGCACTCCCGTGCGGCCGTGAAGCTAAATCATCGCCCCTGCGCCAAACCTCTGTGTCTCTGTGGCAAATAGTTTTTGATGGAATTGCCCTGGCAGCCTCATTCGCATTTCTAGCATTTGCTTATAGTCCGCGCTATACTGGAAACAGCGATTATTCCGCGCAGAAATTGGCCGATCCGCTCGGGGGGAGGGAACGATGCAGCAGAATGACAGTTTCCGCCTGGTAGTGCGACGCGGGCCCCAGCCCAATGAAAGCTATGAGATCGGCTCCGAAGCCACGACCTTGGGGCGCGGCATCAACAACGACATCGTCATCAACGACCGTGAAATCAGCCGCAGCCACCTGCGCCTGCTGCGCGCTGGCGATGGCCTCACTTTGGAAGACCTCGGCTCTACCAATGGCACTTTCGTCAATGGCAAGCGCATTGCTGGCATTACGCCTTTGCAAGTCGGCGATATGATTGGCTTGGGCGATACGGTTGTGCTGGCGCTGGAATCGGCGCGCGATGAAGCCGGGCTGGGTGATTTGCTGCCCGGCGACCCGGCTGATGCCCCCACGCCGGGGCCCCATTTGTCTTATGGCTTGCAATCGCCAAGTGAACCGATTGTGCCGCCGCCTGTCGAGCCCTACGCCCAGCCCGAATATGCCAATTATCCCGATGCGTCCGTCGCTCATCAGCCGCCGTCCGCCCCAACCGAGCAACCTGCTGCGCCTCAACAACCCGCCGCCTATGGTCCCCAGCAGCCTGCTTATGCCGCGCCACCGCCACCCCAGCAGTATCCCGCCTATGATTATGACCCGTATGCCGCGCGCGAAGAACGTAGCGGCACCTCGCCCTGGTTGATCCTGGGCTGTTTCGTATTTTTTGTGCTGGTCTTTGTATGCTTTGCCGGCATCGCGCTGGTGCTGGTTGATATGCTAAACCTGTGGTGCGACTTGCCCGTGCTCAGCGATATTGTGTCGGCGCTGGGGCTGGGCTGTTAGCTCTTCGCAGCCAATACCTGTCTCTCAACTCCCCAACGCGCAGAAATAGTCGCCACAATTGCCCGCGAGCTTGCTAGCCTGCTGCAAAACCAATACGAGGAGCAGCCGATGTTCAACTGGCTTGGCAATGTTCGTGACCGTCTACGCAGGCGCGCCCCGCAGTTCGACCTGGTATCCGCGCAGCAGCGCATCCCACAGAGCGCCCCGCTCGATGCTCATTCCGCGCGCGTCTATGAACAGTCGCCCTGGGTCTACATTGCCATCAACCGCATCGCCGAAGCCGGCGCGCTCGTGCCGCTAAAGGTCTTTTCTATGCAGGGCGAGCGGCGCATCGGCATCGATAATCATCCGCTGGAGCAGCTCCTCAACAACCCCAACCCGCTCACCAGCCGCTTTGAGTTGATTGAGCAAACGTTGGGCTCGCTGGAGCTGCATGGCAATGCCTATTGGCTGCTGGTCGGCGATGAACGGGGCCGCCCGGGTGAGATATGGATGCTGCGTCCCGACCGCGTCTCGGTCGTGCCGGATGCCGCGCGGGTGGTGGCTGGGTATTTGTATCAGCTGGACGGGCAGACCATCCCGCTTTCCGCAGTGGAAGTGCTGCACTTCCAGCGTTGGCACCCTGGCAGCGACTTTTATGGCTTGTCGCCGATCTCGGCAGCGCGCAATGCTGTGCTTTCTGACCGGCACATGGCGGATTGGAATCGCCACACCTTTGGCAAAGACAGCGGCGTGCCAGCCGGCATCGTCAACATCCGCGACTTCATCAGCGACAGTGACTTCGAGCGGCTCAAGCGCGAGTGGCGCAGCAATTATGGCGGCACATCGCGGCGGACGGCATTCCTGCGCGGCGGGGCGGTCGAATGGCAGCACATCGGCTTGAGCCACAGCGACCTGGACTTCCTGCAGGGACGGCGGGCGCAGCGCGATGAGATATTAAACATCTTCGGCATCCCGGTTGGGCTGGTCAGCGAGAACGCCACCGAAGCCAATGCCAAAGTCGCCGAGCGCCAGTTCATCGAGCGCACGCTTTACCCCAAGCTGGTGCGCCTTGCGGAGAAGATAAGCGCTGAGATGCTGCCATTCTATGGGGGCGGGCTGGTCGCGGCTTTTGATGACATCCGCCCGACCGACAGTCAGGCGCGCCTGGAAGAAATCCGCACCGCCTATCCGCTGCTGAGCATCAATGAGCTGCGAGCGAGCTATTTTCAACTGCCACCAGTTGCATGGGGCGATGCGCCTGTACATACCCCCCGCCCCAAACCC
>VXNO01000143.1 GCA_009840575.1 Chloroflexota bacterium | reverse complement strand
GACTATTTCTATCAGATGCCTACGAAACACAAGTTTGGCAGCGAGAGAATCTGTGGGAAAGCCCGAGATTCGCCGATGCCAAAGCCTTCCTCGCCCAACTCCTCGCCGACTAGACCCGCGCCTGCCAATTGTGATAACCTGATAGAAACCGCAATCGTTCCCTATGGAGCGCGGAAATGACCACAGGCAAGGACCGCTTCGGCTGGACATTGACAGGCATCGCCGGCTTTATCAGCTTCGTGGCTTTCACCGCTTGGGGCGGCAGCCCGACCGAGACGAATCTGGGCTTATTTTGGCTGCAAGCGGGTCTGTTTTTGCTGGTCATCTGCGCTTTCGTCCTGGCTTTCTGGCATCTGCTCATTCGTCCCCTGGCACCGAACCTGCGCCAGCCACAAACTAGCCCATTGACTTTCCGAGCGCGGGAGGTTCTGGCGCTGATACTGGCCAGCGGCGGCATCGCGACCTTCATCGGCGGCGTCTGGGACGAATTGTGGCACCGTCGCTATGGTATTCCATTTGGCGAGGATCTCTTCTGGCGGCCCCATCTGCTGATGTATTTTGGCTTTGCCACCGCGATCGCCTGTGGCTTTTGGGCGCTGATTTATCTGAATCGCCAGTTGCGCGGCAATTTTCAACAGCGATTTCGTTCCAACACAGCGGTCGGACTGCTGATATTGAACGCCGCGTTTCTGCTCTATGCCTTGCCCGCCGACCCGCTCTGGCATTGGATATTCGGCGAAGACATCACCGCCTGGAGCATCCCGCACCTGATTTTGTTGTTGAGCTTCGTCTTGACGCAGTTGCTGGCGCTGCAGCTTAACGTATCGACCCAACCACAACAGCAGTGGCGGGGGATATTCGGGCTGCGGCTGCGCGACAGTTTATCGCTGGTGATCCTCGCCGCTATACAATTGCTGTGGCTGCAAATCATGCTCATCGATTGGGATGCTTCGCTGGCTGGCTTCCCGCCGGAAGCGCTCGGGCTCTATCGTCCGGAGTGGCTGCTGGCGGCGAATCTGCTGGCTTGCGTCACCTTCACTGGCGTACTGGCCACGCGCCTGCTGCGTTGTGCCGGCGCGGCAACAGCGGCCGGGCTGCTCGCGCTGGTCATTCGCGTCGGTTTGATACAGCTTTTTGACGCGGACATGCTGCAGTTCGTCGCCTGGCTGGCTGCGCTGCTGCCCTTGTTCGCCATTGACCTTTGGGCATACACCTGCAGCGCCATCCAAAAGCGCGAGCCGGACTGGCGCGGCACCGCGGCCGCCGTGATTGTCGCTATGACGATGAATGCTCTCGTCATTCGCAGCCTGTACAGTTTGGGGGATGCGGATAATGTCGCTTATGCCGCCTCGATCATCATCACCGGGCTGGGCATGAGCTGGTTCGCCAATCGTGTGACCGACACTTTGCTGCTCCAGCACAAGGCGACCGCCGAACCCACGAGCGAAGGCCAGCCCAGCAAGCCGGCGGTATCCTTTGGCATACTGGGCGTCTTCCTCGTCTTCATCTTCTTCTTCATCGTGACAGCGACCCCGCCGGTGTGAGTTTGTTTTTGGTCCCAGATTGAGCCAAAAGAGCACAGCCGCGTGCCACAGCGCGCATTTTGCGTTATGCTTAGGTTGACGCGAATAAGGCTGATTGAACAAGCTCATGGCATCTTTGACTGCGCCTCTCCAGGCATCCACCAACAGCAAGCCCAAAGCCAAGCCAGTAGCCAAGCCGCGCCGCTATGACTACGACATCGTCATCATCGGCTCGGGACCAGCTGGGCACCGCGCGGCCATCCAGTCGGCAAAGCTGGGCAAGCGCGTGGCCGTCATCGAGAAGAAAACGTTAATTGGCGGCGTCTCGGTGAATACAGGCACCATCCCCTCCAAGACCCTGCGCGAGGCTGTATTGCACCTGTCCGGGTTTCGGCAGCGCTCGATCTATGGCGCTTCCTACACAGTCAAGCAGCATATCACAATGAACGACCTGCTGATGCGCGCCGACCATGTCATCCGCCACGAGATTGAAATCAACAAGGTGCAGCTGCAACGCAATGGCGTCGAGCTCATCCCCGGCATCGCCACCATCGTCAACGACCACACAGTCCATCTGCACTTCCTGGGCAAAAAAGGCGAAGACGAGATAACCACGCGCCACATCATGATCGCCGTGGGCACCACAGTCGCCAAGCCGGACAACATCCCCTTTGACGGGCATACCATCTTCACCAGCGATGGCTTGCTGCGGCTGGATCACCTGCCCAAGACCCTGACCGTCGTGGGCGGCGGCGTCATCGGCTGTGAATACGCCTGCATGTTCGCCACGCTGGGCACGCGCGTCACCCTGGTCGAGCTGCAAGATCGCCTGCTGACCTTCGTCGACCACGAGATTGTCGATGCGCTCGTCTACCACATGCGGCAGCAGCGCGTCACCCTGCGCCTGGGCGAAAGCGTGCGCAGCATTGAACATTGTGATACGCGCTTCGGCAGCGGCGTGCGGGTCTGCCTGAAGAGCGGCAAAGAAATCGTCACAGAAAAAGCGCTGTATGCCATCGGACGACAAGGCGCGACAAGCAAGCTGGGTTTGGAGAATGTCGGCATCGTCCCGGACAAGCGCGGGCGCATCCGCGTCAACGAGCATTACCAAACCGAAATCCCCAATATCTACGCGGTCGGCGATGTCATCGGCTTCCCCAGCCTGGCTTCGACCTCCATGGAACAAGGACGCATGGCCGCCAGCCACGCCTTCGATATCGAGCATTCGAGCTTCCCGCAGCTTTTTCCTTATGGCATCTATGCCATCCCCGAGATATCCACCGTAGGCGCAAACGAAGAAGAGCTGACGCAGGCGGGCATCCCCTACGAGGTGGGCAAAGCCTATTATAAAGAAATCGCGCGCGGGCAAATCCTCGGCGATACCATCGGTATGCTAAAGTTGGCTTTTCACCGCGAGAATCACAAGCTGCTGGGCGTGCACATCATCGGCGAAGGCGCCAGCGAGCTCATCCACATCGGACAGACGGTGATGGCATTCGGCGGGACAGTCGACTATTTCATCAACACCGTCTTCAATTATCCGACGCTGGCGGAATGCTACAAAACGGCTGCCTTTGATGGCGTGAATCGCTTGATTTAAGAGGGATTCACCACAGAAAACAGCGGGCGACCCAAGGCTCGCCCCTACATTCATTCCTGGATTTTCGCATTGCTTTCTTGATTCTACTGCGGGCACAGGGAGGACTTGCCAAGGCAAGCCCCTACACAATTGCCATTCCAACAACTTACTTGCACTTACTTCTGTGTCTCTGTCGTGAAATTCAAACTCCCGCCCCGGCAAACACGCGCTTCACACTCTCGCGATCCTGCGCGAAGAGCAAGCCGGCGCTGACCTCGAAGGCCAGCTCGTCGGGGATAGCGCGCACCTCAAAGGCTCGCCCATCCACCTGCCCCAGCCGATTCAAGGCAAAGCGCTCCCACTGCGCCAGCTCCGTCTCTATCGCGGACTTGGCAATTGAAGACCCTTCCTCATTTTGGGGGAGGGGTTTGGGGCGGGGGGTATGTAAAGGCG
>VXNO01000181.1 GCA_009840575.1 Chloroflexota bacterium | reverse complement strand
TTGCCCCCAGAACGAGGGAAGGGGAGTTTTTCGAGCGATTCCCTAGTATTTAAGCCCCTCCCTCATTTTGGGGCAAGGGGGCCGGGGTGAGGGTAAAATAAGCATCAAAAGGCTCATTGCTTACTTGATATTACTGAATAAGTCTAGGAAGCCATCGTAGGGAATTCGCCACCGATGAGATAGCCCAGCTCATCAATGCTGGTCGCGGTGACATCAGCGACTTCGTGCATGCGCCCGGCAAAAAATACCAGGATGCGGTCGCTGTAGGTTACGAGTTCTTCCAATTCGTCGGAACTAAACAAGATAGCCGCGCCGCGCCGTCCCCGTTCCAGCAGCTGCGTCCAGATCCAGCGCGCCGAATCGACATCCAGCCCGCGCGTCGGCTGTTCAAGGATCAGCAGTTTGGGCGCATCCGGCAGCAGCCCGACCAATACCCGCTGCTGATTGCCGCCAGAAAGCTGTTCGATATAGTCATCTGCGCCGCCCTTGACGCGATATTGATCGATGCGCGCGGCAGTCTGCTTGCGCATGGCTTTCCAGTCGATTTGCAGCTTGTCGTCAGCGACGAGCGCTGTGTGCTCGGTCAGTGTCAAACCGGCGATTAGTCCTTCTTCCAGCCGCCCAGCCGCGCCAAAGACCAGCCCGCGCCGGAACAACTGCCGATAGCTCGCGCCCAGGCTATTGCGCCCGGCGAACTCCAGTGACCCACTGGCAGCCCGCCCCAGCCTGGCGCAGGCGCGCATAAACAGCTCTTGCCCGCTGCCGCCCAAGCCCGCCAAGCCGATGACTTCGCCAGCGTGAACGGACAGCGAAATAGGCTGCATATCCAGCCGCGTATCCTGCGCCACCAGCTCGTGCGTTACCAGCACGGGCGCGCCCAACTCATGGTAGCCGCGGCTTTCCGCAGCCAGCGCCTCGCCAAACATCATGGTTACCAGTTGCCGCTTTGTCTCGGTGATGAGGGCGCTGTTCAAGTCTTGGCTGGCTGGCATATCCAGCCCGCCGACCATGCAGCCCGCCCGCAGCACCACCACTTCGTCGCACAAATCAATCACATCTTCCAGCTTATGTGAGACCAGCAGCACGATCATGCCATCCGCGTGCGATAACTGCCGCAAAGCATTGAAGAGAAGGTCTTTCTGCTCGGCGGAAATGCCGGTGGTCGGTTCGTCCAATATCAATGTTTGTACGCCCAAAGCCAGCAGACGCAGGATCTCCAGTTGCTGCCGCTGGGCGATGAGCAGGTTATCGATCGGCTGGTGCGGGTCGAGCGCGAAGCCGAAGCGCCCGCTCAGCTCGCTCAGCTGTGCCTCAGCCTGCGCGCGCCGCAGGTTCAAGCCCACGCCACTGCCATAGATAAAATTCTCCAGCACAGTAAATGCGCCGACATCCAGCGGGTCTTGCTGCAACATGCCGATGCCGTTGGCGATGGCGGCTATGGGACCTTTGTAATCGATTGCGCGGCCGTCAATCAAAATATCGCCCGAGTCGGCTGGCTGGAAGCCGCTGAGGATCTTCATCAGCGTCGACTTGCCCGCGCCATTTTCACCAAGGATGCCGATGATGCGTCCCTGCTCAAAGCGCAGGTTGATGTCGCTGTTGGCATGCACCGCGCCGAAGCGCTTTTCAATATGCCGCAGTTCAATGTTCATGCCAGGAAATCCCCGCGCTACTCTCGCCCCCAGTCTAGCCTATCCGCGCGGTTCATCCAATCGTCGCGTAATCATCCTGCCGCGCCCGGTGCCAGCGCGACAAGCAACCTGGGCAGGGCTGGAGGCAAAGGCAGCAGGTTATGGCTTAACCGTCCTTCAATTCCGGCACCTTCGCCAGCATGTCATCTACGAAAGCGGCGACACGGGGGCGGGTCTCATCCAAAACCCTCGGAGCTGGTCTCGGGTCAATGCGCCAAGCCAAAGCCAACTCGATGAGGGGCGACCAAGGAGGAAAGTTTTCTCGCGCCCATGCTGCCGCTTTCAGCTTGGATGTCGGCTCCCCGTGCAGCAAAGTGAACAAGCCCCGCGCCACCGTCAACGTGGTGTAGGCTAGCATCGCAGCGCCCGCCGCTGCTGTATCCATATCGCGATAGTTTTCGATATGTTGCTGGACCGCGCGTAAGTAGTCATGCGCTGATATGGGGTCAAGCAACGATTTGACAGGCGGTCCCAGCAGCGCCACCCCGTCCTCACGCAAAGCATACCAACTGATTAACCAGTCGCTGCCCGCCTGGATCAAATGAAAAGACTCGCCCGGGCTAATGATGCCGATGACGCTGGCTTCGCTGCGGAAGCGCCGCAAACCTTGTTGAGAAATGTAAGCCAGCTCAAGGCGATCTTCCCAATCGGGCCAATGCCTGAGCACATTTTGATGCAGTTGATGCAATGCCTCGAAACGAGCTTCATCGAGCGGCTCGCGCAGCGCAACGACCAGGTCAATATCGCTGATGGACACATCAAAGTCGCCGCTGATGAGCGAACCATATAGGTAAATCCCGATTAAATCGCCCCGCAGGGTGGAACGCAGCCCGTCCCTCAGATAATTCAAAATATCGTCGACGCCGCTGTCGCAGATGATAAGCGCCGCATCGTCACCGCCAGTTGCTTCGCTGTGCGGCTGCATCATGGCGCGGGCACCACTTCCAAGGCGATGATGGCGGCTTGGCTTGGCTCGCCATTAGGGCGATATGCCCGCGCTTCAAACTTGTGCCAGCCGATGCCTTTGGCGAACCAATTCATGGTCACGCGGAATTCGTTCAGCGCGTCCGCCTCGCTTTCGATTGCCTGCGCCAGCTCGCCATCCACATGCAGCTCGATGCGCGCGATACCCTGCGCGGCGTCCCTCGCCAGGATGTCGATATCAAACACAAGCCCCTCAATCACTTGCTGATTGTGCGCGGGGAAGAGAATCTGCACCTGCGGGATTGCTGGCGTCGGGCTGGGGAGCGGGGTGGGGCTGGGCTTGGCGAGGCTGCATGCGCCCAGCCACAGCGCGCAGAAGAGCAGCAGTCGGGTTGGCAGCGCGCTAGCAGGCATAAGGTCGCAGAAGTAGCTCTATGGAAGTCGTGAAACTTTTACCACAAAGACACAAAGCCCACAAAGGTTCTTGTGCCGGGCAATCGCCTTGCCGCTTGCAGCCAAGCCGCCTGCCAGTACAATAGGAGCATGCCAGCCAAGCGTGACCCGCTCGCCAAAGTCGATAATTTGCCCGCACGCACGGCAAAATACGCGCCGGTTGCCGCTGCCTTGACAGCGGTGTATGGCCAACTGGACTGGTCGCGGAATCAAGATGGCATGGATGAGCTGGTCAGTTGCATCCTCAGCCAGAACACCAACGACAGCAACCGAGACCGCGCTTTCGCCCGCCTTAAAGCGCAGTATGTGGATTGGACGGCGGTTCGCTTCGCCGACCTTGAAGAGTTGATCGAGGTGATCCGCCCGGCTGGCTTGGGGAAGCAAAAAGCGCCGCGCATCCAGGAGGCGCTGGCTGTGATTTATGCTCACGCTGGCGACTACAACATCGACTTCCTGGAGGCGATGTCGCTGGCGGATGCCAAAGCCTGGCTGGTATCGCTGCGCGGCATTGGTCCCAAGACAGCCGCCATCGTGTTGTGCTTCGCTTATGGCAGACCCGCTTTCCCGGTCGATACGCATGTCTTCCGCGTCGGCAAGCGCATCGGTTTCTTGCCCGCCAAAATCTCCGCCGATAACGCGCACCCGGTCATGGAAGCCATCGCGCCGCCAGCCGACTATTATCAATTTCATATTCATCTAATCCAGCACGGGCGCGATACTTGCCACGCGCGCAAACCCGCCTGCGACCGCTGTCCACTTACCGCGCACTGCGATTATTTCGCCGCGCTCGACTAGAAACATTACGAGGGAAACTTGGCGCAATCCAGCCATTCCGATGTCATCATTTCGCCACATTTTGACGATGGCGTCTTCAGTTGCGGCGGGCTGGCGCATCAATTGCGCAGAGCCGGGCACAACGTCATCATCGTAACCATGATGGGCGGCTTGCGTGAAGGACCTGCGCCAGATAGTCCGATCCTGCGCGACTTGCTGCGACGCTGGGAGGCGGGCGGCGACCCATTGCGGCACCGGCAGCAGGAAGATGAACGGGCTGCGCGGACGCTGGATGTTGAGTTTTCGCATATCCCGCTGACCGACTGCGTCTATCGCGTGGTCGATGGCGAGGCGCTGTATCCATCTGAGGAGTCGCTGTTTGGCGAGGTGCACCCCGCCGACTTCGCGCCGCGCCTGCTGCAGGGCATCGGCGTGCCGCAGGTCAGCGCGAACACGACCGTCTACTTGCCGCTGGCGGTCGGGCGCCATGTCGATCATCAAATCGTGCTGAGCTGGGGGCTGAGCCAAATCGCCGAGAATCCTGGCGCTTGGTCCGTGCGCTTCTATGCCGAATACCCCTATTCCAAAGCCGGTAAATCCACCGAGCTGGCGCTGGACGCGCTGGGCTTTGCGCTGCAGCCTGCTGATTTCACGCTGGATGAGGTGGGTATGCGCGCGAAGCTGGATGCCATCGCCTGCTATCATTCGCAAATCAGCACCTTCTGGCAGGACCTGCGCGAAATGGAAGCGGATGTGCGCCGCGCCTTCCGCGACCCGCACACAGGCAGCTATGTCGAACGCCTCTGGCAGCCCGCCGCATAACTCGCTGCATCAGCCCAGGTCAATCGCGCCAAGTCTTCTTTGCCACAGAGATTTAGCGAGGCGGCGACTCGCCCGTTTCAGCCCTTCGCCCCCGACAGGTCGGGAAGCAAAGCACGCGCGGGCTAGTCTGCTTTTGATGAGGGAGGTTTGTTGAGAAGAGGCGACGGTGGGATTCGAACCCACGAATGAAGGTTTTGCAAACCTCTGCCTTACCACTTGGCTACGTCGCCCGATTGCTTGTCATTCTACCAGCGCGCGCAGGCGCAATTCAAGTGGCATTTAGGGCTGCTCATCCCCCGGCGTCCAGCCAAATGGCAGGTCCTCGTCGGGCGCATCGGCGAACCCGCTGTATTGAGCGCCGGGCGATGCCTTTTCGGGGTGCACTCTCGCGCGCCGCGCCAGCCGCCGCAAGTCCTCCGCATACACAATGGAGTTGTCATACGTCCCAGTCAGCGCCAGTTGGGCAACACCCCGCGCCAGCGCTTCGACAGCCATTGGCGCGGCATTGCCCAGCCCCACCCAAGCCATGGGCGGCAGGCCGCCCAGGCGAGTCGCCAGGCGGAAGAACAAGGTTCTGTCCTGGTCGCGGGTATACAAGACTGGCGCTCGCACGATGATCGTCCGCAATCCGCTACGCCGCAGGTAACTTTCCGCCGCCCGCTTGGACTGAATGTAGCCGCGCTTCAGCCATGGCGCCCGCGCGCCGCTGATGAAGATAAGCCGCGCAACGCCATCGCTGATGCACATGTTGGCGACATTGCGGGCGGAAACGAGGTTGAGTTGTTCGTAAGATGCGCCGCGCGCCGGATCATCAATAAGGCTGCCGATGGTGTGGATGACCGCCTCATGTCCGCGCGCCTTGCCACGCAGGCTGCCTGGGCTCCAGACATCCGCTGGCGACCATCTTGCCTGCCGCGCCAGTTGCCCAAGTCTGTCTTCCGCGCCAGGCGGTGCCAGCAGGCTCACCGGGATGCCCTCCGCCAGCAAAGCTCTGGCGATATAGTCGCCGAGGAAGCTGCCGCCGCCCGTAACCAGGATACCGCCTGTGCCTCTCGCCATGTCCGCGCTGCTAGGTCCTTAAACTTATATTCACCGCAGAGACACAAAGGGCACAGAGAAAAGCCATTTCTTGTATGTACGATTGTCAGTTTTTCCACAATTTGCTTGCATGACAAGCGATGTCCTCTTGGCAAAACTTGGATTTCCAGGTGATTTTCCAGGAAACTCCTCTGTGCCCTCGGTGTCTCTGTGGTGAATTAATTTTTACGATTGCCTGTATTACAGCGGTTTTCGCTACTCTTATCCGTTGTTTTCAGTATACTTAAATAAGACGGGCTTATGATAACATTATCCGCTATGCTTGTCCGCAATTCAAAGCAAGACCAGCGACCGAGTCAGCTGGCCTTGCCGGGAGTAGTTGTAGAACGATCGGAACGGAGCTAGCGGGAACTCAGCCGCGTGAGTATCGGCGAGTCTGGCTGGCGGCTGCGCAGAATGCCGCGCAAAAAAAGCGAACGAACAGCCAATCGTGAGACGGTTTGCGGCCGGCGAAGGCAATTTACAAAAGCGCATCATAGCGAAAAGAACTGGCGCAAAATAACCTGAACGATTGAAACGGATTTGCTGCGTTGCTGCCAGGTTCGTCCTGTTGACGCAGTCTCAATATCCATAGCTGGTTTGGCATACGCGAAAAATTGCCCGGCAAGCGCAGAATCAGAATGGCAGCCAAGCCTGCCGGAAGCATGCGCGATGCCTGTCATCACCGCTTTGAAGATGCACCGCCGCGACAAAGAACGGGTCAAACTGTATCTGGATGAAGAATACGCTTTCCAGTTGCCATTGCAGGCAGCCGCTGCCCTGCGTTGCGGGCAGGAATTATGCCAGCAAGAGATCGTGGCGCTGCGAGAAGCCGGCGCGCTACAGACTGCCTATGAGCGGGCAATCTGCTTCCTGGCCTATCGCCCGCGCAGCAGCGATGAAGTCCGCCGCTATCTGGCATCCAAGGCAGTCGGACAATCGGTCATTGAGCTTGTGCTGGAACGCCTAAAAGCGCGCGACTGGCTCGATGACGTTGAATTCGCCCGCTATTGGGTCGACCAGCGGCAGCGCCACAAGCCGATGGGCGAGCGAGCTTTGCGCTATCAACTGCGGCAAAAGGGCGTGGAAGAGGCGATTATCGACGCGGCGCTGGAAAGCCTGGATGAAACCGAGGCGGCTCATCGCGCGGCGCAACAGCGGCTTTCACGGTATCGCGGGCAGACCCCGCGGGTATTCCGCCAGAAGCTGAGCGGCGCGCTGATGCGACGTGGCTTTGATGCGGAAACAGCTCGGGATGTAACCTTGCGTTGCCAGGAAGAGCTGGTTGAAACCGACAGCGACTACTTCGTATGCGACGCCGAGGCATGATATCGGTTGACCTTGACCGGATAAAACAGGAAAGGAGCAGGGGCGAATGTATCCACTGGATACCGTCAAACATTTATGGAAATCCTACTTGCAGTTGTCACAGCACTTGTCGGGCTTGGCGCGGGATACCTCATCGGCAGCCGCCGCGCAGTGCAGAATCTGCTAAAACAACAGCAGGAGCAAGCCAATAGCGCCTTGATTAAAGCCTCCAACGATGCCAAGGAGCTGCTGAAAAACGCCGAAACCGAAGGCGCGACCATCATTGCCGAAAGCGAACGCGCCGCTCGTCAGCGCATTAGCGACGCCGTTGCCGATATCTCGCGGCGGCGGCGTGACCTGAATGAAGAAGATGAGCGCATCCTGAGGCGGCGTAGCGACCTCGACAAGCGCATGGAGCGGCTCGACCAGCGCGACCAACAGATGAACAAGCGCCAAAGCCGCCTCGACCGCAAAGAAAACGAGATCAAAAAGTCCGAAGCGACCCTACTCGACAAGCTGCAAGTCATCGCCCAGATGACAGTCGACGAAGCGCGACAGCAGCTATTGGACTCGATCGAGCTGGACGCTCGCAATGATATGGCGCGCATCATCCGCCAGGTCGAAGCCGAAGCCCGTGAAACCGCCGACCAACGCGCGCGCAGCTTGATTTCTATGGCCATCCAGCGCCTTGCCTCCGAGCATGTCAGCGAGATATCGGTCAGCGTCGTGCACCTGCCCAGCGATGATATGAAAGGGCGCATCATCGGGCGCAACGGGCGCAATATCCGCTCCTTTGAGCTGGCCACCGGCGTTGATGTCGTCGTCGATGATTCGCCCGAGTCGGTATCCATCAGCAGCTTCGACCCCATCCGCCGAGAAGTCGCCAAGCGCACGATGGCTAAGCTGGTGGTCGATGGGCGCATTCATCCAGCGCGCATCGAAAAATTGGTGGAAGACACCCGCGCCGAAGTCGACACAATCATCAAAGAAGAAGGCGAACGCGCCGCTTATGAGGCCGGCATCCACGGCTTGCACGCGGAAATCCTGAAGCTGCTTGGCACGTTAAAGTTTCGCACCAGCTACGGGCAGAACCAACATGCGCACGCCATCGAGACAGCGCATATCGCTGGCATGATCGCCATGGAGCTGGGCGCGGATGTAACAATCGCCAAGATGGGCGGTTTGATGCACGATATCGGCAAGGCAATCGACCACAATGTCGAAGGCACGCACGCCATGATTGGCGCGGATTTCGCCAAACGCTACGGCGTCAGGGATGCGGTCGTGAATTGCATCGCCGCGCATCACCACGAGGTTGAAAAAGAGTGCGTGGAAGCCTACATCGTCGAGGCGGCTGATGCCATCTCCGGCGCGAGGCCCGGTGCCCGCCGCGAAAGCCTGGATGGCTACATCCGCCGCGTCAAACAACTGGAAGAAATCGCTGATTCCTTTGATGGCGTCGAGCAGAGTTACGCCCTGCAGGCGGGGCGCGAAGTGCGCATCATCGTGCGCCCCGAAGTGGTGGACGACTACGCTTCTATCCAACTGGCGCGCGATATCGCCAAGCAAATCGAGACCGACATGCAATACCCCGGGCAGATTAAAGTCCATGTCATCCGCGAGACGCGCCGCGTGGAATATGCGAAGTAGAACCGGCGACCGAGCCCGCAGCGCCCAAAACCAGTGAATCAAAAAGCCCCCGCCGAAAAATGGCAGGGGCTTGTGTTTTTGACTTGCTGAAACTGGCTGCGACGCTTACTTCGCTACGCGCAAGGTTACTTCGACTTCCAGCAGATCTCCGCCGCGCAGGACATCCAGGCTGACAACCTCGCCCGGCTCATGGAAGTAGATGCGGTTGCGCAGGTCGATCTCTTGGGTGACCGCTTCGCCAGCCACCGCCACGATGATGTCGCCTTCCAGGATGCCCGCCGCCTCAGCCGGCAAGCCTTCAATTACCTCGACGATATACGCGCCATTGGCAATTTCCGTATTCGCCAAGTATTCGCTGTCCGGCTCCAGTTGTACATAGCGCACGCCCAGCGAAACTTGTTTCTCGTGCAGGCCCAGCCATTGCGCGCTGTCTTGCTCGGCTGGCTTGGCATGCCCCAGCATCAACAGGGCGGCTGTCGACCCTGGCACATCAAGCTGCAGGCTGTTGGCTGTGCGCGCAACCGTCAGCTCGATCATTTCGCTATCGAAGAGGCTGTCGGCTTTCCCAATTGCTTCGCCATTGGCTTCGGTAACGACATCGTATGCGCGCAGCCCCGCCTCATACAGCGCGTGCGCCGGGCTGATTTCCAGCACTTGCACGAAACCGTCACCATAACCCAGGTTGATCATGTCCGTGCTGTAGCTGCTGTTGATATCGGCGCGAGGACGCGGACGCCGCGGCTTGCGACGTTTGCGCTGGTCTTCTACATCCGTCTCGATGACCACTTCGCTATCGCCGCGCAGAACGACGATGCGCAGCGCGTCGCCTTCGACCAGGTCGGCAACAGCGGCATCGGCTTGCGGGATGCTGCTGACGCGGTCGCCATCAATTTCGACGATTTCATCGTAGAGTTGGAAGCCAGCCACCGCGATTGGCGAATCACGATACGCGCCGATGACCAGCAGGTGGTCGCCACATTGCCCAACGAAGAGACCGGTGCTCGCCAAGTCCAGCGGCATGGGATAATCGGGGTTGTTGAAGACATCGCCCGGGCGCGCCATCAATACCATCATCCGCTGCAGCGCCGCGCCATCGCGCAGCAGGCTCAGCTCAATGCTGCTGCCGACATCGTAAATCCAGACCACTTCGCGCACGGTATCGACCTGGATAGCCTCGCCATTGACGGCGGTTATAATGTCAAATGGCTGCAAATCGGCGGCAGCGGCTGGTGTATTGGGGATGACGCCGGTGATGAACAAGCCGTCGGCGACGCCCGTATAACGGATGCCCATGAAGGGCACGGTGGAACTGTCTATAGCTGCTTCGTCCTGCGCGAATGCCACCGCTGAGCCCAGCAGCAAGGCAGTCAGGACCAGCAATCGAATCAACAAACTCGGTACAGATTTCATGGCGCGGCACCCTTTCTTGTTTCTATGATTGAATAGGATTGCTTGCAATTTGCCTACTTATGCGACAACTCTAACTGAATTATAGCCGGTCGTCAAACAAATGACGGCATTTCAGCAGAATTTACTCGCTTAGCGGTTGTTGTCTTTGTTGCCGAAGAGCCGCCGGGCAATCGCGCTGCCAAACAAACTGCCCGCGATGGTGCTTTCGAGGCCGACTTTTGCGCTGGGCTGCTCGTCCCAGTCGCCCTTGTGCCGCCGATTGATCCAGGTCTGATAATCGTCGGAGGCGTCTATCAAGAAGGCTTCGATGGCGTCTTCGTCATGCTCGGCGAGCGCGCCCCGCACTGCGCGCAGTTGGGCAATTAACTGGTCGATAGCGCGCCCCAGCCCATCGCGATTGGCCAGCCACTCATCGCGCAGCGCATCCGGGTGGCGCGTCAACAAGTAGCGCGTCAACACATTAAAAGGCGGGTTGGTGAGCCGCTGCGCATCCGCCCAGGCGCCGTGATTCATCGCGGCGCGATAGGCGGCGATGCTGACAACCTGCGGGATGCCTTCGGTCAGCGCCGTCAAGCTGTCGTGTTCGGCGGCGTCGAGGAACTGCGGCTTTGCGCCCAGGATCATGGCGAAGTTCACCGCCAGGTCGATGGCTTCGGGCAGGCTGCGCAAGCCCGGCGTGAGGTAGATGGCGCTGTCATGGAAATAGTCATCGCTGGCAAACTCCGGCTCCAACCGATGATCCAGCATATAGTCCGCGTTGATAACCGGGCTAAAGCCGATGACATGGTGCTCATCGCCCAGCAAGTCAGCCGCCCAAGCCAGCGAAGGTTGTTTGACCGCGGCGGTATCCAGGATGACCACGCCATCACGCAAGGACGCGCCAATCAAATCGTAGCCCGCGCGCAAGTCTTCGTAGGGCAGGTTCATTATCACGATATCCGCCGCCGTGACCGCCGCATGAATCTTGCGCTCGACTTTGGCGAATACCTTCAGCTTGCGGGCGGGTTTTTCATACTCGTCGCGGCTGTCGTGCCCCACCAGCGTGAAGCGATGCCGTCCGCCTTTTTCCATGTAGGAGCGCAGGCGCAGGGCGATGGATACTCCCAGTCGGTCCAGCCCCAAAATCGCTACCGTTAGCTCCGCCATGCCGCGCTCTCCTTGTTTGTTGTCGCGTCATTCTAACACAGAAGTCAACTGCGGTCGTCGGCGCGCTGCAAAGCCAGCAGTTGCTCATGTAGGGGCTGGCTGCCTAGCCTATCGGTGTCGCATTGATGATGCTCGACCAGCCACAGGACGGCTTCGCCTGTGCCGCAAGCGCGCAGAATCTCGCCACTCCAGCGTGGATGCTGCGCGTGTACGCGGAAGGGCGCTCGCCAGATAGCCAAGCTGTCGCCAGCGCTCAAGCGGCGGAACCAGCCTGGCGCGAGTGATTTGACCAGCACCGCCGCAGTCTTCTGCCAGACAGCCAGTCGATAACGCGACTTGCCAATATCGTGCAGCAGGGCGGCTTTTTGTAGGCTCTTTGGCGCGTCCGCATCGGCGCTTAGGACTGCTTGCAAGACGCGCAGGCTGTGTAGCTGGTCGGCGCGCGATAATCGGCAGAATGCGGCATATTCACAATCGGACAGCATCGGCCGCGCAGCAGTCAAATCGGGACGTTTGAGAGCCGCCAGCCAGGCGCGCAGCCCTTGCCCGAGCCGATAACGCAGCCTGGGCATAGACTAGAAAATCAGCAGACGCAGGATGGCGCTGGTCGGCTGACCCACGAAGAGGCTGAAGGGGCTGGCACCGCCGATTGGGATGAAAGACAAGAAGAGAAGCGCCAGGAAGACATAATAGCTGGCTGTCTGCCAATCACGCCATTTGAAGGCTGGAAACTGCAAGAACTCCGCCAGCGGGCGCGCATGCTGCTGGATTGCCACGGGGATCTGCATCCTGTCCAGCCACTTGCCGGGCAGCAGCGCCTGCGCAATATGCCAACCATCGATGGGGAATAGCGGGATCAAATTAAAGACGAAGAGCAGCACATTCCAAAACACGCTTGCATACAACAGCGCCGCCAAAAATGCTAGCGGGTCGACAATCTGGTCGGGCAGGTAATAGGCATAATAGCCGACCGCGCTCCAGCCGCCCAATCGCAGTAGCAGCGCCGAAACAACCGCCAGCGCCAGGTTGGATAGCGGTCCCGCCGCCACAGCCGCCAGGAAGCCGCGCCGCGGGTCACGCATGCGCTGCGCGGAAATCGGCGCGCTGCCCAAGATGCCAAAGCCAATGATGGCGAACATCAACCAGCCCAGCCAATTGATATGCACCAGCGGGTTCAAAGTCAGCCGACCTTGCAATTTCGGCAGCTCATCGCCCATCTTCCACGCCACAAAATTGTGCGCGAACTCGTGCACGGTCATGGCGCAGCCCAAAACAATCAGGTTGATGAAGATAACCAGCGGATGAAGATCCAATAGCATCTGTATGCCTCTCGCGCCCCCAGGCTGCCGCTTCGCCCCCTCACTATAGCGCAATCTCGGCGCATTCGGCAGGGCTTTACGCGCTTCTAACAA
The DNA here is from genome assembly GCA_009840575.1 of Chloroflexota bacterium. Taxonomy (GTDB): domain Bacteria; phylum Chloroflexota; class Anaerolineae; order Aggregatilineales; family Phototrophicaceae; genus UBA6055. The sequence continues at coordinate 17,985 of VXNO01000181.1, read as the reverse complement.
TTTCTACCTTGTTGCTGACATAAACGGATAATCGCAAGTCCATTTACCACAGAGATACGCAAGGCCTAGGGGCGAGGCGGCGACTCGCCCGATTCAATCCCCACTCCGATAAATATCTGCTTCGAATACTATGGTACAGTTATTGCCGCTATCTGTATTTTTCCGAAGCGAGCCAGGAAGGCGCTGGCTGTGGGCAAGAAGGTGCTGTTTCTTTTTTCCGATACCGGCGGCGGGCATCGTTCGGCATTCCAGGCTATCCAGGATGCCTTGGCGATTCGTCATGGCTCGGCAGTGGAGTTTGACGCGGTGGATGTCCTGCGCGAGCTGCGTTGGCCCCTCAACAAACAGCCCGAACTGTATCCGCGCATGGTCAATACCTCGAAGTTCCTATGGGCGCTGATGTATCATAGCTTTGATGGCAAGCAGCGCTCCAGCCTGGCGCGCCAGCTTATCTACCGCAACAACCGCCGTAAACTGCGCCGACTGGTGCGCGAGCGCCCGGCTGATGCCGTCGTCTGCACGCACTCCGTCATCGTCAATCCCACCTTTCGTGCCTATATGACCTTGGACGAGCGCCCGCCATTCTTGACCGTCGTAACCGATCTCGTTACCACGCCATCGCTTTGGTATGACCCGCGCGTCGACCATTGCTTTGTGCCGACCAAAAGCGCCTATCGCCGGGGCTTGCGCCTGGGCATGTCGCCGACTCAGATGCAGGTTACCGGCTTGCCAGTCAATCCACATTTTCTGGATTCTATGACCAGCAAAGCGGCAGCGCGCGCCGAGTTCGGCTTTGAGCCCGACTTGCCGGCGGTACTGCTGGTGGCGGGCAGCGAAGGCATGGGCGAAGTCGACAAGCTGGTTGCCGCGCTGGATGCGCAACGGCTGGCTGCGCAGTTGGTCATTGTCTGCGGGCGCAACCAGGCATTGCGCGCCCGGCTGGCCAGCCGCGCCTGGAACAATCGCCATCACCTCTTTGGCTATGTTACAAACTATCGGGAGATGCCGCGCATCATGGCGGCATGCGACATTATCGTTACCAAAGCCGGGCCATCGACCATCAGCGAAGCCGCCATCGCTGGCTTGCCCATGATCATCAGCGACCGCATCCCCGGGCAAGAAAGCGGCAATGTGCGCCTGGTAACCGAAAACCAAGCCGGCGTCTACCTGCCCAAGCCCGAACAGGTAAGCCAGCGCATTCAGCAATGGCTGGCAGAAGGTCCAGCCGCCCTGCAACAGCGCGCCGACAATGCGCGGCGCATCGCCAAGCCCAATGCGGTTTGGGATATTGCCGATGCCGTCTGGGAATGGGCGCAGCGCCCCAAGTTCAAGAAGCCCCGCCATATTTGATACCCGCTCAGCCTTCGATCATCCGCCCGAGATAGAGTCCATCCGCCACTTTGATGATCGTTTGCTCAGCCAGCCGCAGCTTCCAGGTGCCGCCTTCATTCGCAGTCGTGAAGAGCAGCGCGCTGTTGTCTTCGCTGAAGGCGATTGGGCGGATTAAGGTGGGCAGGCGACGGCTGACGACCTCTTGCCGCGCCGCCAGCAGGTCGATGCGCGCCAGCACGGTGCGGAAGCCGCTCCCAGCTTCATCCCCAACTTGCGATAGGGCATACATGGCGATGCTGTCGTCCGCGTTTACAATCAGGTTGCCGGCATAAGGATACTCATCCAAAGGCAGCGCTTCGATCACGTTGGCTTGCCCCGATTCCAGCGCGAGGACTTCCGCTGCGAATCCGCCCGCGCTGCTCCGCGTTAGCCGCAGCATGACATCCGCCCCGATGCCAACCGCGCAATAGCAATTTTGCTCGCCCGGCAGCGGACGCGAACTTGCCTCGTCCGCGGCGAAATCCAGCGCAAACAGACCGGTGCGCAACGTATATGGCCCCGCCGCGGCGACTTCAATTGCGCGCACTTCCATGATGAGCTGCTCGCTGCCTGGGCGGAATGCCACTGGCAAGAGTCGGATGCCAGCCCGCGGACGATCCACCAGCAGCTCGCGCAGGTTATCGCCATCGCTGTCCGCCAGCCACGTGGTCGTCATCAACGCTTCGTCAGCCAGTTGCCGCGCGATAGTCCAGGCGATGCGCGCGCCATCCGCCGAGACAACCCAGTCGATGCTGTGGTCGCCGGGCGCAAAGTCGATGAAAGGATGCTTGCGGAGCCTGCCATCGCTCTGCGCCAGTTTGACGGAGCCGTCTAGGCCATCCAGGTAGATGACGCCAAGCGAAGTCACGGTGAAATGGCTGCCCGTCGCTGCGACCTCGATCGCCTCCCCGCTCAACAGGTTGTTGAAACTGAGCATCGCCGCCCCCGCGGTTTGTGCATCGCGCCGCAAGAAGACATCCCAGTGCTGCGCCGGCGGGGCAGACTGCGCTTGCGCCAGCATCCCCCAGCCAAGCAGCAGTAGCGATGCGAGTAAGCTCCGCATCGCGTCAGAAATCCTGATCATGTGCAGGCGATAGCGCTTGCCAAGCCTCAAAGTCATGCGGGCGATTATACTGTTGGCGAGTGGCGGCGGCAATTTATGCGCCGATGGCAGGAAAAGAAAAAAGCCCCGCGCAGGCGAGGCTCCCAGTAGGCGAGTTGGTGGATTAGCTCGATTTGCGGTCGCGCCATTGCTGGCGATTCGACCACTCTTGCGCGTCGCGTTGCCGCTTTTTCTGCAAGAACCGCTCAATGCGCGCTTCTTCCATGAGCGTCTGCATACGCTGTTTGTGCCAGCTCGCGCCAGTGAAGCTCAAGTTTTCCATAATATGCCTCCATTTCTTGAGCAGCGGACACCCTCAAGATAGCACAATTGGGCAAATCGAACAAGCAAAACCGCCTGGTTCTAATACAATTTATACAAAGCCTAATATGGGCAATGATAGCTGGCGGTCGGCAAGGATACGCGCGCATCCCCCGTCAGGTCAAAGCGCATAATTGACGCCGTGGCTGGGTAGTCGACTGGCAAGCCATACTCTTGCAGGCGGTCTTTCATCAGCGCTTCAGGCACCTGCCCCTGCGCATGCAGCCAGGGGAAGACCAGGATATCGCCATGCCCGACGGCGGCTACCGCTTTGCCCGCATGGCGCGCCCACACAAATGCGAAGAAATCCAGCACCCGCTCCAGCACGATTTGCGGGGTTTCGTAGGGCGGCTGGTTGCCTGTGTACAAATCCCAACCCATATTCGCCAGTTCGGCGGTGAGGTGGCCCTCATAAGGCGTGTGGACTTCCATCAGACGCTGGTCGATGCTTGGCGCGATGCCGCCCAATGCTTCGGCGACGATCGTGGCGGTTTCTTGCGCCCGTTGCATGGGGCTGCAATAGATGGCTTCGATGGCTTTGCCCGCCAGCCACTTGCCCGCCGCGCGCGCCTGAGCCTTGCCCGCCTCGCTCAGCTTGTAGCCGGGCAGGCGGCCGTACAAGATTTTCTGGGGATTGTGCACTTCGCCATGCCGCAGCAGATACAGGCTGGTCTTCATTCGCAGCGCCTTTCGAGTCTGGTAGCGCCAGTTTAGCAGTTGCCGCGCGTCCCCGCAATCGCCCAATTCTCACGCAGAAGAACTGTGGACTAACGATATGCCGCGCTTTCGCCTATCATCAAGCCTACGGACTTCTTATATGTGGGAAGCGCCCTTTTGCAGCCAGAGCCGCGCGTCTTTGACCGCCGCATGTTGACCATTTTGTTGATCGTCTTCGTGCAGATGATCGGCACATCCATGGTCAACCCGATCCTGCCGCTGTATGCGCAAAGCGAATTTGGCATGTCTCCGGAGCTAATCACCCTGCTGCTGACGGCATTCTTCGGCGCGCAGTTCATCGCGGGACCGACCATCGGGCGCATGTCCGACCGGCGCGGCCGCCTGCCCGTCTTGCTCATCAGCCAGGTGGGCACAGTCATCGCTTTTGTGATGATCGGCTTGGCGCAGTCGGTGCCGATTCTGTTCGTTGCGCGCGTGCTGGATGGCATCACTGGCGGCAACATCGTGGTGGCCCAGGCTTATGTAACCGACATCATGCCCGAGCACAAGCGCACGCAGGCGCTGGGCTATGTCATGGCTGCTTTTGGATTGGGCTTTATCGTTGGCCCGGCAGTCGGCGGCGTACTGGCCAGCGGGCTGGGACCACAGATGCCCTTTTTGATTGCGGCGGCGGCGGCTTTCATCACCGTGCTTTTGACCTGGTTCACGCTGGAAGAGACGCTCAGCGATGCCGACCAAGCCCGCAACCGCGATAGCAGCCGCGCTAACATGCGCCTGAAACCCATGCTGGGCAATGTGCCGCTGCTGGCGGTCATGGTCGTGTCTTTTGTCTCGCGTTTCGGCTTTGGCTTGTTGATTGGCACATTCGCTCTCTTCGCCGAGGCGGTGCTTTTCGCTGGCGAGGATTTTGCCACGGTCAGCCTGGGCGTGGGTTTGCTATTGATGGTGGTCGGCGTCGGGCAATTCGTGACGCAGGTCGTCATTTTGCCAGCGGCGCTGCGACATTTAGGCGACCCCGCTATTGTCATCTGGGGCGCGGTGGCTCGAGCAGCCGGCATGTTCACGCTAGCTCTTGCCACAGAGCCGCTGCTGGGCTCCATCAGCATGGTCGCATTCGCTTTGGGCAGCGGATTGCTTTTGCCGGCTTTGCAGTCCCTGGTCACCAAGACAGTCGCGCCGGAGTTGCGGGGCGGCATCCTGGGCGCGCACCAGTCGGTCATGAGCCTGGGTGTCATCATTTCTACGGCGGTTTCGGGCGGCTTGTTCGCGCTCGACCCGGCTTTGCCCAATTGGCTGGGCGGCGCGCTGGTAACTTTGGCCATCCTGCCGGCGGCATTCCTGTGGGCTTGGTCACGCAAGAACGGCGCAATGGATGGCGCGCTGGCGGTGGTGACAAAGTGAAATGGCGCGGGCTTCCGCAAGGACTTCATGATGCTGTGTCGGGGCGGCGGGATTTGAACCCACGACCTCACCGACCCGAACGGTGCGCGCTACCAGGCTGCGCCACGCCCCGACATGGCGGGCAGTTTAGCCGATGCTGCGCGGAGTGACAAGGTTCAGATTATGCCTGAGACGCAAGCGCCAACCCTCACCGACCGTCTGCGCGCGCATACCCAAGCCCCGCTGGACAGGCTCGGCGCGGGCTTGGCGCGGCTGGGCTTGCAGGCGGACCAAGTTACGATATTCGGGCTGTTGCTGGTGGGGCTGGCGGCGCTGCTGCTGGCGCAGGGCGCATTCCTGGCCGGCGCGCTGCTGATGTTATGCAGCCTGCCGCTGGATGCGCTGGATGGCGCTGTGGCGCGGGCGGCGGGGCGCGAGAGCCGCTTTGGCATGGTGCTGGATTCAACGCTCGACCGCTATGCTGACGGTTTTATTTTCGCCGCTTTCGGGTATTATTTTGCTGAGGCAGGGCGGATGGACATGCTGGCGGTGGCTTTGGTGGCGTTGCTGGGCAGTTTCATGGTCAGCTACATCCGCGCCCGCGCCGATGATGCCAAAGTGGCTGTGAAGACGACCGTCGGCTTGTTCACGCGGCTGGAGCGTGTGCTCGTCCTGCTGGTGATGACATTCGCCGCCGGCATCTCGCAAAGCCCCGCGCCAGTCGAGGTCGGCTTGCTGCTGCTGGCAGCGGGCACGAACTTGACAGCGCTGCAACGATTGCGTTTCGTACACAGGACACTGAAAGGCCGAGGTGAATAAATGGAATTTGAGCAAGCATACCTGGTCATCGGCAACTTGCAGGTGCGCTATTACGGCATCATCATCGTGCTGGCGCTGCTGACAGGCGCGTATGTTGCCGCCTTGCTGGCTAGCCGTAGCGATCTTGATTCCGACCACATCTGGGGCGGTCTGACTTGGGCGATCCTGCCGGGCATCGTTGGCGCGCGCTTGTGGTTTGTACTCTTCCCGCCCGTCTCGCTGACGGCTGGCTGTGGACCCGGCGGCATAGAAGGCGGGCTTTGCCAAGACACTGCCTGGATGCTGCAAAATTTCTTTGACAGTCAAAATGGCGCAATCGCCATCTGGAATGGCGGGCTGAGTATCTTCGGCGGGATAATCGGCGGCGCATTTGGCGCTTGGCTCTACCTAAGCGCCTGGCACAACCGCATCGTTGGCGCGCTGACGACCCTGGTTACGCCCGCGCTTTGGCTCTACCAACTGCTGGAATGGCTTCTAACCTACGCCTGGGTTCGCCTGCGCGGCAAGCAGCCTGCGCCTTTCCAATACCGCCGCCCACACAGCAGCTTCTCGGACGAAGGGCTGAGCCTGGGACCCTGGATGGATATAGCTGGCGTCGCCATCCCGCTGGGGCAGGCGATCGGCCGCATTGCCAATTACATCAATCAGGAACTCTATGGCGGGCCCACGAACCTGCCCTGGGGTATCAACATCCCGCGGGAAGCCCGCGTCGCGCCCTATGAAAGTTTGATCGAGTATCCAATTGACACGCTATTTCATCCCCTTTGGGCATACGAAGCGCTGTGGAGCCTGGTGGCTTTTGTGGTCTTGTGGCGCGTTTATCATCTGTATCGCAGGCAATTGCTGAGCGGTGACATCCTGCTAATTTATATCGCGCAGTATTCTATCGGTCGCTTCCTGCTGGAATTCATGCGGGTGGAAATCGCCACCATCGGGCAGACGGGCATCAACAGCTCGCAGACGATCACCTTGATCGCGCTGGTCCTGTCGGTTGGGCTGCTGCTGCGGCGGCACCGGGGCGGTCGCGACGACGGATTGAATGCGGCTGCGCTCACAGACGCTCACCAGGTGAGTGACTCATAAAGCGCCAGCGCTAAAATGCTGATATACTGCTGGTAGATTGCGGCATGAAGGCTCGGCTATGGCGCGTGTAATCATCCTCGGATCATCCGGCGCGGTCTGCAACGCCTGTCATGACTACTCGCATTTCTTGCTGATAGGCAAGGAAGATGGCCCCGTGCTTATCGATGCTGGCTCGAACCCCCTGGACAAAATCAAGCGGCTGGGCATCGATAGCTTGGCGCTGCAAGACATTATCCTGACGCATTTTCATTCCGACCATGTGGCTGGCGTGCCCAATATGCTCATGCACATGTGGCAGATGGGGCGCAAGCAGCCACTGCGCTTTTATGGGATTCCTCACTGCCTCGACCGCGTGGAAGGCACCATGGATATGTACGGCTGGGAGTATTGGCCCAATTTCTACCCGGTGTCCTTCACGCGCATTGGCATGGGTGATGATACGCTGCTCTTCGAAAATCAAGACTTCCTCATCCGTTCCTTCCCGGTTGTGCACTTCATCCCCACCATCGGCATGCGTATCACCAACAAGCACAATGGCAAGGTGCTGGCTTATAGCTGTGATACCGAACCCTGCCCAAATGCGCTGAAAATCGGCAAAAACGCGGATATCTTCATCCACGAAGCCGGCGGGCCGCCACCCGGGCACAGCACCGCGCGCATGGCGGGCGAAGCGGCGACGGCAGCCGGCGCGAAAGAACTGCGCTTAATCCATTACCAAGTCTGGAATCAAGACCCTGAGACACTCGTGCCCGAAGCGGCGCAGGCCTACTCAGGTCCCATAACCCTCTGCCGCGACTTCGACGAGTTCGAGTTTTAGCCCACAGCTTGCCCCCTACAGCAAAGCTCTGCGCGCTCCGTGCCTCTGTGGTGAATTATAGGTATTTTGTCGCGGGCTGTCATCCGCGTTACAATCCAGCTGACTCCCATTGTGGGGGCGCATCTATCAACAATGGAGGCAATCATAATGAACACTCGTTTTCGTATGTCGCTTTTGCTCGTTTTGCTGCTGGGGCTAATGGCGCTGCCGGCGGCGAGCCAGGACGAACTGCTGAGCTTCGCCGCTGCGGATTGCGACTACGGCGGCAACCTCAAGTCGGTCGAGGCGCTTGATGAGCTGACGGTCCGCGTCTCGCTCTGCAACCCCGATGCTATCTTCGACCAAGAAATGGCCAGCCTCGGTCTATCTATCCACCCGCGTGAGTGGATGGATGCCACGGGCGGCACCGGCGACATCCTGACCAAGGCTATCGGCACGGGTCCGCTGCGCCTGGTCAATTGGGACCAAGGCAATGAAATGGTCTTTGAGCGCTTCGATGATTACTGGGGCGAGCCATCCATCGAAGACACCGTCATCTTGCGCTGGAACTCCGAAGCGGCTGCCCGCGCCACCGAGCTGCGCGCTGGCACGATTGACGGCATGAAGTTCGCCAACCCCGATGACATCCCCGTCTTCCGCGCCGACCCGAACTTCAACCTGATCGACATCCCGCCGCTGACCGGCGTCTATGTCGCCATGAGCAACTTCTTCGAGCCGCTCAACGATATCCGCGTGCGCAAAGCCATCGCCATGGGCATCGACCGCCAGCGCATTGTCGATAACTTCTTCCCGCCTGGCTCGCCCTTGACGCCCGACTTCGTGCCGCCGGCAGTTTTCGGACACATCGGCGAGGGTGGCGTGCCTGGCTTCGACCAAGCTGCGGCAACCGCGCTGCTCGAAGAAGCCGCTGCTGACCTGGGTTTCTCGCTGCCACTGGATGCAGTAGTTGATACGCGCAGCGGCGAATCACGCGACTTAACCTTGACCTGGCGCGATGTCGTGCGTGGTTACCTGCCCAACCCGGGCATCATCGCCAACGATGTCGCCGCCCAACTCGCTGATATTGGCGTCATCGCTGATGTGCAAGTGGTGGAATCGGGCGCGTTCATCGCCTCGGCGCTCTCGGGCAATGAGCCGCTGCACATCTTAGGCTGGCATGCCGATTTCCCCGACGCCTCCAACTTCTTGACCTGCTGCCATGGGCCGAACATGGCGCAGATGGGCGAGCCCTACCCAGAGGTTTATGAGCCACTCATCGCGGCGGGCCAAGTCCTCGACCCCGATGCGCGCATGGAATACTTCCAGCAGGTTGCGGAAGGCATGGCGTCGGCTGTGCCTTGGGTGCCCTTCGGACACGCTGGTTCTGCTGATGTTTGGCAAGCCGATATCGTCGGCGTGCACCCCGGCGTCCTCGATGGCACGGAAGAATTCTCGCGCCTGGAAGACCCGGATGACAACAACATCATCTATATGCAGAATGCCGAGCCTATCTCCATCTATTGCAACGACACCTGGGATGGCGAGACCTTCCGCGCCTGCCACCAGGTGCAGGAGTCGCTGCTGGACTTCGAGAAGGGCGGCGTCGCGGTGATCCCCGGTCTGGCGGAATCTTGGGAAGTCTCTGAAGATGGCACGGTCTGGACCTTCCACCTGCGTGAGGACGTGCTCTTCCACGATGGCTCAACGCTGGATTCCAACGATGTGGTCGCTTCGTGGCATGCGTCCGCCGATTGCGCCAGCCCCAACCACACCGGGCGCGGCGAAGGCTTCGCGATCTATCTGTCCATCTTCCAGCAGTTCATCAATGCCGACCAATGCTAGCGCGCTAGCCACAATTAAGCCCCTCCCTCATTTTTTGGGGGGGTTAACTCCGATTCAGGCGCGGGTCGAGGGCGTCGCGCATGCCATCGCCCAGCAAGTTGAAGCCCAGCACCGTGATCATAATGGCGATGCCCGGGAAGAAGACCAAATGCGGCGAAGTGAAGAGGTAATTGCGCGATTCGCTGAGGATCTGCCCCCATTCAGGCGTGGGTGGCTGCGCGCCCAAACCCAAAAATGACAGCGCTGCCGCATCCAAAATCGCCGTGCCTACGCCCAGCGTCCCTTGCACAATGATGGGCGTGATGGCATTGGGCAAGATATGCGCCAGCACGATGCGCCAGGGGCTCGCCCCAATCGCGCGCTCCGCCACCACAAACTCCTGCTCCTTGAGAGACAGCACGCTGGCACGCGAAAGCCGGGCGTATTGCGGGATGAATGTAATCGTGATGCCCAGCAACGCATTGGTCAAGCCAGGCCCCAGGATAGTAACAATCGAAATCGCCAGCAGCAGCGCCGGGAATGCCAGCACCACATCCATCAGGCGCATGATGACATTGTCGACGCGCCCGCCCACATAACCGGCGGTGATGCCCAGCGCCGTGCCCACGATGATCGACAGGCTGATGGTGATGACGCCCACCGACAGAGAAGTGCGCGTGCCATAGAGGATGCGACTGTAGAGGTCGCGCGCATTTAAATCCAAGCCCAGGATATGCAGCGGATCTTCACAGCCCAGCAGTGGGATGCAGGGTGGTTTGCTGGGCAGGCGGCCCGTCTCGCCGGGTACGCCAATCATCGTTTTGATGGGGTCATGCGTGGCGAAGACCGGCGCGGCAATGGCGACGATGACCAGCCCGCCGATGATGACCATGCCCAGCAGCGCCGAGGGGCTGTGCCGCAAGTTGTACAGCGCCTCCAGCCACAGGTTGGCGGAGCGCGTATGGCTGGCTTCTTCGAGCTGGGCCGGCTTTGCGTTCACTATCGCCCTCTAGTTGAAGCGAATCCGCGGGTCGAGGTAACCATACAGGATATCGACCACCATGTTAATCAGCACGAAGCCCGCGGCAATCACCACCGTGAAGCCCTGTACAAGCGTGTAATCCCGCGAGGTGATGCTATCGACCAAGGTGCGGCCCACGCCGGTCAAGCTGAAGATCGTCTCCGTCAGCACCGCGCCGCTGATGACCAGCCCAAAGTTCAAGCCGATGACGGTGATGACCGGCAAGAGCGCATTGCGCAGGGCGTGCACGCCGACGACCTTGCCTTCGCGCAGTCCCTTCGCCCGCGCCGTGCGCACATAATCCTGGCTGAGCACTTCCAGGACGCTGGAACGGGTCATGCGCGCGATGATGGCCAGCGGTATCGTGCCCACCGCCACCGCCGGCAATATCAAATGCCGCAGCGCATCCACCATCAGCTCGCTATTCAAGGTGAGCAGGGCGTTCAACGTGTTGATGCGCGCGAAGAAGACCCAAATCCCCGCTGGCTCCTGCCCTTCCGCGACCCAGCCCCAGAGCTCATAAAATGGCTGGGGATTTGCGCCCGGCGTCAGCCTGCCCGAGGGCGGCAGCGCAAAAGGCGTATCTTTTAATAACACCGCGAATAGATAAGCCAGCATCAGCCCCAGCCAAAATACCGGCATGGAAACGCCGATGTTCGCGCCAATCATCGTGCCTACATCCAGCGCTGATTTGTGCCGGTAGGCGCTCAGCACACCGACAGGCACGCCCACGCTGATGGCAAAGAGCAACGCAAAGCAGCCCAGCTCGACCGTGGTGGGCAGCCGCTCGACCAGCAATTCCATGACCGGGCGGTGGAATCGCAGCGAATCGCCCAAATCACCGCCCGCAAAGTTGCGCATATAAATCAGCAGCTGCACAGGCAAAGACTGGTCAAGGCCATTGCGGCGGGCGAATGCCTCGCAGATTTCGGGAGTAGCTCGCTCGCCCAGCACCGCCAGGCAAGGGTCGCCAGGGATAGCCCGCGCCAATGTGAAGGTGACGATCATAATCCCGATGATGACGGGGATGGAATAAGCCAATCTCTTGATGACAAATGTCAGCATCGCCGCTGCTTACTCCCTTGCCCAGCCACGGGCTCGCTCCACAGCTCGCTGCCAGCCGGCATACAGCGATTCGCGCTGGTCGGCGGACATGGTCGGCTCGAAGCGCCGCTGCAATTGCCATTGCCCGGCGATTTCCGCCTGCGAAGCCCAGAAGCCGACTGCCAGCCCAGCCAGGTACGCCGCGCCCAGCGCCGTCGTCTCGGTGATGGCGGGCTTTTCGACCGGCACGCCCAGGATATCAGCCTGGAATTGCATGAGGAAGTCATTCGCCACCGCGCCGCCATCCACGCGCAGCGCTTCCAAGGGCAAGCCAGAATCAGCGCTCATCGCCGCCACGACGTCGCGACTTTGGTAGGCGATGGCTTCTAATGTGGCGCGGACGATCTGCGCGCGCCCACTGCCGCGAGTCATGCCGACGATGCTGCCGCGGGCGTATTGATCCCAATAGGGCGCGCCTAGCCCCGCAAAAGCCGGCACCACATAGACGCCGCCTGTGTCGGAGACGCTTTCCGCCAGCGCCTGGCTCTCGGCGGCATCATCCAGCATTTTCATCTCATCGCGTAGCCACTGCACAGCCGCGCCAGCCATGAAGATGCTGCCTTCCAGCGCGTATTGCAGAGGCGCATCGCCGACTTGCCAGGCGATTGTGGAAAGCAGGTTGTTGGCGGATTGCTGGGGCGCGCCGCCCGTGTTCATCAGCATGAAGCAGCCTGTGCCATAGGTGTTCTTCGCCATGCCCGCTTGATAAGCCGCTTGCCCAAAGGTCGCCGCCTGCTGGTCGCCGGCCATGCCCGCGATGGGGATGCCCGCCCCGAAAAGCTCCGCGTCGGTCTCGCCATAGACCTGGCTGCAGGGACGCACTTCGGGCAGCAGCGCCCGCGGGATAGCCAGGCGCGCCAGGATGTCTCCCGACCAATCGGCGCGGTGAATATCAAAAAGCATGGTGCGCGCGGCATTGCTGACATCGGTGATATGCAGGCGGCCGCCAGTTAGCTGCCAAGCCAGGTAGCTATCCACAGTGCCAAATGCCAACTCGCCGTTTGCCGCTCGTTCCCGCGCGCCCGGCACATTGTCCAGCAGCCAGGCGACTTTTGTGCCGGAGAAATAAGCATCGGTTACCAAACCGGTGCGCCGCAGTATCGTCTTGTCAAATCCTTCTGCTTTGAGTTCATCGCAGAAACCAGCCGTGCGCCGATCTTGCCAGACGATGGCATTGTGGATGGGCGCGCCGCTGTGCCGATCCCAAATAAGCGTAGTTTCGCGCTGGTTGCTGATGCCAATGGCGGCGATATCCGCAGGGTCGGCGATGACTTCGCGCGCAACCGCCAGCTGCGATTGCCAGATAGCGCGCGGGTCATGCTCGACCCAGCCCGGCTGCGGGTAAATCTGCGGAAATTCCTGCTGGGCGCTGCGGATGATGCGCCCGCCGCGGTCAAAGAGAATGGCGCGCGAAGACGTCGTGCCTTGATCCAGCGCCAGAATAAACTCTGCCATGCCTAGCCAGCCCTTCGCGGTTGAGTGGATACATACGCGCCTATTGTAACGCAAAGGCTGTCAATAATTCTTATTCACACAGAGCGCACAGAGCTTTAGTGTAGGGGACAGGCGGTGACTCGCTCGTTAATGCCCCGCCCTCATTTTTGGGGTGGGGGCTTGCGCAGACGTAGCAAGATGCCGCAGCCCAGCCCCGCCAAGCCACCCGCCAGCGCCCAAGCTGGCATCCGCTCCAGTATGCCCAGCAGCATCTGCGGCGGATAATCGGGGAAGGCATGGGCGTGGAGCAGGTCTTTGAAGAGCATCAGCGCGAAGACCGACAGGCTGGTCAACGCGCCATAAACCGCGCCCGCTGCCGTTATGGAAAGCAGGTTATCCAGCGCGCGCGGAATCAACATGGCGGCAACTGGCAGCGCCACGAGCGCGCCCAGCAAGGCGACAGCAGAGGCATCGTTGTCTTCCACACCCGACCACAGCAAGATAACGATGCCACAAACCAACAAGAGCTGACGCGCCCAGGCAGAAACTGTCATTGCGCCAATTTGCCATCCAGCGCCGCATCCAGCACTTCGTCCAGATGCTCGACCAGCAGGAAAGTCAGCTCAGCGCGCACATCGTCGGGCACATCGTCCAGGTCGTTTTCGTTTTTGCGCGGCAGGATGACCGTATCCACTCCGAGCCGATGCGCCGCCAGCACCTTGTCTTTGATGCCGCCCACCGGCAGCACCTGCCCGCTCAACGTCAGTTCGCCGGTCATGGCGATATGACTCTTGGCGGCGCGCCCCGTCAAGAGCGAAGCCAGCGCCACCGCCATGGTGATGCCCGCGCTGGGTCCATCTTTGGGCACTGCCCCCGAAGGCACATGCAAATGCACATCGTGGTCGCTGTAGAAGGCAGGATCGACGCCCAGCTGCTCGGCGCGCGAACGGGCAAAACTATAGGCGATCTGGGCGCTCTCTTGCATGATTGCGCCCAACTGCCCGGTGTATTTGAAGCCTTTGCCGCCGTTCATCTTGGTGGCTTCGATGAAGAGCGCATCGCCACCCACCGGCGTCCATGCCAGCCCGGTCGCCACGCCGGGCATTTCGGCGCGGTCTCTTAATTCGCTGCGATAGCCAAAGCGCGTCTTGCCCAGCAGCGCTTTCAAATCCTCGGGCGCGACGCAGACAGTCCCGGCGCTGGCTTCGGCGATTTGTGTTACCACCTTGCGCGCTACCTTGCCGATCTCGCGTTCCAGGTTGCGTACCCCAGCCTCGCGGGTGTAGTCGCGGATGATCTGCAGCAGCGCCGCATTCGTGATTTCGAGCTCATCCGCGCGCAGACCATTTTCGCGGCGTTGGCGCGGTACCAGGTATTGCGCGGCGATTTTCTGTTTCTCACGCTCGGTATAGCCGCTCAGTTGGATGATCTCCATGCGGTCGCGCAGGGGCCTGGGGATGGTATCCAGCGCGTTGGCGGTGGTGATGAACATGCAATCGCTGAGGTCAAAAGCCACATCCAGATAGTGATCGCGGAACTCGGCATTTTGTTCCGGGTCCAGCACTTCCAGCAGCGCCGAGCCGGGGTCGCCACGGAAGTCGCGCCCCAGTTTGTCGATTTCGTCCAGCATAATCAGCGGGTTGCGAGATTGGGCGCGGCGGATGGCTTGGATGATGCGCCCGGGCATAGCGCCGATGTAAGTGCGCCGGAAACCGCGAATCTCGGCTTCATCGCGGATGCCGCCCAGGCTCATGCGGATGAACTTGCGACCCATCGCCCGCGCAATCGACGCGCCCAGCGAGGTCTTGCCGACGCCAGGGGGACCCACAAATGCCAGGATCGCGCCAGACCGGTCGCGCCGCACAGGGTCCAGCGCCTCGCTTTCGGCGAAATCCTCCGCGCGCTCCGCCCGCAACTTCCGCACCGCCAGGAACTCCAGGATGCGTTGTTTGACGTCTTGCAAGCCATAATGATCTTCGTCCAGGATGGCGCGCGCATTGGCGATATCCAGCTTGTCTTCGGTGCGCGCGCTCCAGGGCATGCCGCAGATCCAGTCCAAGTAGGTGCGGATGACGCCATATTCCGCCGCCGCCACCGACAGCTTGGACAAGCGGCTCAGCTCGCGCTCGGCTTCTTTGCGCGCTTCGTCGGGCATGTTAGCTTCGTCGATGAGCTGCCGGAAACGTTCAATCTCTTTTTGGTCTTCGTCTTCTTCCAGTTCACGCTGGATGGCTTTCATCTGTTCGCGCAGGTAATAATCGCGCTGCGACTTCTCCATTTCTTCTTGGGCGTCTTCCTGGATTTTGCGCCCCAGCGAAAGCACATCGACTTCTTTTGATAGCAGCTTGAGCAGCAAGCGGATTTTGTCGCCGACATTGTCCAGCTCCAGCAGCAGTTGCGCGTCGTCCGACTCGATGCGCACATAGGTAGCGATTGAGTACACCAGTTGCAGCGGGTCTTCGACATTGATCGCGCTGCTCACCAGCTCTTCGGGGATGTTGGGCACCAGTTCCGCCAGCTGGCTGAAGCGGTCGGTGATGCTGCGCACCAGCGCTTCCATTTCGATGTCGTCGGCAAAGACGACTTCGTCTTCGGCGATGCGGGCTACCCGCGCTTTGAGGTAGGGCTTTTCGCTGATGAATTCCTCGATGCGCACGCGTTGCAAACCTTGGATCAACAAGCGGATCGTGCCATCGGGCGCGCGGAAAAGCCGATGAATGGTCGCCAGTGTGCCGACTCTGTGCACCTGGTCTGGTCCTGGCGTGCCCAGGTTGGGGTCCTTCGAGGCGACCAAGCCCACCATGCGGTCACCGTTTACGACATCGTTGACCAATTGGATGCTGCGCTCTTGGCCGACTGTCAGTGGGATTGCCGTCTGTGGATAGACGACCAGCCCGCGCAAAGGCAGGATAGGCGCTTCTTCGGGTAAGTCGATGGCGGCGCTGTCATCGTCCATGCCTTCCACCAACTCAATCTCAATGGCTGGCGTCGGGGCGTCTTCATCGTCCAGCAGGTAATCCCGATTGTGCATAATGTTCTATCCCTCGCTGGGCAGGTAGCTAGCGGCGACATGGCAAATATGCCGTACCCTACTACTTTAGCACTGCCGCGCAGAATTGGAATCTGCGTTCGCATAGCGCGCCGATTTATGACGAGTTTCTAAGATTGCCCATAGTAAGCCATTTGCTGAATAAACGGTTATACATACAATGGGTGCATAGGCAAGCAAAAATGCGCGCCGCGCAGGGTGCGAGATGACTCAACACAATCGCAGGATACGCCGCCGCCCCGCCAGCCGCACGCGGGAGCGGGTTCTCGCGCGTCAGCAGCGCCGCCTCGCCACGCGGGAAAAGCGCAAGGTCCTCCGCGAGGAGCACGCCTTCTTCCGCCGCCGCTTCCCTGCCTATGACGAAGACAACGCTGTGCATCGCGCTTTGGCTTGGCTTTTTTCCAGCCGCTCGCCGCTCGCCAAATTGACGAGCCTGGTTACTATTTCGGTGCTGGTCTTCTTCATCGGCAGCTATGTCGTCTCAGGGCGCATCTTCCCCAATATCTATACGCTTGGTCTACCGCTCAGCGGCTTGACCCCCGAAGCAGCCGAGGGCGAAATTCTGACGCGCTGGCAGCAGGATGTGCATATTGACATCACAATTGATGGCGAGCGCCTGCAAACGATGACGCCCGAGGCGCTGGGCTTGACCATCGACGCCGCGGCGATGGCGGCAAGCGCCAAGGCGGCTGGCATGGCTGGCATCCCTTTTGGATTGCATATCACCCCGGCTGTCCGCGTCGCCCATGCCAAAGCGCAGACAGTGCTGCTGGATATGACCGAAGATGTCTTCTTGCGGCAATACGAAGCTGGCTACAAATGGTCAGGCGGCACACTTGTGGCTGTGCCCGGGCACCGGGGCCGCCAACTGGATGTGACAGGCAGCTTGCAGCGCCTTAAAGACGATGTCGTCAGTATCGTAACCTATGGACAATTCGAGCTGACCACCAACGCCATCAATCCAACCGTGCTGGATAGTACGCCATTCCTCGATGAAGCGCTGGTATTGCTGGATAGCGATTTGCGCATCCGCGCCTATGACCCGTTCTCCGACCAGATGTCCGCCTTTAGCGTTACCGATGTGCAAGCGGCGGAGTGGCTGACAGCGGGCGTCAACGGCTTGTCGGTGCGCGAAGAGGCTTTCCGCGCGTTTATCGAAGCCGAGAATAGCCGACTGATAGTCGACGGGCGCTACATCGACGAGCTTGAGGCGGTGAACAAACTGCAAGCCGCGCTCAACGATGGCAACCCGGATATTTTGCTGCGCCTGCGCTACTTGCCCTCCAAGTACCAGATCGAGCGGCAGGACACGGGCTACACCATCGGTCGCAAGCGCGGCACCCCCTTTGAATTCATCCGGGCAGCCAACCCCACGGTCAATTGGAACCAACTGGTTATCGGCCAAGAAGTGCAGATGCCCTCGCGCGATAGCATGCTGCCGGTCGACCCCGTTCCGCACAAGCGCGTCGTCGTCGACCTGGAATCACAATGGCTCTTGGCATTTGACAATCGGCAACTGGTCTTCAGCTGGCCCATCTCTTCGGGGCGCGAGCGGGCGGAGACCTACCCAGGCATCTTCCAAATCCTGACCCACAATGAAGTGGCTTCTGGCGGCAGTTATGCGCTGTGCAATGAAGCCGGCACGGATTGCGCTCACTGGAAGATGAAGTGGTTCATGGGCATTTATGAAGTCGTGCCCGGCTTGATGAATGGTTTTCATGGCGCGGTTGAACTGCCCAATGGCAACTACCTGGGCGGCGGCGGCGTTTACGAACCGACCACTTTCGGCTGCATCATGTCGCTGGATTCCAAAGCCGAGCAGCTCTATCGCTGGGCGGAAAAAGGCACCATGGTCGAAATTGTTTCGCAACACTTCCTGCCCGAAAGCGACATCGCCAAATACGCGCTGGAATTCATCAGCACTATCGATACGACATACCGCCCTATTACGGGCTAATTGTATAGTCCCAGAGTAAGATGGGTGGGTTTTTGGTGAAATCGCTCGG
>VXNO01000079.1 GCA_009840575.1 Chloroflexota bacterium | reverse complement strand
TCGAACCTGCAACCAATTGATTAAAAGTCAACTGCGCTGCCATTGCGCCACGCGCCCTTGGACTCAGCAGTATGTCAGCAGCCCGCGCTATTTTCAAGCCTTGGCTCGCCGCTTGCCCGCACAATTGCGCCCTGTTACATTGTCCCTTTTTCATAATCCCCCCTATACTGAATGCGAATCGTGTCTTGTGAGCGGTAGAGCGCATCCCCGGGGGAGACATGGCGGAACGCATTGCCCTTGATGCAGTTGTGCATTCTGTGGAGGAGCTGCCACTGCGGCGGCTCGGCAGGCCACTCGGGCGCGATGAATTGCTGCGCTCGCTGCTTTTGCGCCTGCGCCAGGGGCAGTTGCTGGTTTTGCATGGCGCGCCGGGCAGCGGCAAAACGACTGTTGCCGCCACCATCGCCAATGTGTATCTGAAACAGCACAATCGTCCGGTCGTGTGGATTAGCTGCGGCAACCCGACCCTGTCCGAGCTGGTGGCGCGGGCGGCGCGCGCCTTTGACCAGCCAGTCGGCGAAGACCCGCTGCAACATGTGGGCGAAGTGCGTTCGCAACTGGCGCAACACAAGCCGCTGGTCCTGCTGGATGGGCAGATTGAGGCGAGCGCCTTGGCGAGCTTCAGCGAGGTCTGCGCTGGCTGCCCCACCGTCGTAACCAGCGAGCGCCCCTTGCCCGAAGGCGACTGGCGCAACCAGCCAATCGGGGGGCTGGCGCAGAGCGATGCCATCGCGCTATTCAAACAAAAAGCGGGCTTAAAGGACAACGCCGCCGACGCCGCCATCCAGGCGATTGTCGCGCTGCTGAATAATGGCGCTTTTGCTTTATCACTGGCGGCGCGCAGCATGATCATCGCGCGGCAGACACCGGGAGATTTCCAAGCTACCCTTCAAGATAGCCTGGAGAGCCACGGTGGCGATGCCCTGTCCGCGGCGCTCAGCATCAGCTTTGGCGGGCTGAACGACCGGCTGCGCGACCTGTTGCTCTTCTTGGGGGCGACCCTACGCGGAGAGGCTTCAGCCGCCTTCCTCAACATGCTCAGCGGCTTCGCTGTCGATTCTATCGACATGTCGATGACGATTCTTTCGCGCCTGTTCCTGGTCGAGCGCTTCCAGCGGGCAGGCGCGCCCTATTATCGGCTGCACCCCGTCGTGCATGCCTACCTGAAGGACTGGGCGCTGGAACGACAGCGGCTGGATGCCTTGCGCGCCGATATCATCGATACCACCCTGGATTATCTTGATGCCCAGCTGAATATGGAAGACGCGCTGCGGCTGCTGCTCGTGGAGATGGACAACCTGATCGCCACAGCCGACTGGGCGCGCACGCAGGCGGCAACAGAGCTGGCAGCCGACATCCTGGCGGCTTTGGTGCCGCTGGACAGTCAACTGCGTGAAGCTGGCTATGGTTACGAACTGTGCCGCCTGGCTGCCATCCGCGCGGGAGAGCCGCCAACAGTGGCTGAGCCTGACGAAGCTGAGGGGGAGAGCGCGGATTCGCCCGCCCCCGACGAGCCTGCCCAGCCTCAAGATGGCGACGAAGCCGCCGCTGATGAGCAACTTGACTCGCTGGATGAGGTCGACCTGCAGGCGGTCAATATCGACCAACTGCGCACCGCCTTGCATGTCGCCAGCCAAAACAAGGAAGAGCCCCGCCAGCTGCAAATCTTGAAAGCCATCGCGCGCCTGCAAGTCAGCCAGGGGAGTGAAAGCGACGCTATCGCCACCTATGGCGAGTTGCTGGACAGGTACGAAAGCAACGCGGATGCCGAGGGCTTGCTCGAGGTTTTGGACAAGCTAGCTGGCTTGTTGGTCAGCAGTGACAGCGCGCCCGACGCCATGCAGCAGATCGACCTGCGCAGCGCTTTGACATTCGCCCGTCAGCACAAAGACGCCCCGCGCGTCTTGCAAATCCTCGAGGCAGTCGGCAAGGTGCAGATTGAGCAGGGACGCGAAAAAGAAGCTGTCGGCACCTACCGCGAAGTCCTGGCTTTGCAGGAAAATAATGATGACCAGGCGGGCATCCTGGAAGCGCTCGATATGCTGGCGGGCTTGCTGTTGCGCAGCGGCTCGGCCATCTCGGCGCTGGATTATGTGCAACGCGGCGTGCCGCTGGCGCAAGACCTGGAAAATGAAGAAGCCGAGATGTTCCTGCTGTTGGCTGGCGGCGACGCGCACAAAGCCCTGGGCGAAGCGACCATCGCTGTTGAAGCCTATGAGCAAGCGCTGGTTTTGGCGCGCAGCCGCGATGACAGCCAAAACGAAGCCTTGATATTGTACAAGCTGGGCATGGCGTACTTGGACGCGGGCGCAGTGCGGCGCGCCATCGAAATGCTGGAAGATGCCAACGACCGCTTCAAACAACAGGGCAAGCGCGACCTGGAAAGCAAGGTGCTGCGCGGCTTGGGCGAGGTGAATCACCGGCTGCAGCGCTGGAGCGAGGCGATTGGCTTTCATGCTTCGGCTTTGTATATTGCGCGCGAACTGGGCGACCGCGAAACCGAAGCCGCGCAACTGCGCTTGCTGGGACAGTTGCTCTTGCAGGCTGAGCGCATACCCGAAGCGCTGACCCGCTTCCGTGAGGCTTTGCATGTCGCTTACGAATTGGACGATGCACAGCAGATCGTCGGCGTCATCGTCGAAATTGTAACCCTGCTTAGCCGCAGCTTGTCGCATGCTTCGATCGCCGAGCTGCTGGTCAATGATGGGCTGCAGCGCGACCCCGATAATCGCGAGCTGACGCGCCTAAACGACGAAGTCGCCAGCGCCAAAGACCGCGCCGCGGCACGGGGCATCGCCTTGCAGGTGGTGGCTGGCAGCGCGCAAGATTATGCCGCCTACGCCTACCGAGACAACTAAGGCTAGTTCTGGCTTTGCAGCGACAACTTGGGCAGGCTGGCGAAAGTCTGTGCCAGCGCTGTATGATGGTCGAGGTGCTCGGCGATTAGCGCGAATGGCGCGGCTTGATGCTGCTCATCGAAGGCAATCGTCCATTCGCCACCGTCCCGCGTCCAGCGACCACCATAATTGTGGCGCATCGATTCGCCCAGGTACGCGCCAAACTTCTCTTGCAGCAGCGATTTGTCGCTGGCATTCAGTTCGCCGCGATGCCGGTCAATGTAGCTATCCAGCCAGCGCACCGACTCGGGGGAATAATCCAGCTTCACCGACTCTTTCTCGCTGATGACATCAATCACCAGTTGGGCGTCTTCTTGTAAAGCGGCGGGCAAGGCGCTCGCGCTCACTTGGCACACTCCTCTTCGTCCGTAGCTTGGCGGACTATTTTTTCCAAAATGAAGGCTCAGCAGGACGCTGATATTGGAAGAGCGGGCAACGGGATTCGAACCCGTGACCTTTTCCTTGGCAAGGAAATGTTCTACCGCTGAACTATGCCCGCGATTGATCAGTCAGTCTAACGCGCCGCGCCGCGCCATGCAAGGGGCAATATCGCCAGGGGCAAGGCGCTGACCCTCAGTCCCCGCAATCCCCGCGCGTGTAGACATAGTCGCCACTGATCCAGCCTTCGGTCGCCCAGCGGCGCACCTTGAAATAGCCGCGCTGTTTCTCGCTGGCGGGCAGCCACTCGCGCAGTCCCGTCACAGCGATGACCGGCCCATTGGGCGGGTGCTCGCGGAAGTTCACATTCTCCCAGGGCCATACCTCACAATCGCTCAGCATTTGT
>VXNO01000187.1 GCA_009840575.1 Chloroflexota bacterium | reverse complement strand
AGGGGTTTGGGGTGGGGGCAAAGCAACGCGTATCCAGCAGATTCGCCACTCCCGCTGCGCCCACCGCCTTTATTCACGGCGCGTTTTGTGCTATGGTATGTGTGAAATCTGCGGCGATGCTTGGCAATTTTAGAACAGCCGCTCGCTGCCAGTGGCATGCTAGGGGACGGGCAAGATGGCAATTGTTACCCGCTGGGACAACAAACAGAAGTCAGCGATTCTGCTTGAGTTCGAGTCGGAGTGGACGCGCGCCGACCTGGAAGCGGCTGTAAAAAAGTCCGACCAACTGATTGGCAGCGTCGACCAGGTTGTGCATCTCATCATCGACCTGGAAGGCACATCCATGCCCAGTGACATTTTGTCGGTAGCGCGGGATCTGCTTTCAGCTGGCGAAGCGCGCCCCAACGAAGGCGCTCGCGTGGTGGTCGGCGCGAACGGCGCGATACGCACTGGCTATCAGATGCTGCAAAAGACCTTGCTCAGCGCGGTTGAAGGACGCGAAGTGCTCTTTGCGGCCAGCCTGGCGGACGCGCGCGCCATCCTGCGCGGCATGGCAATGGACAGCTAGGCAATTCCCCGCGACCGCCTGGACATTAAGCTGATGCCTGCCTGACCAAATTGGCAGGCGCGCCATAGCCCCGCCCCGCCTACACTGAAGTCAAACCCCATAGGGAGGATGACGATCATGATGCGCGGCGGCGGCTGGTTTCGGTATATGCACAGCGCAAACGACGCCAAGCCCAATGTAACGCGGGCTTTGCTGCTGCGCGTGCTGGCTTATGCCCGTCCCTACCGCCGACAAATCGCCGGCATGTTGGCGACAATTTTGCTGACAACCGCGCTGGGTTTGCTCAATCCGCTCATCTTCCGCGAAATCATTGATGGCGCGCTGGCGCAGAAAGACATGCAGCGCTTGCACATCCTGGCGCTGGGCTTGGTGGCTATCCCGGTGGCCAGCGGCGCTGTGCGCATCGTCCAGCGCAAACTGAATGTATCCATCGGCGAGGGCGTCATCTATGACTTGCGGGTAGCGCTCTATCATCATTTGCAGCAGATGTCGCTGCGCTTCTTTACGAATACCAAAACCGGCGAGCTGATGAGCCGGCTGAACAACGATGTGGTCGGGGCGCAGAATGCCATCAGCAATACCATCGTCTCGATTATCACCAATGTCATCACGGTGGCGGCAACCTTGGCGGTGATGCTGAGCATGGAATGGCGGCTGACGATTTTGGGTGTGCTGGTGCTGCCCTGCTTTGTTTTCATCGCGCGGCGGCTGGGGCGGCGGCTCAAGGATATTGCCCGCGAGCAGATGAGCCACAACGCCCAGATGAACGCCATGATGAACGAAACATTGAATATCAGTGGCGCGCTGCTGGTCAAGTTATTCGGGCGCATCGACCAGGAAGTGGCGCATTTTGAAGAGCGCGCCGCCGATGTGCGCGATGCCGGCATCTTGCGCGCGGTGCTGGGCAGCCAGTTCTTTGTGATGATTGGCTTGGTCAGCGTGGTGGGCACGGCGCTGGTCTACTGGGTTGGCGGCATCCTCGTCATCCAGGACGCCTTCACCGTCGGCACCATCGTGGCATTTGGCGCGTACTTGACCCAGCTGTATACGCCGTTGCAAGCGCTGACCAACGCGCCCGTCGACTTCGCGCAGAGCATTGTCAGCTTCGAGCGCGTCTTCGAGATCATCGACCTGCCGCTGGATATTGCCGAGCGCGACGACGCGGTAAAGCTTGAGGCAGTCCGCGGCGCGCTGCATTTTGACGAGGTTACTTTCCGCTATATGGTGAATGAAGAGCAGTTGCTATCGGATGTCGAGCGGGTCGGGCGCATGGACAATGTCGCCGCCACGCGCACGGGCCGCTTCAAACGCGGCGAGAATGGCTTTGCGGCGGGCGGCATGGCGCATCAAGCGCGCGAGCTGGCGCTGGACGGCTTGACTTTTCGCATTGAGCCCGGGCAGTTGGTGGCGCTGGTGGGACCCAGCGGAGCCGGCAAAACCACGTTGACTTACCTCATCCCGCGCCTCTACGACCCGACCAGCGGGCGCATCAGGCTGGATGGCTACGACCTGCGCGAGCTCTCGCTGGCGACGCTGGCGGATTCTATCGGCATGGTCACACAGGAGACCTACCTCTTCCACGACAGCATCCGCACCAACCTGCTTTATGCCAAGCCTGATGCCAGCGACGCCGAAATCGTCGCAGCGGCACGTATCGCGCATATCCACGATTTCATCATGGGCTTGGGCGAAGACTATGATTCGATCGTGGGCGAGCGCGGCTATCGGCTGAGCGGCGGCGAAAAACAGCGCATCGCTATCGCCCGCGTCGTGCTAAAAGACCCGCGCATCCTGGTGCTGGACGAAGCCACCAGCCACCTCGACAGCCAGTCCGAAGCGCTGATCCAAGACGCCTTGAGCCAGGTCATGCAAGGGCGCACCAGCATCGTCATCGCGCATCGGCTGAGTACCATCCTGGCGGCTGACAAGATTCTGGTGCTCGACCGCGGCGCGATCGTCGAGCACGGCAATCACGAAGAGCTGCTGCGGGCGGGCGGGCTGTACGCGCGGCTCTATGAAACGCAATTCAGCCAACAAGGGCAGCGGATATGAAAGCGACCATCACCCAAATGAATGCCAGCCAGTTGGAAAACGACTGGGCGCGGCTGCAAGCGCATATCGCGGCGGAAAGAAGCGACTTGCTGCTGCTGCCTGAAATGTGCTTCGCGCCCTGGTTTTGCGTAGCGCGGCAATTTGACAGCCAGGTTTGGGATGGTGCCGTCGCGGCGCATGAAGGCTGGCTGGAACGACTGTATGAACCGGGCGCGGGCATCGTGGTCGGCACCGCCCCGCGCAACCTGGCGGGCAGACGAATCAACAGCGCCTATTGCTGGACGCGCGAAGGTGGCTTGACCTGGATTCACAGCAAGACCTACCTGCCCCGCGATGAAGGCTATTGGGAAGCGGACTGGTATCAGCGCGCCCCGATTGGTTTTCAGCCGACGCGCATCGGCGGGCTGCGCATCGGACTGATGATTTGCACGGAGATTTGGTTCTTTCAACATGCCCGCGAGTATGGGCGACAGGGTGTGCAGTTGCTGCTGCATCCACGCTGTACGCCGCTGCCCACCAATGACAAGTGGCTGGCCGGCGGGCGAACCGCGGCGGTGGTGGCGGGCGCTTATTGCTTGTCATCCAACCATGCCGGGCAAGCCAACCAGATGGAGTTGGGCGGCGCGGGCTGGATATGCGAGCCCGATGGCGAGGCGCTGGCGACGACTTCTTCGCAGCAGCCCTTTGTTACGCTGGAGCTGGACCTGCAACTGGCGGACGCGGCGAAGTCCACTTATCCGCGCTATGTGGACGATAGTGAAATTTGATTCACCACAGAGGCTTATGTTTGCAGCCGCTTGTTGCGGATGACGATGCGCATATAGGTGTATTTTCCATTCACGCTTAAATCTTTGCCGTCATCCCCTTTTCGAAAACTGACAATCTCAAATTGCTCTGGATTGTGCTTGTCCAAAAAAGGGTAGTGGTGGCACGGTAAGTGATATGAGTTGAACGTTGGAACAAGACCTTGCGCCAGCGCCTTGGGCGTTTCGCGCGCCGAACCTTGTCCTTCTCGAAAATCGATGAGCATCATTATCGAATGACGCTGTGGTACATCATTGAATACAATCGCGAG
>VXNO01000074.1 GCA_009840575.1 Chloroflexota bacterium | reverse complement strand
GGGCCGGGGATGGGGGCTGTAGTCGCATGCCTCTGTGGTGAATTTAGCGCTGCTCCAGCGCCTCCAGCACACGCGGCGCGGTCATGGGTGTCTGCGTCATGCGCACGCCGGTGGCATCCGCGATTGCATTGGCGATAGCGGCGACAGTGGGGATGACAGGTGGCTCGCCCACCCCGCGCGCGCCAAAAGGACCGCTGCGCGAAGGCACTTCGACAATCTGACTGTGAATTGGCGCGGCTTGCACGGCATCGGGCATGGCATAGTCCATCCATGAGCCGGATAGCAGTTGCCCCTCATCGTCATAGCGCATCTCTTCAAAGAGCGCCCAGCCGACGCCTTGCACCGCCCCGCCTTGCATCTGCCCCTGCACCGCCAGCGGATTGATGGCGCGGCCCACTTCTTGCACGACTGCCAGGTTCAGCAGGTTGACATCGCCGGTCTCTTCGTCCACCTCGACCTCGGCGATCTGCGCGCAAAACGATGGCGCGCGGTCGGTTATGGCTTGGCTGCCACTGCCGTG
Source organism: Chloroflexota bacterium (assembly GCA_009840575.1). Classification (GTDB taxonomy): domain Bacteria; phylum Chloroflexota; class Anaerolineae; order Aggregatilineales; family Phototrophicaceae; genus UBA6055. The sequence goes on along the minus strand of VXNO01000074.1, from coordinate 31,010 downwards.
CACCGGCTCATAGCGGCCGCCGAAGGTCATGGCTTTGCCAGCAATCTCGCCCAGGCTGATCGACCGATCGGGGAAGCCGCGCACCTGGACCCGCCCATCGACAATTTCCAGGTCTTCGGCGGAAACTTCAAACTCTTCCGCGGCGATAGCGAAGGTTTTGCGGCGGGCATCTTCGGCGGCGCGGATGACGGCATTGCCCAAGGTATAAGTCGTCTTGCTGCCGCCGACGCCACCGCCATAAGGACCGCTGTCGGTGTCGCTGTAGACGAAGCGCACTTTGTCGGGCGCCACGCCATAGGCCTCGGCAGCCAGCAGCGCGAAGGTGGTCGGCGTGCCACTGAGGTCGGCGGTGCCAATCTGCACTTGCAAGACGCCGTCGCGGTTGAGCTTGCAGACCGCCGCGCCCGGCTCCAAGCCGCCCATCCAGCCACCGATAGCCACCCCGATGCCCCGCCCCTGCTGCCGCGCTGATTCTCGGTCTAGCCACATGGGGTGCTGCTGCGCCGCTTGCAAGGTCTCGACCATGCCGATAGGCGCGAATTCCCCACCATCGGGCGCGGGATCGCCAGTGCGGGCGGCATTCTTCAGGCGCAGCGCGAGCGGGTCCATGCCCAGTTGCGCGGCGGCTTCATCAAAGAGCGTTTCTACCGCCATGAAGGCAGTCGGCGAAGTCGGCGCGCGGTAAGCGCCTACGGATTGCTTGTTGGTAATCACATTGGTTGATTCCAACAGCAGATTTTCGCAGCGATAAAAGCTGGCGAATTGCATCGCCGCGAAGCCGCCCAAGCCGCTGGGGTAGACGCCGGTATCGGCTACCACATCCGCTTGCATCGCCAGCAGCTCGCCATCGGCAGCGAAGCCCAGTTTGCCATGCAGACGCAGCGCCGGCGCGGGATTGGTGGTCAGCAGCTCTTCACTGCGCGTCAGGATGAGGCTGACGGGTTTGCCGACCGTCGCGGCGACCAGCGCGATAAGCCCCTCGTACAAGCCGAACTTGGCACCGAATGCGCCGCCAACCGGCATGCCGTGCACCGTAACATCCGACTCAGGCACGCCCAGCGCATCGGCGACATCCTGGCGCGCGCCAAAGGGCGATTGCACGCTGCCCCACATGGTCGCGCCGCCGGTGATTGGGTTGGGCTGTACCACCCAGCCCTGCGTTTCGATGGAGCTTTGATGCACCATGGGCGTTTCAAAGACGCGCTCTACGACGACAGCCGCTTCGTCAAATGCCGCCGCGATATCGCCCTTTTGCATCTGCGTCTTGCCGGCGATGTTGGATGCTTCTTCGTCGTCGGCCTCGGATTCGCCGCCGGTATCCGCGCCATGCGCCGCTTCGTCTTCCGCGCCAGTGGGGATGCCATTTGGCCAGATGACGAGCGCGCCTTCCGCCATTGCCGCATCCATGCTAGTAACCGCTGTCAACGGCTCGTAATTGACCTCGACCAATTCCGCGCCATCCGCCGCAGCCGCCGGCGTTTCGGCCAGCACGATGGCGACCGGCTGCCCGACGAAGATGACACGGTCGCGGGCCAGCATCAGCCTCGCTCGTGACGATGGCGCGACAGCGGGCAAATCGGCGGCGGTCAAAACCGAGCGCACGCCAGGAGTCGCCAGAGCCGCGCTGCTATTGATGCCTTCGATAGTCGCGTGCGCATAAGCGCTCAAAACGAAGCGCGCATGCAGCATGCCACTTAGCTTGAGGTCGCCCGTATATTTCAAGTTGCCCGTGACCTTGGCGGGGCCATCAAGCATAGGGGTGGGTTTGCCTACAAATGAGAAATCCGACATTGCCTATCGCTCCTCTCCACGATTGGGTGATTCACTGAGTCTAGTTGGCGGACGCCATATCCACCACTGGATACCCTTCCGTTTGCGTGCGCTGGCGAAACAGCTTGCTCAGGCGCTGCGTCATCTCGCCGGTCGCGCCACAGCCGATCTGCCTGCCATCCAGCTCGACGACTGGCGCAAGCTCGCCCATTGTGCCCGTGCAGAACATCTCATCAGCGCGATATACCTCGCTCAGCGACAAGTTCTTGACCTGGCAGGCGATATCCGCGGCAGCGCAGATCTCCAGCACAACCGAGCGCGTGATGCCTTCCGGGCAACTGCCGGTATCCGATGTTTTTACGACGCCATCGCGCACAATAAAGATATGGGTGGCGTTTGTTTCCGCCACATAACCTTGATAATCCAGCATCAAGGCATCGTCCACGCCAGCCGCGTTCGCCTCGATCTTCGCCAAAATCGAGTTGATCAGGTTGCAGCTATGGATATTTTGGTCGACGCAATCGGGCGGGATGCGGCGGATGCCCGAGGTGATGAGACGGATGCCACCCTTGTCATAGACGGGCGGTTTGTGCTCCGCCAGCACAATGAGCGTCGGTCCCATTGTGTTCAGGCGCGTATCCATACCGCTAGTATATTTGACTCCGCGGCTCAGCGTCAAACGAATATGTACGCCGTCGGTCATGGCGTTGGCAGACAGGGTCTTGCGAATCTCGGCAATGATCGCTTCATGGCTGGGGATTTCGGCGAAGGCCATGGCCAGGGCAGAGTCACGCAGGCGATCCAGATGCGGGATGAGCTTGAAGATGCGCCCACGATAGAGCCGCAGCCCTTCCCAGACCGCATCACCACCCTGCACGGCTGAGTCAAAGGGGCTGATGCCAGCGACATCGCGGTGGTACAGCTCGCCATTGATATTGATGAGCAGGTCGCGGTTCTTGGGGTTATAGGCTTGTTTCATGCGGCACCTGGGCGGATTCGGTATCGCGCCAATGTATCATAAAGTGGTTGGCAGGCGTCCAACAAGCCGCGCAATCGCTCCGGCAGGGGGCTGTCATCCGCTTGGTAAGGCGCGAAACCAGTCGAGCGCTCGACAGCCGCATACCAGTGCTTCGCCCAGACGCCATCGGTAGCGCGTACCCCGGGCGGCCAGCTGAGCATGCCGCTACAGAATGGCACATCCAGCGCGCAGCACAAGTGGCGCAGCATTGTTGCTGGTTGCTGCAAGACATCGCGGGCGTCTATCACGGGCGGGGCTGCCCCTGTAAGCGCGCAGACGGTCTCGAAAAGCTCCACCTGCTGGGGCAAGCCCGTCTGCTCCAAACCCGGCTCGGGGATGACTTTCATCAACGACAGCAGCATGCGCCGCGGTTCACGGATGAGGAAGCTGCTGGAAACTTTGCCCAGCCAGCTTCTATCGATATGCGGCAGCATGTGATGCGTCATGTGTTTTTGATAAAGAATTGCAATATCCCCCCGCTCGCGCAGCAACTCATCGATGACGGCGCGCCAGTCGCTGGAATAGCTGCCGATGATTTCTTCCGCGCCGGGATGCTGATAACCGGTAGACAGCAGATAATGCGCATAAAAGGGCTCATCCAGCACACGCGTATCGCTGCGGCTGCCCCAGGAGCGCATCAACGCTGTCGAGATATTGCGCGGACCCGACCACATCGCTATGATTCGCTGCGGCATGTCCATCCTGCCCATTGTATGTTCCGCACCCACATCAGGATTTTACCCGAAAGCCGCTGCCTTGTCACATCGCTTCGCCCGCAAGAAAACTGTGTTTGCGCTGGGGCTGCTGACGATCGTCGCCTTGGCTGGACTGGGCTGGGCAGGTGCCCCGCCAATAGCAGAACAGCCGCTGGATGTTCCGCAGCAAGTTGTGCAGACGCAAAAGCCGCAGGTCTGCGCGCATACCTTGCTGGAAAATGAGGTCGAAGCGGTGAAGATCCTGCGCTCGCTGGAGATGACGCGCGAGCTGGGCGCGGCGACTATCGTACAATTTTTCCCTTGGGCTTATGTCGAATCACGGCAAGGACACTACGACTGGGCGCGCGCCGACAGCATCCTGCGGCTGGCGCGGCTGCAAGGTCTGCGCATCATCGCGCGGCTGGGTTTGACGCCAGGCTGGGCGCGTCCCACTGGCACAACCTTGACATTCCTGCCCGATGCCGCCTTCGCCGCCTTCGCCGACTATGCCGCCGCCTTCGCCGCTCGCTATGCCACAGACATCCAGCACATCATCATTTGGAACGAGCCCAACCTCAGCGCCGAGTGGGGCTTCCAGCCCGCCGACCCCGCCCGTTATGCGCGTCTGCTGGCGGTCAGTTATGCGCGCATCAAGCAGGTCAATCCAGCCGCGGTTGTACTGGCGGGAGCGCTGGCACCGACCTTGGAAAAAGCGGGCAGCAGCGTCGGGCTGAACGAGCTGGACTTTTTGGAAGCATTGTACAAGCAGGGCGCGGGCGACCATTTTGATGCGCTGGCTGTGCATACCTACGGATTCCGCGCGCCCCCAGAAGCCCCGCCCCAGCCCGAGCGCCTCAACTTTCGGCGCGTCGAGCTGCTGCGCGAGGTCATGGTCAACAACGGCGACAGCCACAAAACCATCCACATCACAGAAAGCGGCTGGAATGATCATCCGCGCTGGCTGCATGCCGTCCGCCCCTCGCAACGGGCTGCCTATACGATCCGTGCCTACCAATATGCCGAAGCGCATTGGGACTGGCTGGAGGCGCTGTGCATCTGGGCGCTGCGTTACCCGGTCGACCTGCGTGGCTATCCCGATGGCTACACGCTGATTAACGCGGAATTCTTGGCCAAACCCGTCTATTATGAATTAAAAGCCTATGCCCGTGGCTGGAGCGTGGGCGAAGCGCTGTGGCTGCCAGCGCCGGACACAGGCTAATGCCGCGGCGCGCCTGCCATTTCTTGGCGGTTACCGCGTTGGCAATCGCGCTTTGCGTGCTGGCTATCCTGCCCAGCATCCCGCCCGACCGCCAGCGAGCTTTCCCGACTGGTACGATTCGCATCGGCGTGGATGCCAGCTATCCGCCCTTCGCCCTGGATGCGGATGGAGAATTGCGCGGGCTGGACATCGACCTGGCGGCGGCAGTCGCGCGGGAAATCGGGCTGCCAGTTCAATATCGCAACCTGAGTTTCTACGGCTTGTATGACGCGCTCATCAGCGGCGAGGTCGATGTGTTGGTCTCAGCATTGCCCATTGATGCGGCGCGGATGGACGATGCGCGCTATAGCAGCGCCTATTTCAACAATGGGCTGGTCTTGGTGGCGGCGGACGGGGCGGCTGCTGTGGATGTCAAAAACTTGGCTGGCAAGCGCATCGCCATTGAATATGCCAGCAGCACCGACAGCATTTTACACACCTGGCAAGCCGACGCCGGCACAATCCAGCGCCTGCCTTATGAATTGCCGGACTACGCGCTGGATGCCCTGCGCCTGGGACAGGCTGATGCCGCCCTGGTGGACAATGTGAGCTACCGCCTTTACCAACGGGGGCGCCGCGGGTGGGTTTCTACCAGCCAGTTCATCACGGTCGATCCCTACGCGATTGCCCTGCGCCGCGACAATCACGATGCCTGGCAGTTGGTCGAAGCCGCGCTGGAGCAGTTGCGCGCCAATGGCGAACTGGCTAGACTCATTGCAAACTGGCTGTAGATTTACGCGGGCAAAAAAGGGGACGAACATGGGCGAAAAAGTGCGCTGGGGCATATTGAGCACAGCCAATATCGGAAGGCGAGTCATCCCGGCTATCCATGCCTCGCGCAATGGCGAAGCCGCGGCGGTCGGCAGTCGCTCCCTCGCCAGCGCCCAAGCCTTCGCCGCCGAGCAGAACATCCCGCGCGCGCATGGCAGCTACGCGGATTTGCTGGCTGACCCGGACATTGACGCCATCTACATCCCGCTGCCCAACAGCCTGCACGCCGAGTGGAGCATCCAATGCGCCCAAGCCGGTATCCCTACTTTGTGCGAAAAACCTTTCGCCAGCGACGCCGCCGAAGCGCAGTCGATTTTGGACGCCTTTGCCAAGCGCGATGTCCTGCTGGCGGAGGCTTTCATGTATCGCTTTCACCCGCAGCATGAAAAAGTCAAGCAGATTATTGCCGATGGCGGCATTGGCGAGATGCAGTTCATCAGCAGCGCCTTCACCTTCCTCATCAGCGATGCCGCTAACATCCGTCTGAGCAAGCCACTGGCGGGTGGCGCGTTGATGGATGTGGGCTGCTACTGCGTCAATTTGATGCGCTTCATGACCGGCGAAGAACCCAGCCAGGCAACAGCCAGCCAAAGTATCGGCGCGGAGAGCGGCGTGGATGAGGCGCTGGCGGGTGCGCTGCATTTTCCCGGCGGCACCATCGGCAATTTCCATTGCGGTCTGCGCGCCTACCGTGAGCACAGCTATACGATCAAAGGCACAGCCGGCATGATCCGCGTGCCAACCAGCTTCGTTCCCGATAAACGTGCCGAAACCATCGTCCAGCATTGGCGCGGCGACGACTACAGCGAGCACCGCGTCCCGCCGGTCGATCATTATCAGCTGATGGTCGAGGACTTCGCCGATGCGCTGCTAGGTGGGCGCGCGCCACGTTTCTCCGCGCAGGACGCTGTTGCCAATATGCGAGTGATTGACAAGCTGCTGGGAAGGGGCGGCTAGAGTAGCGGCTCGGCAGCCAATACCCGTTCGCCGGTTTGCACGCGCCACAGCGATGCGTACAAGCCATCCTGCCGCACCAGCTCATCATGGGGACCGCTCTCCAGCAGCGCGCCATTTTGCAGTACATAGATCATATCAGCGTTGCGCACTGTCGAAAGCCGATGCGCGATGACGATGGTGGTGCGCCCGATGACGATGCGCTCCAGCGATCGTTGGATGGCGGCTTCGGTTTCGTTATCGACGGACGAGGTGGCTTCGTCCAGGATGAGGATAGGCGGGTCTTTTAAGACGGCGCGCGCAATCGACAGCCGCTGACGTTGCCCGCCGGAGAGTTTTTGGCCGCGCTCGCCCACAATCGTGTCATAACCCTGCGGCAATTCCATGATGAAGGCATGGGCTTCGGCGATTTTGGCGGCTGCGATGATACGCTGTTCGGGCACATCCTGGCTGCCATAGGTGATATTCTCGCGCACGGTGCCATGAAACAGGAAGACATCCTGGCTGACCAAGCCGATGGCGTTGCGAATATCTTCTTGCTTGAGTTCGCGCAGGTCATAGCCATCCAGCAGCACCCGCCCGCGCGTAACATCATAATAGCGCAGCAGCAGCTTGATGACCGTGCTCTTGCCAGCGCCAGTCGCGCCGACGATCGCCACCGTATCGCCCGCGGGCACCTCGAAGCTCAGCCCGCGGATGACTTCGCGCCCATCGCTATAGGCAAAAGTGACATCGTCCAGCCACATCTGCCCGCGCACATCCGGCGTCTTCAGGCGATAAGGACCATCGACGATGCTGGACTTGATGCTTAGCAAATCGAGAATGCGGATGGTCGAAGCCATGGCGCGCTGATACTGGTCGAAGGTCTCGCCCAGCTTGGTCAGGGGCCAGAGCAAGCGTTGCGTCATAAATATCAACACGCTGTAGGCACCGATATCCAGCGCGCCATCCAGAGCCAGCTGCCCGCCCGCCACTGTGATAGCGATGAAACCCGAGACAATCGCCATGCGGATCAAAGGCGTAAATGCCGAGCTAAGCCGTATCGCCCGGCGATTGCGTTCCAGGTACTCGCTGCTTTCCAGGCGCAGGCGCTCGGCTTCGTAATCTTCGGCGGTGAAACTTTTTATGGTGGCGATGCCGCTCAAACTGTTGGCAAGCTGATGATTGATCATGCTGACTTGCTCGCGGACAGCGCTGTAGAGGGGCGCGAGTTTCTTTTGGAAGCGCATCGAGCCCCAAATGATGATGGGCATTGGCACAGCCGCCATCCAAGCCACGCTGGGGGCGATGACCACGAAGATGCCGCCGATGACAATCACCGTCGTCAGGATTTGCACGACGTCGCTGGCACCGATATCCAGGAAGCGCTCAAGCTGGTTAATGTCATCGTTGAGCACCGACATCAGCCCGCCCGTGCTTTGGTCTTCGAAGTAAGCCATTTCCAGGTGCTGGACATGGTTGTAGGCTTCGGCGCGCAGGTCGTGCTGCATGGATTGCGCCAGGTTGCGCCAATAGACGCGCTGGATGTATTCAAAGGCCGATTCCAGTATCCAAATCAGCAACGTAAGCCCGCCCAATATCAGCAACTGCGCGGACAAATCGCTGACGCCCAGCCGCCCCAAGAGCGAACCTTCGCGCAGCACCACGATATCCACCGCCATGCCAATCAGCGCCGGCGGCATGATATCGAATATCTTGCCCAGGACCGAATACACGGTCGCCACCGCCACCCGGCGTTTGTAGACAGCCGCATAATTCAACAGGCGGACGAAAGGGTGTCCGGTCGACTTTTTTGTTTTGGTCATAAAGGATCAGGAGCAGTCGGGCGCATCAGTCGCGCAGTATAGACGAGGCTGCCTCTGGTTGCTAGATGCGGCTTTGCGCGTCAACGGATCAATCCCCCGCCAGCCGCGCCAGAAACCAGCGCCGCCACCGCCTCGCAGTCGACCAGAGGCAGGTCGCCAGAAATGGTATATTTCATCGCCGACATCGCCGCGCCCCATTTCAATGCCAGCGCGATATCTTCGTTATTGCGCAGCCAGGCATGCAAAAAGCCCGCCGCAAAGGCATCGCCGCCACCGATACGCCCGACCTCTCCCGCCAGGATGGCTGCCTGCCTCAGGATTTCGCCCGCTGCCGTCGAAGCAATCGCCCCGTCCGCTCCCAAGGTCATCACAATCAAGGTATTGGGGAAGCGCTCCGCCAAGTCCAAGAGCGCCGTATCCGCGCTGGCATCGCCATATAGCTCGCCATAGTCGCCCAGCGGGCAGAAGATGACATCCGCCAGTTGCATCGCCAATTGGCAGCCCTGCGCCGCTTCCGCGCCACTCCATAGTTTGCTGCGGTAATTGCTATCGAAGCTGATGCGCCAGCCAGCCGCCTGTGCCTGTCGCATAGCCGCATGAGCGGTCGCCTGCGCGGAATCACTGATAGCCAGGGTGATGCCAGTGGTATGCAGCAAGCTCGCCACGCCGGCTTGGAACAGCTCGTCCGGCAAGTCGGCGGGCTGCATGCGGCTCATGGCGGAGTCACGGCGATCGTAGATGATTTCACTGGCGCGCGGGGAGACGGCTTTTTCGTGAAAATAGATGCCCAGGCGTTCGTCCTGCGCCCAGGCAACCTGGCTCACATCGACGCCATATTGGGCGATGCGGTTGCTGATATAGCGCCCCAGTGGCGATGCGGGCAAGCGCGAAAGCCAAGCCACACTATTGTCTAGCCGCGCCAGCCCGACTGCTGTGTTGGATTCCGTGCCGCCAACCCAGATATCAAAGTGGCGCGTTTGCTCGATGCGCAAGTAGCCAGGCGGCGTCAAGCGCAGCATCGATTCACCCAGGGTGACCACATCAAATCGTTTCACTTCGCCCTTCCTGTCATGCTGCTCTTGCTAGCGCAATCCCGATGATACCGCTACAATGCCGCTATGGCACATATCGGGATCGACGCGCGGCTGACCCATTATCGCGTCGGCGGCATCAGCCGATATATCACGGCGCTCATCGCCGCCTTCGAACAGTTATCCCCGCCGCAAAAAATAACGATTTTGCAGAGTCGCAAGGCGCGCAGACCGCTCTCGCCGCATTTCGCCAGCGCAAAGCTATGGACGCCACCGCACCATCGGCTGGAACGTAGCGCGCTTTCCATCGAATTGTGGCGGCAGCGGCTCGACCTGTTGCACAGCCCGGATTTCATCGCGCCCCACCGTGCTGCCAGGCGGCATATCATCACCGTGCACGACCTTAACTTCATCCATTTCCCCGAATACCTGACCGCCGCCAGCCGTCAATACTATAATGCGCAGATTGAGGCTTCGGTCGCGCGCGCCGACCACATCCTGGCGAACAGCCAGAGTACCAAAGACGACCTCATCGCGATTATGGATGTGCCAGCGGATAAAATCACCGTGCATCTGCTGGCTGCGGACGCGCGCTTTCGCCCTTTATCCCGCGCTCAATGCGTCGCGACGCTGCGCAGCCTGGAACTGCCCGATGAGTATCTGCTTTTTGTCGGCACGATAGAGCCGCGCAAAAACCTGGCGGGCTTGGTGAAAGCCTACCGCGAGCTGAAGCTGGCATTGCCCGGCGCGCCCAAGCTGGTGGTGGTCGGGCGGCTGGGCTGGCATTATGAGCAGGTGCTGGCGGATGTCAGCGCGCTGGGCATGGACGAGCACATATTGCTGCGCCACGTTGTCAGCGACCAGCAGTTGCCTGCCGTCTACAGCCGCGCCTGTGCGGTTATCCTACCGTCTTTTCACGAGGGCTTCGGCTTGACTGCCCTGGAGGCGATGGCTTGTGGGGCTGTGCCTATCGTCAGTCGGGTCGGCGCGCTGGGAGAAATCGTCGGCGATGTCGGCGCGCTGGTCGACCCGCATGACCCCGGCACAATCGTCAGCGCCATGCAAGTCGCCTTGACCGATAGCCGCTGGCTGGCAAAACAAAGGGAGCGGGCGCTGGGACGAGCCGCGCAATTCAGTTGGCGGGAATCAGCGCACATCGCGCTCAACTGTTACATTGCCCTGCTGAATTGAACCGCGCATGAAGATTCTGCTCTTGACGCCCGACCTGCCCTATCCGCCCGAGTCGGGCGTGGCGCTGCGCAGCTTCGGCATCCTGCGTGGCTTACGCGAGGCTGGGCACGAAATCACGTTGCTGAGCTTCGCCAATGCCCAGCCATCTCAAGAAAGCAACCCGCTGTTCGAGCTTTGCCGGCAGGCGCGGGTTGTGCCGCTGCCTAGCCACAGTCGTCAAAAACGGCTGCTGAAGCTGCTGACCAGCCAGCAAGCGGATATGCAGCATCGTCTATTCAGCGCGGCATTCGCGCAGGCATTAAGCAAGCTGCTGCAAGACAATAACTACGACTTGATTCAATTCTTCGGTATCGAGTTTGGGCGCTACTTGCCGATGCTGCAAGCGCAGGGCAAAGGCGCGAAACTGGTCTACGATGCCCAAAATGCCGAAGCGGAATTGCAACGCGCCATCGCGCTCATCGACGGCAAGCAGCCAAGGCGCTGGCTGCCCGCGCTGTATTCCACAGTGCAAGCGCGGCGATTGCTGCGCTTCGAAGGCGAAATCTGCCGAGCGGTTGACCTGGTCGTGGCGGTCAGCGGCGAGGACAAGCAACTGTTATTGCAACATGCCGGCGCAGGCATCCATGTCCTGCCCAATGGCATTCATGTGGACGAGTATCGTCCACCCGACTCCAATATCCGCGAGGGCTATACGTTGGTTTTCAGTGGCAAGATGGACTATCGCCCCAATGTGGATGCGATTGAATGGTTCTGCGCCAAAGTCTTGCCGCGCGTGCGCAAAAGCCTGCCACAGACTCGTCTGCGCATCGTCGGGCGCAACCCGCAAGCGCGCATCATGGCGCTGGCGGACGACCAGATACAAGTTGCCGGCTGGGTAGAATCGGTACAGCCCTATTTACATGCGGCGGCGCTTTACATCGTGCCTTTGCGCATGGGCAGCGGCACCCGACTCAAGATATTGGAGGCGCTGGCGAGTGGCTGCGCGGTCGTCTCGACCTCGGTTGGCGCGGCGGGCTTGCATGATGAGGCGCTGGCCTGCCTGCGATTGTCCGACAGCGCCGACGACTTTGCCGCGACGGTCATTGCGTTGCTGATGGATGATGCGGCGCGGGCGGAAATCAGCCGTTACGCGCAGGCAAGTGTCCGCAAGCACTACGATTGGTCGGCGCTGCTGCCACGTTTGCTGGCTGCCTATGGGAGTATTGGGCTTGGATAGGCAGCAACTCGCCCAGCGCAACCGCCGCTTGGCAACCGCCCGGCACTGCCCGACGCGCAAGCATCAACTGCGCGACAAGCTGCTCAAATCAATTGCAAAACTCCCAATTCCTATCCAGCGCGGTAAAAATAAGCGGCTGCTGATCATCCGTCCCGACCATCTGGGCGATGCGCTACTGGCGACGCCAGCCATCAAGCAGCTACGCCGAGCGCACCCCGACCTGCAAATTCATGTGCTTTGCGGTCCTTGGTCAGCGGAGTTGCTGGCGCGCTTCCCGGCAATCGATCAAGTGCGTCCGCTGCCCTTCCCCGCCTTTGTCCGGGAGCGCCGCGCTGACAATGCCTATCTGCTGGCGCTGCGTTGGTCGCGGCGGTTGCGAGAGGCGGGCGGCTACCATTGCGCGATTATCATGCGCCCCGATGACTGGTGGAGTGCCATGCTCGCTTACCTGGCTGGCATCCCGCGGCGCATCGGCTACCACCATGCCAATGTCGCGCCCCTCCTTACTGAGCGCCAGGCATTGCGCCACGAGCATGCTGTCCTGCAAAACCTGCGCCTGGTGAAAGCCTGGACTGGGGAAACAGATCGCGCTGACATCCGCCTTGAAATCCCGCTGAATACTGCCGACTCCGCTTTCATCGAAGGGCGGCTTGCGGAGCTGGATATAAACAGGCAGCGTCTTATTTGCATACACCCTGGGTCGGGCGCAGCCAGCAAATTGTGGCAGGTGGACAAGTGGGCGGCGCTGGCGGATTCTTTGCGCAGCAGCCTGGATTGCGCGATTGTCTTCACCGGTGCCGCGAGCGAATCCAAGCTGGTCGCCGCGATCCGCGCGCAGATGACGCAGGCTGGGCACAGCATCGGCGCAACTAGCATCGGTCAGTTGGCGGCGCTGTATGCCAAGGCGAGCCTGGTGCTGGGTCCGGATAGCGGCGCTTTGCATGTGGCGGCGGCGCTGCAAACCCCGACCATTGCCTTATTTGGTCCCGCCGACCCAGTCGAATTTGCGCCTTGGGGCGACCCCGCCCGGCAGGTCGTCTTCGCATCAGACCTGGCTTGCGCGCCCTGTCGCATCCTGGATTGGCGCGACGATGACCCGGCTTTTCACCCTTGCGTGCGCGATATTAAAGTAGACCAAGTTCTCAATGCGGCTCTGCGGATTTTGTCGGGCGCGGACGCTGGCTAAGTCAAGATGCTTTCGTCCTGTGGCTGCACCCACAGCGACTTCTCGTTGCGATAAGTAACCATGCCGGGCCCAGCGCCTTTGATGGCACGCACATACCTGACGCACGTGTAGTCCACCTGGACAGTACTATCTTGGCGGCGCTGACTATAATGCGCTGCTACAGACGCCACTTCCAGCAGCAGTTCTGGCTTTATCGCGCGGCCATCATTGCGGATGACCACATGCGCGCCAGGCACATCACGCGCGTGCAGCCAAATATCCTGCGCATTTGCCCGTTTGAAAGTCACTTGGGCATTTTGGCGGCTGTTGCGCCCCACCCAAACCACATAACCATCGCGGCTGACGATGCGCAGCGGTCCTTGCCGACCGCCGCCGCCCAGTCGTTTTTGCCGAGCGCCAGCCCAATGCCCGCGCGTTTGCAGCGACTGGATGACATCGTCAATCTCCAGCCAATTGGCAGCGTGAAGCAAGTCGGTTTCCAACTGGGCGAGGTAAGCGAGCTCCAGATCAGTTTCCGCGATTAATGCGGGCACCGCCTGGGCAGCGGCTTTGGCTTTTTCATAGCGGCGGAAATAGGTTTGGGCATTTTCCAACGGGCTTAGGCGCGCGTCGAGGCGGATGATCAGCTCGGGCGCATCAAGGTCATATTGCGCGCGCAACTCACCCTGCCCCGCGCTGATTGCGTATTGATACGCCAGGATGAGCTCGCCAGATTGCCGCAGTCGCTCGCGTTCGTCGTCATCGCGCAGCCCTTGCCGCAGCGACACCAGCTTGCCCGCTAGTTTGGCTTTTGCCTCGGTCAATGCAGCTTGCACGGGTTTGCGCGCTTCGTCATAGGCTTGGCTGCCGGTGATTTCGCCATATACCGCCGCCATCGCCTCGCTGATGGAGCTACGGGACTGCCAGTCAAGGTGGGTCAGCTTGTAGGCAGCGAATACTGTAGCCACACCCGCTTCGCAGCCTACACCAGGCTGCCAGTCCCGCCTGAGTAGTGGCTGTACAACATCATAAAATGCGGCATACAGCGCCTCGCTATCCACCTCGCTGACTCGCGCCGAGGTTTCGCCCGCCGCGCGGAAGGCGATTTCTTTGGCGAGCAAGGGACTCATGCCCAGGATGCGCCCCGGCAGCAGACGTCGAACTTGCCGGGCGGGCTTGTCGGCGCTGGCGAGCATACGCTGCAGGTCCACGGCGGAAACCTTGGCGGGGTCAAGCTGATTCTGGAGGGGTGGCGGCGGCACATAGTCGTGATTGGGCAGGCTAAGGCGGTAGCGGTTTTGCTCAGGACCCACGCGATTGAGGCAATCCAGGATTTGGCAATCGCGCACCAGCAGCAGGTTGGCGCGTCGCGGCATCAATTCGGCGATGATGCGCAGGTGCTCGCTTGCGCCTTCGATAGTGATTTCCAGCAGGCGCTCCCAAGGCGGCTGGCTGATTTGCGTGATGCGCCCGCCTTCGACATAGCGCCGAAATAACAAGCCCAACTGCGTCGGTTTATGCGTCCCGCGGCGCAGCTTGGCAGCGACTAAATGCACGCGCGGCGCTTGCGACTCAGCGCAGAGCAGCAGGTATTGTCGCTTGCCCTGGGCGTAGGCTTCCAGCCCCAGCGACATGGGCGCGACATCGATGACATCCTGGATGCGTCCGCCGAGCAGCCGCTCGCGCAGTTCATCCACAAGCGCCGCGATTGCGAAGGTATCGAGGCTCATGGCTCAGCGCGAAAGGTCTGTAGGTAGGCGATGAGGTCGCCAATTTCGGATAGTGACAAGCGGTCGGCATAATTGTTGGGCATGGCGTCGGTGTAGCCGGCGACCAGGTGCGCGCTGGGGTAAACAATGGCTTCGTATAGGTATTGCTCAGCATCCAGCTCCGCGCGGCGAGTCGCGGCGACATCCCCCAGCCCGGCGAAGAGTGGCGCTGCGCTGCCATCGCCTTCCATGTGGCAGGCATTGCACTCGTATTGCGCCGACAATTTCTCGCCGATAATCCAGTCCGGGGCGGCAAGAGCGGTCGCGAGTTGGTCGCGGTAGGCCTCGCTGCTGGCGGTTTCGCCGGCCGCTTCCGAGCGCAGCAACAGGGCGATGAGCAGCGCAAAGATCGCGATGCAGGTGAAGACAAGCGCCAAAACGAAGCGTCTGCGCTGTGCCTTGCTGTTGTCTTCGGGTGTTGTCATTGCGCAATGGTTGGACTGTCGTTCAGGAAGTGGAGCCCTGGCGGACGGAAGCAAGGCCACGATTCAGCAGCCAGAATACGGCCATAACGGTCAAGCCCGCGCCCAGCACATTGAAGAGGATGAAGCCGGTGATTAGCAAGAATGCGATAGCCTGGTCGGGCGTGGCGGTGAGGAAGTCGCCGCTAGGGTCGGTCGTCTGCTGGATAGCCAGGTCGGACGACAGCAAGTTGGAGGTAATCGCGCCACCCGCCAGCAGAATTGCAAATATGACCGCGACTGCGCCCAAAGCCTTCATGTTGCGCTCTCCCCCAGCTTTTGTATCCGCGTTAATTCTAGCCGCTGGCAGCCGCGCGCGCAAGGCAGCATATCGCGCTCAGCGCGTCAAATAAATTAGCTCCAGAGACACAAGTAGGCGCAGCTAAGTTATGCGATTTTGAATGCCCACTTTACCCCCACCTCAAAATGAGGGAGGGGCTTTAAGGCTACAGAATCGCTAGAAAACTCCCCTTCCCTCGTTCTGGGGGCAAGGGGGCGGGGGATGGGAGTGCCTTTCAGCGCTGCACTAGCTGGCTGCGCTCGGGACCCACGCTGACCGTGTTGATAGGTACTTCGCAAAGTTCCGCCACGCGCTGGACATAGTTTTGCGCCGCGGCGGGCAACTGCGCGAATCTCCGACAGCCGCTGATGTCTTCGCTCCAGCCCGACATGGTCTCATAAATAGCGGTGGCGCGTTCCAGTTCTTCGTTGGTAACCGGTGGATGCTCGCTGCGTAAGCCATCAATTTCGTAGGCTGTCGCCAGTTTTAGCTGCTCAAAGCCCGACAGGATGTCCAGCTTGGTGAGCATCAACTCACTGAAGCCATTGACCATGCAGGCATAGCGCAGCAAAACGCCATCCAGCCAGCCACAGCGGCGGGGACGCCCGGTTGTCGTGCCAAATTCGTCCCAGAAATTTTCACCACTGCCACGTAGTCGATCAGCCAGCTCGCCTTCCAGCTCGGTCGGCATGGGGCCGCCGCCAACGCGCGTGCTGAAGGCTTTTGCCACGCCCAGGACGCGGTCAACCTGCATGGGACCCATCCCCAAGCCGGTCAGCGCGCCGCCAGCCGTGGGCGATGAGCTGGTAACAAAGGGATAGCTGCCATGGTCGATATCCAGTAAGGTACCCTGCGCGCCTTCACAGACGACGCGCGCGCCGGCTTTCAGCGCCTGGTGCAGGAATATTGAGGCGTCCTGGATAAAGCCGCGCAAGAAATCCGCCGCTTTCAGATAACTCTCTGCCGCCGCGCGCGCATCCAGCGGCTCTATGCCCTGTTTTTGCAAGCTGTCATTTGCCACCGCAATCCCGCTGATGAGCCGCTCGGCGAAGACCTCGACATCCAGCAGCATGTCGCCGGTGCGAATGCCCGCGCGTCCGCATTTATCGAGGTAGGCGGGGCCAATGCCGCGCAGGGTTGTGCCGATTTTTGCATCGCCCAAGGCGGATTCTTTGGCTGCGTCCAGGGCGATGTGCGCCGGCGTAATGATGTGCGCCCGCGAGCTGATGATGAGGTTCTGCGGGCTAATCTCGATGCCCATGGCGCGCAGCGCTTTAATCTCGCGCACCAAATTGACTGGATTGATGACCATGCCATTGCCCATGACCGAGACGACTTGCTCGTGCAAGACGCCGGAGGGCAGCAAATGCAGCTTGTAAACCTCGCCATCCAAGGCGACGGTGTGCCCGGCGTTATCCCCACCGGCATAACGGGCGACGACATCCGCCGCCGACGCCAGCCAATCAACCACGCGCCCCTTGCCTTCATCGCCCCATTGCGCGCCAATGATTATCGAAATCGGCATCTTAGCCTGCCCCTGCGCGAGCCAACTCCTGCGGCTGCAACGCGCTTATGCGGATCGTAATATCACGATTGCCCCAGGTTTCCATCTGCCCGCCTGGACCCAGCGCCAAAGCCGAGCCCGGCTGCAAGCGAATCACAGCGACTTCTGACAGTTGGCTTTGCAGCCAGCGCGTCGCCTGGACGTTGTGCCCCGCGCTGGTCGGCAAGATAACCGCACCATGCACAAAGTTCAAGCCGCGCGTCAAGCCATCCGCAGCCGACAGACGGCGCTCGCCAAACAATTCAGCCGCCGCGCCTTCGCACAGGAGCAAAGCCCCGCCCGCTAAAGCCTGCTTCAAAGCATGCACAGCCATCTGACTCAGCGCGCGCCGCAGCGAATCCGCGCATCTCGCCGCGAGGACGATCAAACCAGCGCTGGCGATGCGCTCGTAAAGCAAGTTGTTATCCACTTCTGCCAGGTCGATGTGGTAGCCGGCTGGCGCGCCCAGCTCCGCCAGGTCGTCCATCAGCGCATCGCCCATCACGTCTGTCTGCGCGATACAGGCAACATCCGCGCCGGGGTTGCAACGGCTCAAAGCCAAGGCGCGGATTTCGCTCAAGGGGTGCGCGCTGCCCGACAAAACCAGCCAGCCCGCGCCAGCCCGCCAGCTGAAAGGCGCTTGCCCGCTCATTCAGGCATCCGCTCGCAGGTAATCGGCGATAGCAGCCGACATCAAACCGACGCTCAGCGGCAACACAGCCTCGTCAAAGTCAAAGCGGGGGTGATGATGCGGATAGTCCAGCGACCGCGCGCGATTCGCCGAGCCAACCAGCAGATAGGCGCTGGGGTTGCGCTCCATTAGCAAGCCGACATCTTCCGATGCCATCCAGGGCTGCGCGACCACCGCCACATCATCCGCATAGCGGGCGAAGACTTCGCTGGCGCGGCGAGCCACTTCGGCATCGTTGATTACCGGACCAATACCCATACCCAAATCAAGCTCTGCGCGGCAGCCCATGGCTTGGCATACCCCGTCAGCAATCTCGCGGATGCGTCTTTTAATCAAGCCGCGCGTCTCTTCGCGGAAGAGTCTGTACGAGCCATTAAAGGTAACTGAAGACGGGATGATATTGCGCGCGCTGCCACCTTTGATGGTGCCGATGGTCAGCACGACCATATCCAGCGGGTCGACATTGCGGCT
Source organism: Chloroflexota bacterium (assembly GCA_009840575.1). GTDB lineage: Bacteria > Chloroflexota > Anaerolineae > Aggregatilineales > Phototrophicaceae > UBA6055. The sequence continues at coordinate 12,921 of VXNO01000074.1, read as the reverse complement.
GACCAGCGATTGCAGCGCCACGATAAGCTGCGCCGCGCAGACAATCGGGTCGGCGGTTTGGTGCGGCATAGCGCCATGCCCACCCTTGCCATGCACTGTGATTTCAAACATGCCAGCGCCGGACATGGCGGGGCCTGGCACAACGCTCACCTGCCCGACTTCCAGGTCGTTCCACAGGTGGATGCCCAGCGAGATATCTGGCGCGGGCGATTCCAGCGCGCCATCGGCGATCATAGCTGCTGCGCCGCCCCCGACTTCTTCGGCGGGTTGGAAGACGAACTTAACGCGCCCACCCAGCTCGTCTCGATGCTCGGACAGCAATTTGGCGATGCCCAACGCGATGGCGGTATGGCCATCGTGCCCGCAAGCGTGCATGACGCCGTCCGTCCGCGAGACATAATCGGCGCTGTTGTCTTCCTGGATGGGCAGGGCGTCCATGTCGGCGCGGTACAGTACCGTGGGACCGTCTTGCGCGCCTTCCAGGATGCCGATGACGCCGGTTTTGCCGACGCCGGTCTGCACTTCCAAGCCTAGCCCATTTAATTCTTCGGCGACGATGCCGGCGGTGCGCCGCTCCTGGAATGCCAATTCGGGATGCCGATGAAAGTCGCGGCGGCGGGCAACCAGCTCATCGCGCAGCGCCTGCGCCTCCTGCATGAATTCGATTGTCATTGCCGATTTACCTCATGTGAATAACGCGAAATCGTTCAATATGGCGGGGGTACTCGGCTGGCGCGTTTGGATCCAGCGAGCGCTCGCGGATGCGCTCAGCCATCTTGTCCATGTCGGCTATCTGGCTCTTGTGCGCGCGCAGCGATTCGATTTGCGTTTCGACCGAGTCAGTTACATTGATGCTGGTGGTCGGCTCGAGCGCGCCCGCGATATACACCCGCGCTACCTTGTGCGTTTCCAGCCCTTCATCGCGCTCGTGCTCAAGGAAATTAAGCCGGTCACGCGCGGTCGGGAAGACAGCCGCCAATGTCGCATCGCCGATAGCGCGGTGGTCGGGATGATTGATGCCGCCCGCCCCGCGCCAGTACACGGTTGGGTCGAGCGTTACCACGATTTCCGGTTTCTTCAGGCGGATGATGCGCGTGATATCCCGCCGCAGCTCCAGTGTCGGGTAGAGCTCGCCATCCTTATAGCGCAGGAAGACGACCTCGTTCACGCCCAATACCGCCGCCGCCGCTCGTTCTTCGTCTTCGCGCATAGCCGCTAGACGCTCGTGTGTCATCGCGGGGTCGCTGCTGCCTTTGTCGCCGCTGGTCGCCAGCACAAAGGTGATATCCGCGCCGTCAGCCGCCCACTTGGCGAAGGTCGCGCCGGCAAAAAACTCCGGGTCATCGGGATGCGCGAATACGCCCAGCACGCGCAGGGGAGTTTCAGTTGTATCTGCCTGCTTGCTGCTCATTCAGGTTTCCTGCCTTCGCTGCTGGGGGATCCGCTGGTTTTCTTGCCGCGCCTGCCACCGCGCCGGCGTCTGCGCCGACGGCTGGAACGAGGAGCGCCCTCTCGTTGTTTGTCACGCGCCCGCCGCGGACGGTCTTGAGCGCTTTTCGGCTCGGCTTTGGCTTCGGTCGCCTGCCCAGCCGGCGGGGCATCCACGCGCGCATTGACCTGGTCGGCGACGCGCTGGCCAGCCGGCAAGCCGCATTCGCAGCTGCCATCGCCATGTCGGTCGCAGGGGGCCTGCGCCTTCTCGGCTAATTTGCGAAACTCCTCCAGCGGGATGATATCGGCGCGCAGCACGGTCTTGCGTATGCCTTCACCATAGTCGACACGTACCGCATCCAGGAGCGGGAGTTGGTCGAGGACGCGCCCCTCGCCATGTGGCGTGCCGATGCGCTTGTTGCGGCGCGGCAGTTGCTTGCGCGCTTCTACATATTGTTCGTATTCATAAACCAGACAGCAGCGCAAGCGCCCGCACATACCCGTGATTTCCGACGGGTTCAGCGAGATGCCTTGCGCCTTCGCCATCTTGATCGAGATCGGGCTGAAATCAGTCAGGAAGCTGCTGCAGCAGCGCTCTATGCCACAAGCGCCAAAGCCGCCCAGCAGCTTTGCCACATCGCGGGGTCCAATCTGCCGCATCTCGACGCGCGCATCAAAGCGCCGCTGCAAGCGCTTTTGCAGCACAGCGCTGTCCATCTTTTGTTCGGCGCTGAATAAAAAGGTAAGCACGGTGCCATCGTAGTTGTATTGCGCGGCGACAAACTTGGCTTCGGACATGGAGCGCAAGCTGGCTGCTGTCGTCTGGCAAATTGCGAGCGCTTCGTCCTGTTGGGCTTCCCAATGCTGGCGCAGCACCATATCGCGCGGGGTGGCGGGGCGCAGAATCTTGCGCACACTGCGGTCAGCGTCTGGCGCGGTAAAGCCCATCACCTGCCCCATCTGGCGTCCACGGCGCGTGTCCACGATGACATAATCGCCTTGCTTCAAGCCCGGGTGTTCCGCATAGTCAAAATGATAGAGTTTGCCCACCTTTTGGAAGCGCACGCCCGCCACTTGCTCGCGCTCTTGCGCCACTGCGCCTGCCATAGTCGCTTTGCCTTTTTTCGGGCACATGAGCCTTCCGCGCCCGATAATTTTTTCCGATTCATCAAGACTCTACTTGACATCGGCGGACTGCGCAATATGCACAAGCGCCGCCTCGCCCCTACACCAAAACTCTGCACCCTCTGTGTAGCCTCGTTTCCTCTGTGGTGAATTAATTTTGATGCGATTTTCCTGCCGACACCAGCAGCCTGCTTGTGCCTGGCGCGTTCTACTTGCTACAATGAAACTGTGGCAATCGGCTGACTGGGTACACAATCATGCGCAGCCTGGTGATGAAATTCGGCGGCAATGCCTTGGGCACGGTCAATGCGCTGAGCCAGTTGCAGGGCATCATCACGCGAGAAACCCAGCGCTGGGACCGAGTTGTGGTGGTGGTATCGGCGCTGGATGGCGTAACCGACATGCTGCTGGAAGCCGCGCAACTGGCGCAAGTGGACAACCGCCGCGGCTACCGGCGCATCGCCGCCAACCTGCGCTCGCGGCACTTTGCCCTGGTGGACGAGCTGCCGCTGCAGGCACCCGCCCGCGCGACGCTTGGCGCGGATATCGACCAATTGCTTTCGCAGATGCTGGCTGCCTGCCAAGCCATCGCCAAGGACCTGCGCGACGAGCTGCTGGCCAGCGCCAGCGATGAGGTCGTGGCGGTGGGCGAACAGCTCTCGGCGCGGATCATCGCGGCGCTGCTGCGTCAGCATGGCTTGCGCGGCGCAGCGGTCGATAGCAGGAGCCTCATCATCACCGATGCCGTGCATGGCAACGCCAACCCCGACCTCGCGCAGACCGCCCAACGCGTACAGGAGCGGCTGCTGCCTATGCTGCAGTTGGATAACGTGCCTGTGGTAACCGGCTATATCGGCGCAACCAGCGCCGGCGAAACCACCACCCTGGGGCGCGGCGGCACCGATTACACCGCTTCGGTCATCAGCGCCTTGCTGCCCGCCGATGCCTTGTGGATATGGACAAATGTCGCCGGCATGATGTCCGCCGACCCGCGTGAGCTGCCTGAGGCTCGCGTCATCAAAAGGCTAAGTTACGATGAGGCGGCGGACCTGGCATATTTCGGCGCAAAATTGCTGCACGCCCGCATGATCGCGCCGCTGGCAGAGCGAAAATTGCCGCTGCGCATCAAGCATATCTTCGCGCCAGAAACAAGCGGCACTTTGATAGCGGCCGCGCCAGAATCACCAAAGCCGCAGCTGAAAGCGGTTACGAATGTGCTGGGCTTATCGCTGCGACGCAGCCAGAGCGGCTCCCTGGCGGGCGTGAATCGGCTGGTCGGCAATACGGTTTTCAAGACCCTGGGCATGCGCTCGGAAGTGATGATCGCCTCGCAATCCAGCGGTGGCAGCTTCTTGTGCCTGGTCATCCCCACCAGCATCGGCATTGATGGTGTCGACCGCTTGCAGCGCGCCTTAAAAGCAAAGATGAGCGAATACCCCGAGAAAATGCCTTGGCAGATTGAAACCGTCTCGCTGGTTACGGCAATCGGCAGCCGGCTGGATAACGCTCCGCAGTTGGTCGGGCAGGTGCTGGAGGCGCTGGCGGGCATCGAGATATTGGCGCTGTCTTTGGGCGCGTCGCATTGCAGCCTCAGCGTGGTGGTCCGCCTGGCTGACGCGCCCCAAGCCGTCCGCCAGATTCACGCCCTGCTGCTCAATAGCGGCTCAAATAGCGACTAAGTTCCCATTCCGTAACCTGGCGGTTGTATTCAGCGCATTCCTGGCGTTTGGCGGCGATATAGCGGTCGCTGACGTAAGGCCCTAGCGCGGACAGAATCACATCATCCTGGCTGAGCGCGTCCAGCGACTCGTCCAGCGACTGTGGCAGGACAGCGATCTGACGCATGCGCCCCGGCGCGCCTTGCATGAGCGTTTCTTCCATCGGCTCGGGCAGGGGCATCTTGTGGCGGATGCCATCCAGCCCGGCTTGCAGCATGACAGCCATAGCCAGGTAGGGGTTGGCGGTCGGGTCGGGGCAGCGCAGCTCCAGCCGGGCGTGATATTCCTTGCCCGGCGCGGTGCTGGGCACGCGGATGAGGGCGTTGCGATTGACATGCGCCCAGGTTACATGGATAGGCGCTTCGAAGCTGGTGCCCAGGCGCTTGTAGGAATTGACCAGCGGCGCCAGCACAGCGCACATGGCGCGCGCGTGTTCGAGCTGTCCGGCCAGGAACCAAGTCGCAATCTCCGACAAGCTGTATTCGCGGCGGCTATCGGCGAATAGATTCGCGCCACTATCAGCAGCGTGCAAGCTTTGATGCGTGTGCATGCCCGAGCCAGGTCTATTGGCATGGGGGCGCGGCATGAATGTGCAGTAATAATTGAACTGGCTGGCGACCGACTTCAGGGCGATGCGCGCCGTCAGGATGTTGTCCGCCGAGCGCAGGGCATCATCGTACTGAAAGTCGATTTCGTGCTGCCCGCTGCCCGTCTCGGAGTGCGTCGAATCCACGCGAATGCCCAGCGCAGCCAATGTCATCAGCATGTGCCGGCGCAGGGAGCGGATGGGCTCGTCCGGGATATCGAAGTAGCCAGCGATATCGCTTTGCGCGTTGACCTGCGGCTGCCCATTCGAATCCAGCGGAAACAGGAAAAACTCCAGCTCCATACCGGTTTTGAAGCGCAGGTTCAGCTCCCGCGCCTGTTGCAGTGCTCGCTTGAGCACATTGCGCGGGTCGCCGATAAAAGGCTCGCCATTTTGTGTATGGATGGCGCAGATGAGGCGGGCGGTCTTTTCTTCGCCCTCCGTCCAAGGCAAGATGGCAAAGCTGCCGGGGTCGGGCATCAGCACCATGTCGCTCTCGGCGACGCGGGCGAAACCTTCGATCGCCGAGCCATCAAAATGCGAGCCGTTGGTGAAGACATTTTCCAGCTCGCGCGCCGGGATCATGACGCTTTTGACCAAGCCGGTGATATCAGTGAACCACAGGGCGATGAAGCGCAGTTTTTGCTCGGCAACCGCTGCCAGGATATGGCTGGACGAAGTCATATTGTCTTCCTGCTTGTGCCGACAAGGTCAATTTGGAATCGCGGCTGCATCGCCCAGCAAGCCCCAGCGCCGCAGCAAGGCGTCAACAGCCAGAATATAGCCTTGCCAGCCGAAGCCCGCTATCTGCCCCAGGCAGACGCCCGCCAGCAGCGACTTGTGCCGGAAGGCCTCACGCCCATGCACATTGGAGAGATGCACCTCGATGACCGGGATTTCGATGGCGACAATCGCATCGCGCAACGCCAGCGATGTATGCGTATAGGCGCCGGGATTGAAGACCACGCCATGCGCCCAATCGCGCGCTTCGTGCAGGCTGTCAATCAGCGCGCCTTCATGATTGGATTGCGTAGCCCGCAAGTCAATCGGGTATGCCGTGACATGCTCTTGCGCCGCCGCGTCGATATCCGCCAGCGTTATCCTGTCATAAATCTCTGGCTGGCGCGTCCCCAGCAGGTTCAAGTTGGGCCCGTGCAGCAGCAGGATGCCTTTTGTCATTTGCCCTACTCCTACCCTCAAAGCACAGCCATGATAGTTTCTTTGGACAAGCCATGCACCACCGCCGCCTCGCCGATTCGCTTTAGCGCAATCAGCCGCGATTCACCGCCTTGCCACTTTTTGTCAGTGGCCATCGCCGCATACCAGCGCTCGCGGTCGACAGCGATATCGGTGGGCAAGCCTATCTGCCAGCAAATTTTTTGTATGCGCGCGACCATCGCCTCGGTGATGAAGCCGAGGTTGCGGGATAATTTCGCCGCGCACACGATGCCGATGGCCACGGCTTCCCCATGCGGCACCGCGTAGCCGGTTACTTTTTCGATGGCGTGCCCGAAGGTATGCCCCAGGTTGAGGTGGGCGCGGATGCCTTGTTCATAAGGGTCGATCTCGACAAAGTCAATTTTGACCTGCACCGCCTGCCGCACCAGTTCTTCGGCGTGCTCTGGTTGCCATAGTTCGGGGTTTAGCAAGCCGGGCTGGGCGATGAGGCCGTGTTTGATGACTTCCGCCATGCCACAGCGCCATTGCAGCGGCGGCAGCGTGGCCAGGACATCGGGGTCGATGAGCACAGCGCGGGGCTGTTTGAATGCGCCAATCAGGTTTTTGCCCTGCGGCAGGTCGACGCCCACCTTGCCGCCCACGCTGGAATCGACCATGGACAGCAAGGTCGTTGGCGCTTGCAGCAGGGGGATGCCGCGCATATACGTCGCCGCCACGAAGCCCGCCGTATCGCCGACCACGCCGCCGCCCAGCGCGATGATGACCGTGCTGCGGTCCGCGCCCATCTCCAGCAGCGAGTCGTAGACTTGCGCGACGGTCGCCAGGGTCTTGTGCGCTTCGCCATCGGGCAAGGCAATCATACGCGCATTGGGAAGCTGCCGCGTCAATGCCTCGCCATAGAGCGGCGCGATGGTCTCGTTGGTAATCACCGCCACCTGCCCGTCCAGCCCCAGCGAGGCGGCTTCTTCGCCGATGCGCGACAAGATGCCGGCTTCGATGTGGATGGGGTAGCCGCCGCTCGGCGTCTTCACATACAGCGCGCCCGCCTCTCGCGCTGCGATTTCGCCAGCGACCATAGTGGCTGTCTTGCCAGCGGTAAGCACCTGCCGCGGGATGCTGGCATAAATCGCCTTGCGCGCGTCATAGAGCGCCTCCCAACCAGCCGCCAGGGGGCGCTCGCGGCTGTCCCACAGGCGCGAGCTCAGCTCGGCTTTGCTGGCATCCAGGCAATAAACATGGCATTGTTGCAAGAACATCTCGCGCAGATCGTCAGCGATTAATGCGCCGCCGCCAGTCGCCACCACCAACCCGCGCCGCAGCGCCAGTTCCAGCGCCAGGGTTCGTTCCAGTTCGCGGAAGCCCGCCTCGCCCTTGCGCGCGAAAATCTGGCGGATGGGCGCGCCTGCCCGCGTTTCAATTGCCCTGTCCATATCGACAAACTCTCGCCCCAGGCGCTGCGCCAAGAGCTCGCCAACGGTGGTCTTGCCGCTGCCCATGAAACCGGTGATGACGATATTGCGCGCGCTGCTCATAGCTCGTATCCGAAGCGCCAGGGCTGGTTGTCCATGGGCAGATCGTCGATATGATTGCGGCGCAGGGCAGCGAATCGCGGCAGCATTTCTTCCAGGCTGTCGCCGCCCAGTTTCTCCAGCAGCGCATCCGCCAGCACAATCGCCATCATGGCTTCGCCAACTGGCACCGCCCGCGGCAGCGCGCAGAAATCGCTGCGTTCATAAACAGTCGGGTTGGCTTTGCCGGTCGCCAGGTCGACCGATTCCGCGCCGCGCAGCATGGTCGAAATCGGCTTCATGGCGACGCGCAGCACAATCGGCTCGCCTGTGCTGATGCCGCCTTCCAGCCCGCCGGCGCGGTTGCTGCTGCGCGACAAGTTGCCAGCGCCATCGACAACGATCTCGTCATGGACTTGCGAGCCGCGCTTGCCGGCATTTGCGAAGGCGCTGCCGACCTCCGCGCCTTTCATCGCCTGGATGCTGACCATAGCGGCGACCAAACGGGCATCCAGCTTGCGGTCATAATGCACATGCGAGCCCAAGCCCGGCGGCACCCCGCGCGCCACCACTTCAAAAACCCCGCCCAAAGTATCTTTGTCAATTTTTATTTGGCGTATCAATTGGCGCATGCGCAGCGCCGCCTCAGCATCCGGGCAGCGCAGGTCATTGTCTTCGTTATGTTCAATGCGCTCGTCCAGCGGCATATCCGCCAGGTCCGCCACGACATCGCCAATCTGGGACACATAGCCATCGATGCGGACGCCAAACTGGCGCAGGTAGGTTTTGCAGATTGCGCCGACCGCCACGCGCATGGTGGTTTCGCGGGCGCTGGCTCGCTCTAGCGATAGACGCAGCTCGCGGTAGCCATATTTGACCGCGCCAGTGAGGTCGGCATGACCGGGCCGCGGCGTGGTGATGGGCGTGATTTCGCGGTCTTTCCAACTGCGGAAGTCGCGGTTTTGCACTTGCAGGGCGATGGGCGCGCCAGTCGTCAAGCCATTCATGACACCGGCGGTGATGATGATGCCATCTTTTTCAATCTGCATGCGCCCGCCGCTGCCATAGCCTTTTTGACGGCGGCGCAGGTCGTGGTTGATGCCTTCGGCGCTCAGTGGCAGACCAGCCGGCATGCCTTCTACTATGGCGGTCAAACCTGGTCCGTGGCTCTCGCCCGCGGTGAAGAATCGGATTGGCATCGTCTATTTGCCCTCGTCTTTCGCTGCCAGCGCCGACCGCAGCGCAGCCATCATCACCTCTATCGGCGGCTCGACACCCGTCCAAAGTTCAAAGGCGATCGCGCCTTGCCGCGCCAGCATGCCCAGCCCGCCGATAGCGCGTCCGCCATGCGCCAGGCATTGCTGCATCAGCGCGGTATTGGCGGGGCGGTAGACCATATCGTAGACGGTCACCCCGGTCGGGAAAGGAAGGCCAAATATCCAGGGTGATTGGGTTATATGCGGGTGCAAGCCCGCTGATGTGCAATTGACAATTAAAGACATGCCCCAGTCGGCGGCTTCGTCTAATGTCATGACTCGCAAACCGCTGATGCCCGCGCTCTCCCGCAGCTCTTGCGCCAATCTCTGCGCGCGCTTCATGGTGCGGTTGACGATTGTCACGCTCGCCCCAGCCCGCGCCAAGCCATAAGCAGCCGCCCGCGCCGCGCCACCCGCTCCCAGCACGAGCACCCGCGCTCCTGCGATCTCGATATCATTGGCGGCCAGGTCACTCAGCAAGCCAGCCGCGTCGGTGTTGGTGCCTAGACCAGTGCGAAAGTCGACTGTGTTGACCGCGCCGATGGCTCTTGCCGTATCATCCGCGCGCACATATTGCATAATGGCTTCTTTGTGCGGCACGGTGACATTAATACCGATATAGCCATGCTGCATCGGCTCGCGCAAGCCCAGCCGCAAGATATCAGGCGGGATCGACATGGCGTCATACCGCCAGTCGCGCATGCCCAGCGCCGCAAACGCCGCATTGTGCATGATGGGGCTGAGGCTGTGTTCGACCGGGAAGCCGATGACGCCGACTCGCTTCTGCGCCATTATGTCGCCACCAAGCGCGCGCCCAGCCTTTGCAGGGTCTCGGCAAAGCCAGGGAAGCTATCGTCCGCGCAAGCCGCATCGGTTACCAGCGCGCCTTCCGCCGAGGACAAGCCCGCGACGGTCAAGCTCATGGCGATGCGATGATCATCGTGCCCATCGACCTGCCCGCCGGATAAAACTTGTGGGCCGACAATACGAAAGCCATCTTCGCGCTCTTCGATGACTGCGCCGAGCTTGCACAGTTCAGCCGCCATGACAGCGATGCGGTCGGTCTCTTTGACGCGCAGCTCGCGGGCATCGCGCACGATGGTTTCGCCCTCGGCTTGCAGCGCCGCGACCATCAATATCGGGAATTCGTCAATCATGCGCACGACCAGCTCGCCACCGATCTCGATTCCTTTGAGCGCGCTGTGCCGCACCGTGATGTCGCCGATGGGCTCGCCAGCTTGTTCGCCGCGGTTCGTCAGGCTGAAATCCGCGCCCATCGCAGCCAGCGCATCCAGCAGCCCGGTGCGGGTAGGGTTCAGGTTCACGCCGCGGATCGTCAGTTCGCTGCCTGGCGCGAGCAAAGCCGCCACCAGCAGAAAGGCGGCGGACGACACATCGCCAGGCACATGGATATTCAACGGCGCAAGCTCGGCGCAGGGGTGGATAGTCACTTGATTGCCGTCTTCGTCCAGGCGCGCGCCCATTGACCGTAGCATACGCTCGCTGTGGTCACGGGCGGGACCTGGCTGGAGGACGGTCGTCGGCGCATCGGCATATAAACCCGCTAGCAGGATGGCACTCTTGACCTGGGCGCTGGCGATGGGCATGTCATAGGTGATGCCCTGCAAGCGCGCCGGCTTGATTGTGAGCGGGCAAGCGCCGGCGGCGGCTTCGATATTCGCGCCCATCAATTGCAGAGGGGCGGTGATGCGCTGCATGGGGCGGCGGCGCAATTGGGCGCTGCCATCCAGCACGGTGGGGAATGGCTGCCCCGCCAACAAGCCAGCCAACAGACGAATGCCCGTGCCGGCATTTTTCAGGTCAAGCGCTTTGGATGGCTCGCGCAGTTCGCCGCCGTCAATGAGCAAGGTATTGGCGTCAATCCGTTCGATTTGCGCGCCCAAGCCTTGCATGGCGTTCAGGGTGGCTTCGGTATCGCCCGCCGCCAGCCAGCCGCGGATCTGCGACCGCCCCTGCGCCAGCGCCGCCAGCATGACAGCGCGGTGCGAGATGGATTTGTCGCCGGGCACAGTCACTTCGCCACGTAGCGCCCCGCCCGCGCGCAGCCAGAATTGCTTATGTCTAGCGGCCATTTTCATATTTCCGCGCCCATTCCTTGCGCGCCGCCTGGATTGGCAGCAGCGATTCGCTCAGTCGCTCTTCATCGCCAGCAATCAACATCGTTTCCAGCATAGCCAACTGCATGCGGAACTGCGCCAATAAGGTGGCGACCGCCTGCCTGTTTGTGCTCAATATATCGCCCATCATGGTAACATCGCTAGCAGCCAGGCGGCTGGTATCGCGGAAGCCGCCCGCCGCCAGCGCCCAAAAGGTCGCGTCAGCCTGCGCCCGGTTGGAAATAGTCGCCACCAGCGTCGCGCTGAGCAGGTACGGCAGATGACTGATGCCGGCGACGATGTGGTCGTGGCGCTCGGCAGCCATTTCGATAGGCAGCCCGCCCAGCGATTCCACCAAGGCTTGGGCGCGCAATCGAGCCGCGGGCGTGGTCCGCCGCGATGGGCAGAGAACAAACGGTCGATTGCGATAGAGCCTGCCGTCCGCTTCGTCGATGCCGCCATTTTCCTTGCCGGTCATGGGGTGCCCGCCCACCGCATTGACGCCGATGGGCAAAGCCGCCATAGCCGCAACAATATCCTGTTTGGTGCTGCCGATATCCATGACCAACGTGTTGGAGCGCAGATAACTGCCCAATTCATTCTTGAGCAGATCGACAATGACGCGCACCGGCGTCGCCAAAATCACCACATCGGCGCGATTGACACCGTCTTTCAGGTCGGCGGTGGCGCGATCGACCAAGCCGCGTTCCAACGCAACCTGCCGCGCCCGTTCATCGCGGTCGATGCCGATGATGCGCTCGACATGCGGGCGAATTGCCTGCGCCAGCGAACCGCCCATCAAGCCCAAGCCGACGATGGCGAGCCTGCGCGCCTGGAAGCCGCCAGTCACGAGCCGTCCTCCATCAGGTCGGGGCGCAGCGCAACCGCCTTGCGCAAAAACACATGGCGGATTTCGTCCAGGGATTTATCGGTATTCCAATGGATCAGCACGCGGATGCAATTGGGCAAGCCTTGCTTGACATCCGCCTCCTGGAAGCCCATCAAGGCGGTGCGCGTCCAGCCCATCCGGCGCGCGGCTTGGGCGGGGAAGGTATCGTCAAGCTCGGGCGTCGCGGAAAAAAGCACGCTGGCGACATCCTCTTCCACGATGCCATTGCCCTCAATCATGGCAGCCAGCAATTCCTGCGTGGCTTCCAGTATTGCCTCGCCCGCGTTGGATTCCACCGTGGTCGCGCCGCGAATGCCTCGTATCATGCTGCTTCTCCTACGCAAAATTGCACAAAAAAAGCGCCGGGTGTGCCACCCCGCGCTTTCTTCACACTCAGGTTGTGCGAAAGTCAGTTGCCAGCGAGCAGCGACCCAGACCGAACTATGCCGTTTGGATAAGGATAATAGCCGAAGCTGGCGGCTGTGGGTAGGCTTTGCTCTATATCACCCATTCGCAATTCGCTGCCCCTCAATGTCGTGCGTATGGTATATCTTGACCGTAGAGCAGTCAAGATCATTATCTTTACTCCGCAGGACCTTTTTCCCTCCGCCAATATCCGTTTTCTGCCCGACCGGTATATCTTCCTCCGCGGGGACGCCCTCACGGACAACACAAGAAGTGCCATCAATCCAAATGATTGCTGGCAGCGGCGGTCGACCAGACGAGCCTTGCTGTTGCGATGATAGAGAATTCCCATCCCATACCAGGTCAATCCAGCTACTCGGTTGAACCCAACCGAGCTCAAGGAGAATTGCCTTGTCAACATCGGAGCAGTTTGACAGTCCGTTGTCTACATGACAATGATAACCCGCCTGCCACTGACGCTGTGTTTGGCACAAACCAGCAAGCTCATCAAAACACAGATTTGCTGCTTCCATAGCCATAATTGATGAGACAACAACCAATGCCATGATGGCAGAAGTAGCCAATCGCTTGAACATCACCCATGGGCTCCTTGTGCTTCAGAAATGAACGCAGCTTATTGTATATCACAGTTGCAGTCCTTGTTTCAATAGCGCGGGAGTGGCGAATCTGCTGGATATGCGTTGCTT